>JAATFM010000167.1 GCA_015655195.1 Terriglobales bacterium
ACAATTCGGGCATCATGCGTCTTGAAGACCTGGTCAACCACCCCGAAGACCTGTCGGTACCCGAGGCCACGATCACCACAAACCTGCTGGGTCCCATCCGTCTGACCTCGGCCTTGCTGCCTCATCTTACGAAGCAGAGCCACGCGGCCATCATGAACGTGACGTCAGGACTGGCGTTCGCCCCGTTGGCGTTTGCACCTGTGTATTCGGCGACCAAGGCCGCGCTTCACTCCTGGACCGAATCGCTGCGCTACCAATTGGGGAGGACAGGGACACAGGTCATCGAACTGGTGCCGCCTTATGTTCAGACCGAGCTTACCGGTTCTCGTCAGGCAAGCGATCCGACGGCGATGCCGCTCAACGACTTTATCGCGGAGTCGATTCAGATTCTCCAGTCCCAGCCAGGGGTTGCGGAAGTCATCGTCGAAAACGTCAAGCCGCAGCGCTTTGCCGCTGAAGGTGGAATAGAAGGCTACAACGCCTTGGTAAACGGCTTCAACGATGCGGTTGCCAAGATGATGTCGGCATAACTGCTCCTTCGAGAAAGCCCGGATGTGTCCAGTATGTATACATCCGGGCCCAACTGCGCATGGCGAATTGATCATCCCGGAACAAGGCCCACTTGATCGGACATTTGTCCGATTCGAGATGCATCGACACCCTCTCAATTGACAAGAACAGGCCAACGCGCTCATCAAGCAAGCACTAAACGGGGCATTAGCCAAGCGCAGGTCGCACTGGCGTGGCTGCGTAGCAAACCCGTTGTTGCCGTGCCCATTGTGGGCGCGCTCAAGACCAGGCACATCGACGACGCGATTGCGGCACTCTCTATTACCTTGACGGAGGACGAAGTTGCCAGGCTGGAGTCGCCTTACACTCTACGGATGAACTATCAAGGTGTATCTAATCCGGCTATGCTGGCCCGTGCTGTCGAGACGACGACCGGGTTCAAAGTAGACGCCGCCTGAATCATTGCAACGGAGCCGCGCATCGGATGCACGAGGCGCCTACCCCGATGGACCGAATGTCAGTCGCGCGTTTGAGTCGGGTCCGAGCATAGAGGCCAGTAATAGTCTTGAACTCGACCGGAGCTTCGCTCTCGAATCATCTTCTAATGTCACAGATTCCGCGTGATTGTTTGTTCCGAGTTTGCGAGAGATTGCACGGATCGCGCTGCCTACAGATTCTAACTTTGGCGACTATGAAGGGATCGAATACCTAGCGGCGAGACGAAGTGCGTGATTGAGCGAGCTTTCGCCTAGTGCCTGTGCCGTCACGCCCGGGATACTTTCCTTTACAAGTTCGCTCAGAACATGGCCAGGGGGCATTTCAAGAAAAAGACGGCAACCCAACTCCTCCAAAACCGTTACCGTGTCGTACCAGCGAACACCGTGCGCAATATTGGTTGCCAGATCTTCGGCTATCGTTTCTGGAGTCCGCAGTATCCTTGCGCTTACATTGCCAACATAAACCTGGCCGGGCGGTTGTAAGTGTAGCTTCGCTAAGCTCTCGCGTAAGGCTATCGCCACCGGTTCCAGAAGTGGACAATGGGATGGCACTGACACACGCAAGCGTTCCGCCTTTCTTGCTCCGCTCTTTCGCGCGGCATCCAGCACTCTTGTCATTCCTTCATCGGAACCGGCGATGACAATCTGGCGGGGAGAGTTGATGTTGCCGACGTATACTGGTGCCTGTTCTGTATGCGCTTCTTCAACCAGCCTGGACACCTGCCTCTCGGTCAATCCAACGATGGCCGCAAGGCCGTATCCAGTGGGATACAGCTGCACCATCATCTCCGCTCGCCGCTTCACTAAACGAACGGAATCGGAGAGGCTGATCACACCGCACTGAACCGCAGCGGCAAACGCCCCTACCGACAGACCTGCGACGGCTTCCGGCTTTATGCCCTCCTCGACAAGAACGCGAGCCATTGAAACGCCGGAAGCAAGCAATGCCAATTGAACTGAAACGGACGATTGTAGAGCCACCTCGGAATCGAGTTCCCGAACATCCGCTCCGAGGCATTCGCTCACCTCATCGAGTGTCCGCCCGACGGCGGGGTGATTCGGGAGAGCGTGCAACATCCCCGGAGTTTGCGAACCTTGTCCAGGAAAGAGAAACGCGATGCTCATCTCAACCCTCCCTTTGACTCCATTGGCGCGGAGGGTATGAGCGCTCCGACCTCACACCAAGGGTCACTCCCCAGCCTAACCCCGCATAGCGTGCGTAAAAGGATCGGCGCTGGACACTGACTCGCATATTCTTTCAGAGAGAAGCCGCATGTCTGCGTTTCGACGCGAATGTCAGCGGCTACAGCAAGGTCGCGTGCTGAATCGCAAAGAGACTTTGCCTCGTCTAAGGTAAAACGCCTCTCTGCGTAGACAACGATGTCCAGGTCACTTTCCGGTTTCGCTACATAACTACCTGTTGCCAACTCGAAACCGATGCTCCCTCCTGGTCCCCATGGACAATCAAGACCTGCCCAGCAATGTTCGAGCATCTGCAGCAGACCAAAGGCAGGTACAGAATCCACACGAGGCTTCGGCACGGCTCGCCTCAGGAGTTGTGGGGGAGATATGACACTTCTCACTAACGTCGACGAACAAAACGTAGCCCAACGCTGATTCCGTTCCGGCCCACGAATGCCCACGGGAATGCTCTGTCCCTCACCGCAGCCCCGACGGACGATAACAAACGGCGTTTTTCGCAGTTCCTTTTCAGCCCATGGAGGCACAGACGCATGAACTGAGAGAAACCGCGCTGCATCTATCTCCAATAAGTCATGCGTCCGAATGGAAGCGGCTTCGCGCTGGGACATAGATTCTCCTACTGATCTTGTGCGTGCCATGCGGTTTCTTCTCTTAACACGCCCACTTCTTTAGGACGCGATTTACAGATAGAGTAGCTGGCGCCTTGAATCTCAACCACATGGCTTTTGGCGCGTGCGGCGTACCACCGTTCCAGATCAGGGCTAATGGTCCTGTCCTTTGTCGCCACGGCCACCCAACCTGGCTTACTTCTCCACGCCGCTGTGGTGATGGTTGCGTGGAAATTCACATCCGCAATCAACACTTGGGAATGCGCTCCGAAAGCAGCCTGCTCCTCAGATAGATCAGCCGCGAAATACTCGCGATTCGGTAATGACTGCTTCCCCATAGCTATGGGCAACGAGGATGCATGGTCCATCCTGCAGAGCAAGGATGCGTTTGGTGGCGGTAACATCGTCCTCGAACGATATTTCTGGCTCCTGAACAATACTGACACGAAAGCCATCCTTTACAAGAATGTCGTAGACGCCCTTCCAACCCGGCCCGTTAGCCCAGGCCCCATGTATCAGCACGATATTTCGAACACAATGCGTGTCGGTTTGGACAGAGAGGATGTAGCAACTGGATAGCAACAACACAGCACAGAGGAATTGTGATACCCCTCGTGCTACACGTTTAATCATTGATCTGTTCACCTTGTTGCTCCTTCTCGATAATGGTTTGTATCGTGTCATGGCAGATCGAACGAAGTTCGCATTTTTCATGCACACCTATCCATGGGAGCACGTCAGATCAGGTCAAGTGGCTGAGGAAGATGATCCATCCGGCGAGCGTGAAGATCCCGATGACATAGCTGGCTATCAAACTTGAACTGGCAACCTCCGGCGTTGCGTCGAAGCCTTTCCCGAACACGATTCCGAAGAAGCCACACGGAATGGCGCTGATCAGCACAACAGAACGAGTCGCTTCAAGCGGCAGGCTGAGAGATCTGGCAATCAGAAGGCCAAGGGCCGGCTGGAGAAGGTTCTTGGTGAAGACTGACCAGCCCACGCTCCAGGTGAATTTGAAGCGCTGGGCAGACACAACCAGTCCTGTAAGAAACAATGCCGCCCCCGCGGTCGCGCTGCCAAGAACCGTGAGGCTCCTCTCCACATAGGTCGGCATATCGAAATCTATTGCGACTGCGAAAACACCCAGCACTGGCGCCCAGACCACGGGTTTCTTGATTGCTTTCCATGCCGAAGTACGAATCCGCGTCGCTGGGGATAGTGCCTTCCCCTCCTCAGTGCTGCCTTCGAGAATCGCCAGCGTGATCGGCGAAACGGTGATGGAGCCAACCGCAATGGAAACGGCCACGCTTACAACAGCGTCATTGCCATACGCAGACAAGAGAAGCGGCAGCCCTACTGCGGCGCCATTGGGAAATCCAAGCGTCAATGCCAGAACTGTACTGTCTGCGGCGCTGTTTTTACCCACGTGCTGCGCCGCCAGGTGCGTCAGGCCAAAGACCACGAAGTAGATAATTGCAAACGCCACCGCGACGTTTCCCTGGCTCCACAAAAGACGATGCGGCGTCCGAGCGATAGTTACAAACAAGGAACACGGAAGCGCAAAGCTCATCACAAAAGTGATAAGACTTTTCACATTTCCGTTATCGACAATCCTTCGCAGGCCTGCGACGTACCCAAGCAGCAGGCCCATAAATATCGGCACGAGCGCGTTGGCCAGGATCGTGACCATTTTCAATGAACCTGCTCTTCCGCCCACTGCGCTTCGAGAATAGTGCGGGTCAGAATCGAAGCTTTTCTTGTTTCCCGCGCTTCCTTTGACTGCAATCGATTGCGGAGGTCGACAGGACTATGGCGGGCATCGTCGATGGCCGCGATCAGTTCATCGCGTACATTCTGAATCTCCTGTTGCGACGGATTCTCAGGACTGTCAACATGAAGAAGCTTGTGCAGGAGACCAAGCTTCGCATAGTCCCGAATATCGTAGGACAGGGGCGCAATAGTCCTGCCGAGCTTTTCAAGGTTCTCGACCGAGCGGCGCGTGATCCTCGCCGCAGCCTCCTTGTGCATGGCATGAATCATGACGCCATCGTCGTCAAATGCAAGAATCCGATTGGCCTGGTAGCCGTGCGTGAGGAAGCCACCGGAGAGCGCATGACCAACGACTAATGTAATGACCGGGTGACCCGCGAGCCTCGCCGAGCCATACGCATCTGCTGCCGCCGCCGCGGCAAGAAAGATGGCTGCCGTCTCTTCTCTTCTGCCATAGGCCTGACTCTTCACATCCACGATCGCGATGATCGGCCGCTTGACTGCGCCCGTCTCCTGCTCGATAACTTCACGAACACGGGTAGCAAGCGCGTAAGCCTCTTCGAGCCCTACCTGGCCGTCCCGCGCGCAAGGAAAACGCGCATGCGGATCTCGAACAACACAGAGGAATCGTGTGTTGTCTTCTCCCAACGATACATCTGCAGTCAAGACCGAACCAGGATCGCCGCGCATGGGAGAAGCCTGCCCAGTAAGTGCGCGGAACCACACCGTTCCCCGAATGCCAAGATATTCACTCATTGCTTCTCCTCCGCAAAACTACTCGTTCCCCAGGTAGCCCGCAATTCCTTGGGCTCCCACTGACGCGACGTATCGAGCGCAGCGATGCGGTTGCGATAGAGTGCTACCTGCGAACTTCGATGTACCGGCGGAACTCCCTTCGCGATGAACCGCCTGACGGCATCGGCAACCTGCTGTGTATCGTCATCGACCAAGGCATCGGCCAGGCCGGTCGCGTATCGCTGCTCCCCACCGTGAATTGCCCAAATAAGCGCACGGTCGCTCGAATCGAATTCGTCGACTCCTGATTCCTGCTCGATCACTTCAGGACCATTCAAGCCCAGCCGGGCTTCGCGTGTGAGGATGATGTAGCTTGACAGTCCCGCCGCAAGCGACATGCCCCCGAAGCAGCCGACCGTGCCGGCAGTAATAGAGATCACCGGGGCATATTTTCTCAATGTCAGGATGGAGGCCATGATCTCGGCGATGGCGGCTAATCCGAGGTTGGCCTCCTGAAGGCGCACGCCACCTGTCTCAAGCAGCATGACCGCGCTGGTCGGGATTCCCTTCTCGTTGTCGGCACACGCCAGATCGAGAGCGGTCGTCAGCTTTGCACCGGAAACCTCGCCCATGCTTCCACCCTGGAAGGCGCCCTCTAGCGCGACGACCACTGCCGCTTGTCCCGAGATTTTTCCTTTCATAACGACGCATCCGTCATCCGCTTGAGGTGTAACTCCCTGCATCGGAAGCCATGGCGATTCCATGCGATCAAACGGGCCGGCTAACTCACGCGATGTTCCCGGGTCGAAGAGTGCTTTGGCCCGTTCCCGAGCGTCCAGTTCAATAAAACTCTGTCGATGAATGAAGTTTGCATCGTATCTTTCGTCGCTCATTGCTCACTCGCCTCCACTGCCTGCTCCAGACGCAGTAAGACGCTGCCGGGTGTTGCTCCCACGTCGTTAATCTCAATCCGGACTACTCCGTCATACTTCGCGAAGAAGCGGTCAAGGACAGCCTTCCACGTGTCCCGAAAGCCATCCACGCTCGTCCGGATAATAACGTGCGAACTCCCGGCGTCGGCAGGTTCGAGAAGAACTTCAAGATCTCCGGAACCCACGACACCAACATGGGCTCTCCTGGACACCTTTCGCTTCGCTGGATAATCAAACTCAATCTGTTCCATGAAAATCCTCCGGCCAACTTTCGTCAGCTTCGACCTCGCTTTGTTTCCGTTCGAGGGCATCGAGAAATATGGACGCAGCAAGAAGATCCGCGCTGCCGCCTGGCGATACCTTCAAGTCCAACAACCGGCGATCGAGGAGCATCAATAGCTGTCTTCCAATTTGCGTTCCAACACCTCCAGCCCTTTCCACCCCCAATGCAGATTTCTTTGCGGCAATCAGGGCATCTACACCGCCCCGGTACAGCAGGCATGTGTCGTCAAGGCGGGCGACGATGCTCAACAGCGCGTCGAGGCGCGCCACTTGCTCTGTTGCACCGCTCGCGCGCTTCCGGCGAAGAGTCGGCAAGCCAATGTCGACAACATGAGGAAATCCTTGAAGGGCTTCCCCGCGCGCCCCGGAAGCGCCGTATCGCTTCGCTACGACATCCCCATGTGACACGAGCCGGAGTGAAGCCCGGTCCTCGAAGGAAGCAATGGCCCTGGCGGTTGCAGCGATCTCAGAGGCCGCTCGATTCTCATCGCCCCGCATAGCCGCAGCGGAGATGAGAAGACCCAAGATCCAGATTGCCCCCTTATGAGAATTGCTGCCTCCCGTTGCCCTGAACATGGCGCGCTCCGCGTCGCGTCCAATCGCCGCGAGTTGCTCGCGGATCTCCTGGGTGGGGCGAGCAGCAGCGGATAACAAAGCCATTTCGCGGAAGTAGGGTTCAATTGCCGCAGCGGAGAGTCGCATTACGGTCAGCGACAGGTCACGGTGAGCCCCAGCGCCTCGGTGATCGACCAAGCCAGGCTTGGGCGTTAATTCCGCCTCTGCAATTAGCGCCTGCCGGGCAAGGCTCGCTAGCCACGCTGCAGACTCCGAATCGTTTGACGGAATTCGAAGAGCCGAGTTGGACGAGAAGTTTGCCATCGTTACCAGCTCCGAAAACGCGCAGGCGGATTATAGAGGCCGCCAGACCAGGCAACCAGATCTTCCATGCTTCGTGCTGCCAGCAGAGAACGCTTGGCCTGCAGCCGCTGTATTCCAAGATCTTCCGGGTACGCAACAATTCCCTTGCGTCGAAGCTCCGCAGTTTCAGATGCGTTCGCCTTAAGGCCGACGGGGCTCACACCAGCCACCGCTGCGAGGGCGCGGCGACGCTCCTCCTGCCCTTCAGCCCTGTAGAGATACGCGACACCCTCCTCGGTAACTACATGGCTCACATCATCTCCGTAGATCATGATGGGGGCAATTGGCATTCCTGCCTGCTTGCCAACCTGCACAGCATCGAGTGTTTCCACAAATGCGGGAACGCCTCCGCTCTGAAAAGTTTCTACGGTCTGAACCACAAGCTTGCGACCACGAACGATCGGCTTGTTCTCCGCAATCAGATCAAGCCATGCGGGGGAACTGTGTCGCCGTCCATGAGGATCGTGTCCCATGTTTGGCGCGCCCCCGAATCCTGCCAGCCGTCCAACTGTGACCGTCGAAGAATTGGCATCGGCATCCATCTGTAGCGTCGAGCCGATAAATCCGTCGACCGCGTACTGACCGGCAAGCTGACACAAAACCCGGTTCGAGCGCAGGCTGCCATCTCTTCCGGTAAAGAAAATATCCGGGCGCGCCGCAATATATTGGTCCATCCCGACTTCACTACCGAAGGAATGAATGCCCTTGACCCATCCGCGTTCGATTGCGGGAATCATGGTCGGATGCGGATTCAGCGCCCAGTGCTCGCAGATCTTGCCCCGCAGTCCAAGCGACTCTCCATAAGTTGGCAGTAGCAGTTCGATCGCCGCCGTATCGAAGCCGATTCCGTGATTTAGTGAGTGGACCTGGTGGCGCTCATATATCCCCCGGATCACCATCATGCCGACGAGAATCTGCAGTTCGCTGATGTGTCGCGGATCGCGCGTAAAGAGCGGCTCCACTGCGAATGGCCGATCCGCCTCAACCACCACATCGACCCATGAAGCGGGGATGTCGACGCGCGGAAGTCTGTCGACAATCTCGTTCACTTGCACGATGACA
>JAATFM010000046.1 GCA_015655195.1 Terriglobales bacterium
CCGTTATAATTTATATTGCACCATCAAAATTTCCAAATCCACAGCGCGGTCTGATCTTCGATTACCTCGGAACAGGAAAACAGCGGGACTTATCGCTACCTATCTGACCCGCTGGAAATGATTTCGGAAAGCAGGTTCAGGCCCTGCTCCTTCGCAAACTGAACCAGGCCTGCTTCGAGCGCAAATATGGAAGCCATCACCTGACTTTTCCTAAGTTGTGACGGCCTCGGCAGTATGTCAATCCAATGTTCTATGGCAGATATACTTCGCTCGCCTTTCTACTGCCCCTCCGAGGCAATCAGCTACCAGGAGTATGTAGCAACGACGTGTGGTGGACTGGAAACGCGACTTGTCACATCTGCCTCCAGGACGATTTCGATATTCTTCTTTTCCCATCCAGATGGGGCAGCCTGCAGTAGCTGTGCGAGTGAATCAGGAGTCGTCACCAGCTCCGCGGCAGCTCTTGCGCCCGCCGCCCAGGATCCCGCGATCACAACTGTAAACTGGCCGGTCTCTGAATTAAGCAAGCGAGCGACGATGGCGTAATCCCGTACGAGATGTCCGTTTGCATCGTAAGCTTCATGCCATTGCCTACCGCTAGGGATTTGCTCGGAGACACCGCCGGGGTAATCCTGCGTAAATGCAAAACGAAGCTTCGAGAGCAACATGATGGACCATGGATTACTGAACGCGCCGATCAGAATCGAGGGGGAGTTACGAAGATCATCGAAGGTATAGTCGGCCCCTATTTTTGTCTGAACTCTCCCATGATTCGCAGCGAGATACCCCATAAGGAGCTGAGCCGCATATACATCTCCGACCCCGAGCCCCAGATCCTCAGCAGGATGAAAATCTCCCCATTTGAGCTTTTCATCCGCTTTGAAGGGAATTACTTTGCTCATCCTGTCATAGACGCTTCGAAACACCTGAGGATTGGCCGATGAGTAGCTCTGATAAAGCCTATAGTCAGGCAAGTACACCACCGGCTGTGGAATGCAAATCAAGATCGGTTCTCGAGAACCCAAAGCCGGCGCCCAGAAGCGCTCCTCCATAGTAGGAGTGTGCTGTTTAGGCCAAATATGTACCGCAGCTACTCCGGACAGAACCGCCAAAATCAACGCAGCGAAAATAGCAACCTGGTAGTACCTTGCCTTCAGTGAAGGCTGTCCCACATTGTTGTCGGCATCCACAACGTCAGCTTGAGGGGAAGGCTCTGATAAGAGGCAGAATGTGGGTAAGTAGCTTCCTGTCGGAAGATCTATGCGAACCCGCGGTCCGGGGCTTGCCGCTTTCTCATAGTATTGGCGAAGTCTCCGTCGAACCTCTCGTGCCTGGACTCTCACGATGGGGTCATCTCCAGTCGCATAATCCGCGGCACGTCCAAATACCTCTATCCCGATGATTCGTTCCTTCAGGAATTCCGTTTTTCCTCTGATCGTGTTTTCGACCACGTAGGTCAGAAACTGCTTGCACCGCTCCGAATCCTGAAAACTTGGGCTTTTCAAGATGAGCTGCAGCGTTTGTTGAATCTCGTCTTCAGCAGGGATTGTGCCCTTCTCTGACGACACTCCGTCGTTTTCGGCTGTCAGTGTGGAGGTAGGCATGTTTGCCGTTCGAGAAGTGGTCCCGGTGATCAGGACAGCGTTTGGATGTTTCATCAGTGGCGAATCTGCTGGTAGCAGTGGTCGAGGCGGGGTCTTATGATGAGGATCGATTTTATCGATCTCCATCATTACCACCGACGGCTTTGTTTACGGGTTAAGCTGCCAGCGCTCCAAGCGGGCGGTACGAGTATACCTTGTCAGACCTCTGCTCACCCAGGTTGGCGCGCAGCTGGCGAGGGTTGTTGAACTTCGAAGTAGCGATTGCTGAAGGCGACCTGTGTGGATCGCAGTCGTCAGCTCGCCTTGCTCTCGTCTTCTCTGCCATCCTCCGCGCAGTCGGCAGAGCAAATCCGCCTTTCGGCTCCGTCCAGTTTTCTGGAACCGCTTTTTGAGGCGATGCTATCCAATCAATTACGCCTGACGGATATCCCGGCACAAGGCTTTTAGTGTCAATACTTTTACTGTTATACCTCCTCCTTTTACCTAGACGACTATTCCCGTAGAAACCTAGTTTTCTATCGATTCATCGCAAGGAGGCTACATGCGAGTTGTACCGTGGACGTGCGCAACAACAATTCAAAAAAAACATAAGATTCTCTCTTTGTCCCGCGATCTGACCATGATTCGAATTGGTCACAAGCGCGATGCGAAGATGCCGCTGAAGAGTTCCAGAGCGCATTTTCTCAGAGATTATCTTTCCGGTTTGCTTTTTGGAACTTTCCTTATTTTTGTGGCCACATCTGCATTTGCGCAGGAATTTACTGGTCGCATTGCCGACACGTCTGGTCTTGTGATTCCCAAAGCGAAGATCGTGGTGCATAACGTAGACACGGGCGTAGATGTCAGCACCGAATCTACGGAATCGGGCAACTACACGATTCCGTACCTCAAACCAGGCAGCTACCAGATCACGGCCACGCGCGATGGCTTTGCCACGACAGTCCGAACGGGGCTGACATTGCAGGTGGGTCAAACCTCCACTGTCAACTTCATCCTCAAAGTTGGCGCTACTGTAGAGACCATCACGGTAACGGCCAACTCACTGCTGGATTACGGTAAAGCCGACAATGGAGAGGTCGTCGAAAAGGAGCGGGTGACAGAACTCCCCTTGAACGGACGCAACCCGGAAATGTTGTCTGTTCTGAGCGCGGGAGTGATCTGGACTGGATACATTGGATATCAACGCCCCATGGACTACGTTATGCAGAATCTGTCCATCAATGGCGGCGGGTCCGGGCAGAACGAAATCATGATTGACGGGGTTTCCAATGAGGCTTCGTCAGCGAACAACGCAGGCAACTCCAAAGAAGGCTACGTTCCTCCCGACGACGCGGTTCAGGAATTCAAGATCGTCACCAACCCCTATGACGCACAATATGGCCGCACCGCGGGCGGCGTCGTGGACATGACCTTGAAGTCGGGCACCAACACTGTGCATGGCACAGTCTATGAATTTGCGCGCCGGAGCTTTCTGGATGCCAACACGTGGCAGAACGACTATGTAATTGCGAGAGCTGTTGGCACTCCGGACTACGCCACCACCAAGAAGCAATACCAGAAGCCACAACATTCGCTCGATCAGTACGGAGGAGAACTGGATGGTCCGATTATCCTGCCAAAGCTCTATAAAGGTCGAGACAAGTCTTTCTTCCTGTTGCAGTTTGAAAACTGGCACGAGATATTTCCGGGGACCGATATAGAGTCTGTTCCCGATCCTGCGTGGATCAATGGAGACTTCAGCACGCTAACGTACCTGACAGGCTATCAAGGTACTTCCAATCCGTTGACGATCTATAACCCCAAGAGCGTTCGTCAGGATTCGAATGGCAACTGGGTTCGCGACCCCTTCGACGGGAACATTATTCGATCCGGTCTCAATCCGATCGCGCAGAAGATACTCTCTTATTTCCCAAAGCCGAATTTTGTGACGCCGGGGGTCGCTCCGTACCAGGACAACTATGTTGTCCCTGCCCCCGAACTCAATCTATACCGCAACGTGCTCGGTCGATGGGATGAGAATGTCACTGCAAAGGATAGATTCTGGCTTCGATATGGCTACTGGGAGCGCTACCAAACCTACAACAGCAATGGATTGCCATTTCCTCTTACTACCGGTGAATACCCTTATGGGAACCGCAGCCATACTTTCGCGGCCGAGGAAACTCACACTTTCACACCTAATCTGCTTTTCGACCTGCGAGCGGTCGTAATTGTTCGGGCGGATTTCAACTATAGCGGCGTGAGCGGGTTCGATCCTACGACGTTGGGCTGGCCAAGTTCCCTCGTTCATCAGTTTGGGCCAGCAGGTCAAGACGTGTTTCCGGTCATCAATTTGAATCTCTTCAACCAGATCGGGAACAGCGGACCTCAACAAACCGTGAACAATTCGTTCAGCCTGTTGCCCTCCGTCACATGGATCAAAGACAAACATACAATCCACGCTGGACTGGACGCCCGCTTCATGCAGACTGCACAGCAAAACAACGGAGGGCTCAGTCTCGGTTTTGGCACCGGATGGACAGTGGGACCGTACTACAACGACAATCAACCAGGAGTTGGATTTCCTATTGCTGACTTCCTGCTTGGGCTGCCAGGCAGTGGGAGTGTCACTCTCAACGAAAGCCCCTATTGGTCCCAGCATTACTGGGCACCCTTTTTCCAAGACGACTGGAAAATCACTCGCCGTCTTACGTTCAATCTGGGTGTGCGATGGGATTTCAATCCCTCAGCAGTCGAACGCCATAATGGTGCGGACTATACGTTCGACACGATCACGGTAAATCCTATCGATCCTCTGGTGGACCATACACTGATCGGCACGATTCGCGGAGGGCCGACTTTTCTCGGTGTCGGAAGGAACCCGCGCTCGCTTTATGCTCTGAACAAATCCGACATCCAACCGCGCGTTGGTTTTGCCTACGCGGTTAATGCAAAGACGGTCATTCGTGGCGGTTTCGGAGAGTTGTTCAAGAATCCGCAACCGGGCGCAAACACTACTGGCTTCAGCTATACGACGAACGTCGTCACGAGCCTGGATGGAGGCATTCATCCAAATCCGGCCGTAGATCTTACGACTCCGTTTACGAATGTCGTGCAGCCGCCGGGAGCTTCCAACGGTCTGCAGACAGGGTTGGGGCAGAGCCCGTGGTATCTGAATCCGAAATACAAGATTCCCAACGTGTGGAATTTCTCTTTCGGCATTGAGCAACAGTTCGGACAGAACACCACGTTGAATCTGGGCTACGTAGGAACGCGAACCTACAATAACGACACGTCTGACAACATCAATCACCAACTGAAATCTGACTACGTCCCGTGCAATCTCGACCTTGGCGGGAATCCGAATCCCTGCTACAACAATCGTCAACAAAATCCCTTCTACGGCATCTCAGCGTTCGCCGGTTCTGGATACGATACCAGTCCGACTCTCAGCCCCCTGACGCTGCACCGTCCTTACCCGCAGTTTCAGGACGTCAGCGAATACCAGCAGAACGAGGGCCAGAGCGCGTATAACTCTCTGCAGTTGACGGCAATGCACAGATTCAACAAAACTCTCACCTTGCATGGTACCTGGACCTGGTCGAAACAGATAGACAGTGGAGGCTGGGTTGACACTGTCTACCGCATTCCTTACCGATCGCTGGACGGAAATGATAGGCCCAACCGCATCACCATCTCGGGCGTTTATATGCTGCCTGTGGGCCGTGGCCGCGCTTTGTTGGGCGGGACGAATCGCTTGGTCGACACCGTCGTCGGTGGATGGGAACTGGGAAGCCTCTATGTTCACGAAACCGGCTGGCCCTGGTCAATAGGCAACAGTTCCCAACAACTCGGCAGCATCAGCATTCCTCGTCATATCGACAAATCCAACGGGTTTATCGTTGGCGCGCGCGTCTGCATGGATCAGTGGTATGAAAACTCTGATGGAACCTGGTCGAAAACCAATTTCTGGCAGACCTACAACTACAGCGGCTTTACGTGCCCCAATGAACGCAATGTCGAATATTCGCCTTCCTATGCGGCAGTTCAGAATCTCGTCTATTCCGGGGTCCGCGTCCCGAATGATGATCAGTTCGACGTGAACCTCTCGAAGAACTTTGCCATCAAGGACCGGCTGCATCTTCAACTGCGTATGGAAGCCTTCAACGTCCTGAATCACCCGCTATGGCAAGAAGGCTATGACTCAAACGCTCATGACATCACCCTCGGTGAGATTCTTCGAGGGCCTTCGGGGCAGAGCAACGTTCCGCGAGAGGTTCAGATAGCAGCCAAACTGGTGTGGTAGCACGAGCTTTCTTTGTGTCCACATGAATAGCAATGCTCTTGGCTCACTGGCAGCGAATATGCTCGGATACCGCAAGCCTGGCTGGATACACCCGGTCAGCTACTGGTATCCGGAAGGCCGGTTCGCTGTCAGTGAATGTCCCGCGCGACTCATCTCTCCGCGCGCAGATAAGTAGCATCTGCTGAAACGCAATTTGAACAATCAGGGATTTCTCTGCCCTAGGCAACTCGCACTATTGCCGCCTTGTGCCTGGGATGTACGGGAAAAGGGAGATGAGGTTCGTCGGTCGCTGATGTACAACCGGGGATTTGAGTACAGCTAACCGCGCTTCTGATAAACGCCATCTCCAGATACGCCTCACATGAATCACGCAGGTCTCGGCTGCAGGCCACGCTCGATGAGCGAAATGAATTCCTCGTATATGCACGCACCAGACAGTCGGGTCACGGGTGCTGCGAAAAGTGTAAGAAAGGAAAATTGTGATGAAATCATTCAATATCTTCTTCAAGAAAATGCGACACCGTTCTTTCGTTTGTGGAACCGCTCTTTTGTGCTCGCTAACACTTGCCGCACAGAATGCTCATCCAGCCGCCGCAGATTCCTCACCAACTCCGCCTATGGGCTGGAATAGCTGGAACCACTTTGCAGGAAAGGTTACGGATGCAGATGTCCGGGCCGCGGCGGATGAACTTGTGTCCAGCGGAATGCGTGATGCAGGCTACATATACGTGAATATTGACGATGCCTGGGAAGGGCAGCGCAATGCACATGGCGTAATCCAGGCCAACAGCAAATTCCCCGATATGAAGGCACTTGCCAACTATGTGCATTCCAAAGGGCTAAAGCTGGGTATATATTCTTCGCCCGGACCGAAGACTTGTGCCGGATATGAAGGTTCCTACGGTCACGAAAGTCAGGATGCCCAAACCTACGCTTCATGGGGTGTTGATTACCTGAAATACGATCTCTGCAGTTTTGGAGACGTCATGAAGAAAGAGTCGAATGGCGATCCCCAAAAAGCGTTTGAGCTTGAAAAAGAGGCGTATGAGAAGATGCACAAGGCCCTCGAAGCTACGGGACGTGCGATTGTTTTCAGCTTATGCCAATACGGCGATCATGATGTGTGGAAGTGGGGGTCCGACGTGGGCGGCAATTTGTGGCGTTCCACGGGCGACATCGCAGACAGCTACGAGCGCATGAGCGCGAATGGGTTTTCGGAGGCTGGGTTGTCGAGGTATGCGGGACCTGGCCATTGGAATGATCCCGACATGCTGGAAATCGGCAACGGCGGCATGACGGACGATGAATATCGCATGCACATGACCCTGTGGGCAATTCTGGCGGCTCCGTTGCTGGCAGGAAATGACCTGAGCGCAATGACTCCTCAAACGCTTGCTCTGTTGACCAACCGCGAGGTCATTGCAGTCGATCAGGACAAGCTGGGTCGACAAGGGGATCGTGTTCAGGTCGATGGTTCGTCGGAGATATGGACCAAGCCGCTTAGCGGCGGCGCCAATGCGGTGGGACTGTTCAATCGCTCCACAACTCCAGCTACAATCTCCCTCAAACTAAGTGCGGTGGGCTTCGGAAGTAATGCAAGACTGCGTGACCTTTGGAAACATGAGGATGTTCTTGTGAAGGATGGCGTGTATTCCGTGGAAGTTCCGGGGCACGGAGCCGTAATGCTTCGGATTAGTCAGTAGCGGTCTTGTTGATCAGCGCTTTCTCATCTGGCTTCAGCGCAATGAACGCCTGTGCTTCACTCAACGGATGCGCCCGCTGCTCTTTTGTTCAGTTCTTCGAACGGTATGGGCATTGGAGCAGCCACGCATCCAGGCGAATCGTCAAGCAACTGTTGCGGTCATTAGAGCCGGTTCTGTCGGGAAGATCCGCCTGTTCGCGGTACGCTCATCCGCACTGTGAACGAAATACGATCAAAGGCTCTGATCGTGCAGCACATCTTCAAAGCGCTATCTTTCGAAATCGAGGATTCCCGGTGACTGAATGAAATATCGCCATAACGCTCTGTGGATCACATTTGCAATCATTCTTCTTCTCACGAGAACGGATATGAAAGCTCAGGTCAACGTCATCGAACATGGTAAAGACGTTGTCATCGACAACGAATTCGTCACCATTCATTACCACACGCTTGCAGGACAGATGGATGTGGTGTGGCGCGACGGACATCATAATTCGAGGTATCAAAAGCAGCGCGCAGTTGGCCGACGGACGTCAGCTTTTTTCGTCGGCTTACGCGCAGCACACGCTCGAAAGGCAGCGGCAGGCGCAGGTTCGTGGAGGCTTCGAGGAGTTCACAATCAGCAACACCTCACCAGACAAGCCTGACATCCTACAGCATATCCGGATATCCGGCGACATCGGTTCCATCTCGATCGAAGCGGAGCTCGCGGAATCAAAGTTACTTAAGTTGCGCCCTGCGAAGTAGTCGCTCGTTCAACGCAGTTACCGGAAGCAAGCAAAAAGGAGAGAATCGTGCCCACTACTCGACGTGAATTTATTCAGGGAGCGCTGGCGGTAGGCGTCGCGTCTCGCGTTGCAACGGCGCAACCGGCACAGCCGCCCGCCCCGAGAGATGAGTTATGGTACAACCGTCCTGCAGAGGCTTGGCTGGAGGCACTGCCCCTCGCCAACGGGCGGCTGGGCGCCATGATTTATGGCGGTGTGGCAACCGAGCGCATTGCCTTTTCGGAATCGACAGCCTGGTCCGGCGCGCCGGAGGCCGGAGAGGTTAATCCGGGCGCGCTGGAGCATCTGAACGAGATCCGGCAGCTTTTTTTCGCTGGGAAATATGAAGAAGCACAGGAACTGTGCGACAAATACCTTCCCGGTCGTGGAAGAAATTTCGGAACCAATCTTCCGCTACCCGAGCTTCAGCTTGTCTTTGACAACATCGGGAGTCACGAAGAATATCGACGTTCCCTGAGCCTTGATGAAGCCATTGCACGAGTGCGTTTTCGCGCCAATGGAACTCTGTTTGAGCGCGAGGCATTTGCATCCCATGCGGACGGGGTTCTTGTCCTTCAGATGACGAGCGGCGAGTCGGAGGGAATTCGCTTTCGCATGAAGTTCGGGAACAGCACCATTCCCATCGCAGTTAAAACAGACGGCATGGATACACTGGTCCTCGACGGTCATGCATGGGAAACGATGCATAGCACTGGGCACGATGGCGTTGCGGTGCAGATTCGCGCGAAGGTTCTTGCTCCATCGGGCAAGATCACACCGAATGCCGATACTGTGGCCGTGGAAAATACGAACGTCGTCACAATACTGGTTGCGATTGGAACCAGCTTCCATGGCGCAGACCCTGAAGCAGTCTGCCGCAAGACGATTCAGGCGGCGGCACGCAAGGACTTTGTTTCTCTGCGCCGCGCGCACATCGCAGACTATCAGGCGCTCTATCGGCGCGTCACCATCGATCTTGGCCGCAGCGCGCCTGCAATTCGCAATCATGCAACCGACGCGAGGCGCAAGGCGCTCGAAGATGGCGGCGATGATCCTGAGTTGCTGGCGTTGTTCTTCCAGTACGGACGCTATCTCACGATTGCAGGCTCGCGCGCCGATTCGCCGCTGCCTCTTGCCTTGCAGGGAATCTGGAATGACGGCCTCGCCAGCAGCATGGCATGGACCGATGATTTTCATCTCGACATCAATACGCAGCAGAATTACTGGCACGCCGAAGTGTGCAATCTTGGCGAGTGCCAGATACCTTTATTCGCGCTGATTGACATCATCCGCGAGCACGGGCGTACAACTGCCCGCGAGATGTATGGCGCAGACGGGTGGGTTGTTCATACCGTCACCAATCCGTGGGGCTACACCGCGGCCGGGGGCACAGGCTGGGGAGTCGTCGTCACCGCGGGCGTCTGGATCGCATTGCAGTTGTGGGACCGCTGGACGTTTGGCGGCGATGTGGAGTTTCTGCGTACGCGTGCCTATCCTGTGTTGCGCGAGGCGGCAGAGTTTTTCCTCTCGTACATGGTTACTGAACCAAAGCACGGCTGGCTGGTGACCGGCCCCTCTGATTCGCCGGAGAATTCGTATCTAACGCCATCCGGCAAGCGCGTGAGCGAGTCGATGGAAAACACGATCGACCGTGCGCTGGTTTACGCGCTCTACTCCATGTGTATCGAGGCATCGAAGGTTCTCTCCGTCGACGATGGGTTTCGCACTCGGCTGGAACAGGCGCGGGCAAAGCTGCCACCATTTCAAATCGGCCGGCACGGGCAATTGCAGGAGTGGCTGAACGACTTTGAAGACGCCGAGCCAAACCACCGCCACACCTCGCATCTGGTGAGCCTCTATCCTCTGAATCAGATCGCACCGCGCAAGACGCCGGAGCTGGCGCGTGCAGCGGAAGTGACGATCGAACGCCGGATTCATGCACCGCACTGGGAGCAGACTGAGTGGGGACGTGCGAACCTAGTCGTTTACTATGCGCGCCTGCTCAAGGGCGATGAAGCACACAAATATCTCGTTAGTATACTGGCCAAGGCATCCGGCACCGATTTACTCACGATTTCGAGCGCAGGCATTGCCGGGGCGGAGCAGGACATCTTCGCCATTGACGGAAACACCGCCGGTGCGGCAGGAATCGCTGAGATGCTGCTGCAATCGCAGGGCGGCGAGATTGAGCTTTTGCCCGCATTGCCCGCAGCCTGGCCCACTGGCTTCATCTCCGGCCTCTGCGCGCGTGGAGGATACGTGGTCGATATTGCATGGCACGGCGGAAGGCTTGAGTCCGCAACGATCACCAGCCGCCATGGAGGCACGAGACGCATCCGCTACGGCGATCGGATTATGACAATACAGCTTTCGCGCGGCGGTAGCAGGCGCTTGTACGATGCGAGTTTCGCACACAGCAAGCAGGGCGCGGCAAATCTTTCTACTTCGAACATAATGTAGTTTTACATAATGCGATTTTGCATAATTACCAAGGCTCGCTTGGTCCATGACGTGGAATGAGAAACTATACGTGGTGAGCACGACCGTATTGGTCGACATTTTATTCAAACATTTGCCATAAGGCACCTGCCAGCTTCCCATAGCTCGGGGCGATCTCCACCACAGACCTTCATCGGTGCGTCGAAACGCGCTAATCTTGAATAAACACAGTCCAACTGTCTGTGCCGGGCATCTGGGAGAGATTTGCTTTGCGTCGCGCTGTCGCAATCTTTTGTGCACTATTCCTGAGCTACATTGCCGCAGGACCGGGCTGTTTGCTGGCCACGGCCCAAAATCTCAAGCCGCGGGTGATCGTATTTGTCCACGGCCTTCATGGCGACCGTGAGACATGGCGCGCAGCGAACGGTGCATATTGGCCGCAGCTAATCCAGAGCGATCCGCATTTCCAAAAATCGGATGTCGTGGTTGCCGAGTACCCAACGCCCTCAATGCGCGGCCAGTTGTCCACTACGCAACTCGCGCAGATTCTCTGGCAGGGATTGAAGCAGAAAAGAGTCTGGGAGCACCAGGAAGTCGTGTTCATTGCCCACAGCCTGGGCGGAATTGTTGTCGAGGAGATGCTGCTTAACCACCCTGCCGATGCAGCACGCGTCCGGTTCGTCGTATCGTACGCAACGCCCCATCAGGGATCGTTTGTAGCCAATCTGGCGAAGATCTACGACAGCGATCCTCTCCTCACCGACCTTCGGGAAAGCAACGATAACAGCTTTTTGATGAACCTCGAACAGAAATGGAGAAGCACGGAAGCCGTCACCAGGATTCATCGGTTTTGTGCCTTTGAAGGACTCGACACTGCGGCCGGCGCCGGTATTGGCAAATATCTGCGGGCGCATACTCGCGTGGTGGATTACTACAGCGCAACCTATGGGTGCGATGCGGATACGGCACCGCAGAAGATCGTCACCGACCACATCGATATTGTGAGGCCTGCCAATCGATCCGCCGATGCCTATACTTTCTTTGCCAGGGTCTATCGCAACAACCCCATTCTTGACACAGTTGAAACCATCCGGGACAACAAAATATCCGGGATAAATGTCGATTGCAACCGCATGAATTCTGCCGATGACCTGCAAGTACCGATTGCACTTGACCCTTCCCTGCATGAACAAATTCTGTCGGTCGAAGCCGAGCTTGTGGATGCGGACAAGATCCGGGATATATCTTCTCCCGTCATCAAGAAAATCGATCCGGTCGGAATCGCGCATGTTTCGTACTCATTCAGGGGACAAGGAAGAGGCCTGCTGCTAGGATGCCCCACCGGGCACGCGTCGATTCTGGTGCACTTCAAGGTCCGGAGCGACGTCCCCGTCAAGGAGTAGCCTCGGCAGTTTATGGATGCGAAGTGGCCCACCCCAGACAGGGTGAATATAGTTCAGGCTCAGCATCAATGTCTGCGAGTAGAGATTTGTGGGCCTGGTTACAAATTGCATTCAATGTGGGCCCTAGACCCCGCACCCGACGAACTGAGATTAGGCGGTCCGACAGGGAGTCGAGCTTTCGGCCAGAATCGACAACGACGTTACGGTAGTACAGCCCATCAACGGCCGTTCACAGTAAACTTCACCGGATTTCCGCCCACTGCTTCGTCAGGAACTGCTCAATTCCCACGCCGGGGCGATAGGCTGGGTATACCGTTAAGAATGCCTCTTTGGCTTCTAAGAACGATCCAGCCGGGATTGCCTGGAGGCGTTTTGCCAGAAAAAGCAACGCCAAGCTTGGCGCGCATGATTCGCCTTGATTGCAGTGAATTAGTAGAGTGGCTCCATTCCCGTATTGGACTGTTGCGAACTCTAGGAAACATCTGAAACTCTCAATTTTGAACAACGGCAAGGATGGGTCAATCATGTTCAGATATAGATTCTGCGGTCGCTCAAGCCATAGATAGTTTGGATGGTGCGAAGGCAAGCTTCCCCAATAGCCGACGGAGTTCTGGTGGCATGGAGATTTACACGCATGCACCACAGCAAACCCAGGTGAGCCCGCGCGGCACGATTCTAGATTTCCGACATTCAGCCTTGTGTGGACTTCGATCATTGGATTCTCTGGTGGGTTTTGTACTCGTCAGTCCGACAAGCAGGCGCGTCCTCAGAGGTTTCATGGTCTTGATGACGGTTCCGATGATGAAAAATAGGGCACAAAATGGCGGCAGCCAACTATACTGAGAAGCTCAGTCATCAGCAGTACCGATCTCGCTGCCTTGGAGGGTCTATGCGCGCCTCTACCTTTGCAAGCCGCTTGCTGTTCGTTGCCTTCTTCTCTGCTCTCGCTGCCGGCCTCAGCGCTCAGACACTATCCGGTTACAACCAGCCAGAGAAGACGATCCTTGACGTAATGCACGCGCCCGCGCCGCCGCAGCCCTACATTAGCCCCGCGAACACGGATATTCTCCTCGTTGCCCGGCAGGAATATCCTTCCATCACTCGCGTTGCCGCGCCATTCCTTCGCCTGGCCGGCGTGCGCGTGGAGCCGGCGAATCACAGCAGGCACGATACGCCCGGCGGTTACGGCATCACGCCTTGCTCTTCGAGCTTCGCTGTCGTCCATATCGCCGACGCCAAAACTATCCCCGTAAAGCTGCCCGACGGAGCTTGCCCCGGATCGCCGCAGTGGTCGGATGATGGAAGGCTCTTCGCCTTTTCCAATATTGCCGCCACGTCCGTCGAACTCTGGATCGGGGATGCCGCCACGGGTGCCATCCGCCAGGTTCCCGAAGTCAAGCTCAACCCGATGTTCGGCGATGATTTCCAATGGATGCCGGGCCAGCACGCGCTGCTCGTCAAGCTTGTGCCGGATGGCCTCGGCCCCATTCCCGAAGCAGCCGCCGCAGTCAGCGGTCCCAGCATTCAGGAGAGTCTTGGCGGCAAGGGCGCAAGCAGCACATACGAAGTCCGGGACGTGCTGACCAACAAGCATGACGAAGATGTCTTCGATTACTTTGCTGACTCACAACTGGCCCTGGTAGATGCGGCCAGCTCTGCGATCACTCCCATCGGCAAAGCCGCCAATCTTCTCGAGGTCAGCCCCGCTCCTGATGCGCATCACATCTTTGTCACCGCGATTCACAGACCGTATTCGTACGTGACGACTTATGATCACTTTCCGCATGAAGCCGAAATATGGAACGTCACCGATCCGCACAGCGTGAGCGTGCACACTATCGCCTCTCTGCCGCTCGCGGACCGCGTTCCCATCCATGGCGTTTCCACCGGTCCCCGCGACTTTGAATGGCGTCCGACCGATTCGGCAACGCTCATATGGGCTGAAGCTCTCGATGGCGGCGATCTGAACAAGACCGTCCCCAACCGCGACAAGGTAATGCTGCTCAAGGCTCCGTTCACCGCCGAGCCGGTCGAGATCACGCGTACGGCGCAGCGCTACGGTGGCTTCTATTGGACGGAGAAGCCCGGCATCGCACTCCTTAATCAGGAAGACGAGAATCGCCACTGGCGTCACACCGACATCGTCAACATCGACGACCCGAATCAAAAGCCGCGCACGCTCTGGGATATGTCCTATGACGACAGCTATGCCGATCCCGGCTCGCCTATCTTCCGCCACCTTCCCAACGGTTTCAGCGTGGTAAGGCTCGATGGCGAATCCATCTTTCTTCGGGGCTCCGGCGCTTCTCCGCAGGGATTACGGCCTTTTCTCGACCAGTTGAACCTGGATACCCTTAAAACGGAACGCCTCTTCCGCAGCGACAGCTCATCGCTGGAAACCGCCTTCGCCTTGCCGGGGCCGGACACGCGTCACTTCCTCACGTGGCATCAATCGCCGACCGATCCGCCGAATGCTTTTATCCGCACGCTCGACAAGCCTGCGACGGCTGCGGCTGGCGAAGCTGTCTACACCTCGACCGCGAAGCAGATTACGCAGATTACGGATTACACTCCGGCTGTCCGCGCCATCCAGAAGCGGCTCGTGAAATACAAGCGCGCCGATGGGCTCGATCTTTCCTTTACGCTGTACACGCCGCCGGGCTACAAGGAGGGTACACGCGTTCCCACTATTCTCTACGCCTATCCGCTGGATTACGCCAACGCGTCGCAAGCTGGGCAGGTCACAAGCTCCGACCAGACCTTCACTCGTCTGCACGAGTATCAGCTTCTGCTGCTCGCCGGCTACGCGATTCTCGATAACGCATCCTTCCCCATCGTCGGCGATCCTAAAAAGGCCTACGATACCTACCTGGATCAGCTCGTTGCCGACGCTGACGCCGCCATCAAGGAAGGCGTTCGCATCGGCGTAGTTGATCCCAACCGCGTGGGCGTTACGGGCCACAGCCATGGCGCGCTGATGACTGCCAATCTTGTCGCGCACACGGACCTCTTCCGCGCAGGTGTGGCTACCAGTGGCTCGTATAACAAGACTCTCACGCCCTTCGGCTTCCAGAACGAGCGGCGCTCGGTGTGGGAGGCGCAGGATGTTTATCTGAAGGTCTCGCCGTTCTTCTACGCCGACAAGATTAAGACGCCGCTGCTCATCGTGCATGGCGAAGAAGATGCCAATCCCGGCACCACACCCATTCAGGCGAAGTTTCTCTACGAAGCCATTCGCGGCAACGGCGGCACGACACGCCTGGTGACGCTTCCGCACGAGCCTCACTGGTATACAGCCATGGAGTCGAACGAGCAGCTTGTTTATGAGATGGTCAACTGGTTCGACAAGTACGTGAAGAACGCGCCACCTCCGGCAGCCCAACAGCCGAGTGGTAAGTGAGAAACAGAGGGGAACGAGAGAAAATTGAGGTTGTTTGTCTCTTAAGCTCAGGGGGATCTGGCGTTGCGGCTCTGGTTTTCACCGGCAAGTGAAGTCCCCATTTACCGCCAATTGGTTACACAGGTGCAACTTGCCATATTGAGCGGCGACCTGAAGCCGGGCGAGCGGCTGCCAAGCACGCGCGAGCTGGCACGGCGGTTCAATATCCATCCAAATACGGTAAGCGCAGGCTATCGGCAGCTCTCCCGAGACGGATGGGTGGAGTACCGGCACGGGAGCGGCGTCTATATTCAGCCTGAAGCCGCACCGGCGCAAACCCCGGAGCAGATTCTGGATCAACATATTGTGGCATTCTTCAAGGCGGTGCGCGATCTGCGGCTGCCTGCGGTGACGATCAGGCAGCGTGTGGCAGAGTGGATTGCCTCGCCTCCGCCGGATCATTTTGTGCTAATCGATCCAGATACGGATGCGCGGGAGATTCTACTGACGGAGATCCGGAAGCTGACAACATGGCCCGCGATTGGGATAACGCTGGAGGAGTCGGCAAGACCGGAGGCTATGATGTCGGCCATTCCGTTGTGCCGGCCAAGTAAGGCAAAGATGGCGCGTGCGGTCCTGCCGGCAGGGTTGGAGCTGATTCCGCTTCAAATCCGTTCCGCGAACAAGTGGCTCGATCCGGAGCTGCCATCGCTCCAGAGAAAACTGATTGGGGTGGTATCCAACTGGATAGATTTCCGCGAGATTGCCAGGACGATGCTGGCGGCGGCGGGTGTCGATCCGGACCTGCTGGTCGTGCGAAACCCCAGACAACCGCGCTGGCAGCGGGGACTGGATCAGACAGGCGCGATTATCTGCGATGCGTATACCGCAGCAACGCGCGAATTGCCCAGGGGGCCGCGGCTATTTGTGTTTTCGCTGCTGGCCGATGCCTTCCAGATGGAGCTGAGCAAATTTTCCGATAACTCGCAATTTTTGTGACACTCGAAAAACTGTCTGGAGAAGCCTTTGGGGCTTATCGAAGACGGTTAATCTCAGACTGTCTCCGCGCCATACGCGCGTTCCCCGCGCTGCTGGCCGCTAAGATGAGGCAAAGACCCAGTCCTGAGGTTAAGTGTCATGGAATTGTTTGGTCTGTTGGCGATTGGAATTATCATTGGCATTCCTGCGATCGCTATTCTTGCTCTGGTTAAGAGCAGGGCAGTTGAACGGCGAATCGAAGAGGACTGGTACAAGGTTGTTGACGTCCAGGGGGACGTTGCCAATCTGCGGCGCGAGCTGGCAACACTCTCGAATCGCGTGGCCGAGTTGGAGACGCGTGGAGTTGCACCGCTTGCTGAAAATCCAGAGGCACACATCGAGCCGGCGCCTTCCGTGATTGTCGAAGTTCCTCAAATCACGGAAGAAATCAAGACAGCACCAGCCCCTATTGCCGCCTTCGAGGAAGTCCGTCAATCTGCGCCCTCGGCGACTGCGGCTTTTGATGCGCCTGCCGAGCCGGAGGTGGTAAAAGCGGAAGAGCTCCCATCCCCGGAACCGGCTCCAGCCGCAGCGATCCCTACGCCGCAGCCGGCAGTTCCGCCATTCATCCCCAGCTTCGCCACATACGACCCTGCAACTCCGCGAGAGAGCGTATTTGATCGTCTGAAGACGAACCTGCCCCTGGAACAGTTTCTGGGAATGAATCTCTTCGCCAAGGTCGGCATTGTCCTGCTTGTCCTGGGCCTGGCGTTGCTTGGGCGCATCTTCCTGATTGCCATGGGGCCGGAGCTGCGTGTGGCGATGACCTACGCGATAGCCACCGTCATGTTGCTCGGCGGTGTCTGGTTGGAGCGCCGCGAGCGCTATCGCCTGCTGGGCCGCACCGGCATTGGCGGAGGTTGGGCACTGCTCTTCTTTACGACATACGCCATGCACCACGTAGCACCGATGATCGTGATGCGCTCCAACACTCTCGACTGTCTGCTGATGCTTATCGTAGCCGTGGCAATGGTGGTGCACACGCTGCGCTATCGCTCGCAGCTCGTCACCGGCCTTGCCTTCCTGCTTGCCTTCTCCACGGTCGCGCTCAGTCAGGACACTGTTTACGCGCTTATCGCCGGCGTAATTCTCGCTCTGGGCATTGCCGCCATCGGGCTGTACATGAGCTGGTTTGAGCTTGAGATCTTCGGCATCCTGGCCAGCTACGCAAATCATTTCTACTGGGTCCACAAACTCTATCCCAACACTCCCGCCGGCCATGCCTTTCCGGAGTTCTGGCCGAGCGCCATCATCCTGGTTCTTTACTGGCTCACCTTCCGCGTTTCCTACGTGGTTCGCAAAGTCGCTTCACCGCGCCAGGAGGCCATTTCGACCATTGCCGCGCTTGCCAACACCATGCTTCTGCTCGCGGTCATGAAGTTTCAAGCCACGCATCCGGAGCTGGCCTTCTACGCACTGCTCGGCCTCGGAGCACTGGAGTTTATCTTTGGTCAGCTGCCCGTTACGCGCCGCAGGCCGGCGGCATTCACACTGCTTACCGTCATTGGCGCGCTATTGATCTTTGCCGCAGTTCCGTTCTGGTTCAGCGGTAACAATATCGCCTTGTTCTGGATGGTAGCCGCCGAAGCGCTGCTCATTGCCGGTCTTGTGCAAAAGGAAGCCCTCTTCCGGCGCCTGGGCCTGCTCGCGGGTGTTCTCACGGGGCTGCTCATCGTCTACGAGGCGCGCGGCATCATCGAACTCCGCGCCTCTTCCGAGGAGTTGCTGCTAAAAAACGGCATTCTGCTGCTCACGTGCGGCGCGCTCTTTTACTGGAATGCGCTTTACCTCCACGGCAGGTGGAAAGCGCACTTCGGCAAGCTGGACAGCGGCCTGGCCACGGCGCAAAGCTATCTCGGCTGCATCACTGCATTTCTAGGAGTATGGGCTCTCT
Source organism: Terriglobales bacterium (assembly GCA_015655195.1). GTDB lineage: Bacteria > Acidobacteriota > Terriglobia > Terriglobales > Acidobacteriaceae > Telmatobacter. Next base: position 18,512 of record JAATFM010000046.1, read on the forward strand.
TTACGGCCGATTGGACTGCTGTTGGCTGGGCGACGATGTTGGTTGGTTCCGTGCTTGCAGCGCGTTACTGTAAATATCCGGGGGCTTTACGGTGTGAGCCGCTCAAAGCGGCTTAGGCGGGGTCGCTAACGCGGCCCCGACGTAATTGGAGCCGCCATACTACGGCGGCTATTTCCACATCCGTAACTGGTCCAGCCGCTTGTCCTCGGCTTCTTGGTTACGGATATATTCGCGGATTGCCGTTTCGTCACGCCCCATGGTCGACACAAAATAGCCGCGCGCCCAGAAATGCTGGCCTGCGAAATTCTGCTTATGCTCGCCGTAGGTCCGTGCCAAATGGATCGCACTCTTGCCCTTCATGAACCCCACCACCTCAGACACTACGTACTTGGGCGGGATTGACAGTAGCATATGCACATGGTCCGCCATCAAATGTCCTTCCAGCACCCGACTCTCTTTCTGCTCGGCCAAGCGGCGGAAGACCTCGCCCAAATGCTCTCGGATTGCTTCATACAGAACTCGCCGTCGGCATTTCGGTATGAACGCTATGTGATATTTGCACTCCCAGACGGAGTGACTTAGACTCTCCAATTGGTCCATCCAGTTTCTCCTTAACGTGTGCTTTGGTCGGCTCACGTCTGGAATTTCTTGGATGGACTCCCGTAAATGTCAAACCCATACTGCCTCCCCGGCAGAGCCGGGGGATCTCCCTCTCCCTTTAGGTGTGCATGGACAGCCCAAAGCGCTCGCGGAAAGGGGCTGGTCCGCCAGGTTTTGTTGTCTGCTTGGCGCCAGGATTTGCCCTACGCCTCAGCATGTGAAAAGAAGAAGCATGATATAGCGCCATATCATGCTTCTTCTTTTGGAAGTTCTGCCGGCGAGCGGGCCATCAAAAAATCACTCGTAAACCTCCCAGGGTTTAAATGCGTGTTCAAAAGCTTCCATATCCACCCTGCCACCTTTGAACTGAACGCCCTCCAACTTGAGGCGAGCCCTCTGCTCATGTGCGGCTGCTCCCCGCAACTTTATTTCCCCTCCTGCTCCCAGGACGCGGTGCCACGGCAATTGATCCGGTGGATCGGTACGCAGAAGCCGGGCCACTGCACGGTGATAGCGAGGATAACCAGCAGCAGCCGCGACTCGACCGTAGGTACTGACTCTTCCAGACGGGATTGAGAAGATCATTTTGCGAAACGCATGGTCGCGCTGTTCCTCGGGGCGCGCAGCATCGCGGAGCAGCTTTTGTTTCGCCCGCTCCGTCGAGAGCTGATCGATGGGAATGTATCTCGTCAGAGGTTTTTTCTTTGATTTGGCGATAGAATTCATCCACAGCTCCCGAACGAATCATCCTTAGGTTAAATCGTGGACAGCCATCGCGCCCTCCAGAGTCAAGAGATGCGCCTTTGCATCGAGACCACCTGCAAACCCTGTCAACTTTCCAGACGATCCGATGACACGATGGCACGGTACGATAATGCTGACCGGATTTCGGCCGTTTGCTGCTCCTACTGCTCGTGCAGCACTCGGCTTGCCCAACTGATTGGCAAGCTGGCCGTAACTCCGAGTCTCTCCGAACGGAATACCTTGTAACGCCTCCCAGACTTGCTTTTGGAAGGGAGTGCCACGCATATCGAGCGGTGCTGAGAATGCGCTTCGTTTGCCGGCAAAGTATTCTTCAAGCTCTTTTTCGGCGAGTGCAAGGACTGGGTGATCCCCGTCTTCGATTGGCTCATCAAGAGGCACACGCTTCGGATCGTCATTCTCCCAAAGAACTGCAACCATCCCCCGATCACTCGCCACAAGCTTGAGCCTTCCTACCGGCGAAGAAAAATATTTATACGACAGACTCATATGGCGCACCTCTCGTTGCAGCGAAGCTCTTCTGGAGAAAGACTGATCGCATACCTCGCCCTCCTCGCACTTGTAGCAGCCATGATCTGTTCGAGGCAAATAATGTTTACTTACGGATACGTTCTTAGACAGCCAGCTCCTCCACACCGGCCTCCAGGCGCGCGTTGATCTCATCCAGCACCGGCGCAAGCTCCGCGACACTATCCACCAGATAGTGCGCGCCGGCCTCGGTTAACTCCTTCCGCGCAACGTTGAACCGCGCTTCCTTTTCCTCTGGCGCAAGTGCGGCCAACTGCTCGGCCGAGATCCCCATCTGATTCCCCGTTTTCACCACGCCGACTGTCCAGCAGCCCGCATTCCGACCTTCCAGGATGTCGGCTATAGTGTCGCCAACCTTCACTACGGCCGACATGGGATAGACCTGCAAACGGATTGCGTTCTCATACACCATGTAAGGATGTGGCCGGCCACCGCCTACCTCATCCGACGTTACGGTGGTGTCCGGACTGTAGCCTTCCCTGGCCGCCGAGGGAATAATCATCTCCATCATCTCGCGGGTGTAGCCAGTCGTGGTGCCGATCTTGAGTCCACGCTGCCGGAAAGTCTCAACCGCTTCGGGAATTCCAGGAAGCACATGCGAGTAGTCGAGCAAACACTCCATCTGCGCCGGGATAAAGTTCTCGTAGATATCATCCGCGTCCCGCTCTGTCGGCGCTGCGCCATGCGCCGCTTTCCAAGCTGCGCTCACCCGCGGAAACTCCAGTATCCTGCCGATCTGATCCCGCTTTGGTAAGCCCATGTAGGCGCGAATCTCGGCGTCCGCAACCTTCACCGATTTCGCGGCAAATACACGTTCCAGCGTCCGCATCGGAGCCATGCTGCCGAAATCAACTGTTGTGCCCGCCCAGTCCAGGATCAGGGCCTTCAGACGCAAGGGACCATCCATTCGAGGAAGCGCGGAGGTATCGCGTAACTTCGTAAGATCCATTTCGTACCTTTATAGAGTTGGGGTTATTTCCGCAGTTTGCTGTTGCTATAACACTCGACATTCAGCGGCAGGGATCACCGTGTCTGCCAGACCGCTGACCCGATGTATCTCCACATTCGTGACGGATTGCATATCGAATTTGGGCACGCCGCTCTGCTCGGGTGTCTTGATGCGAAAGAACTCCGCCTCGTTCACATCCCCCAGTACAAAGTTCGGCCGGTAATCCGGCATTTCGGCGCGAATCTTTACGTCGCTGATTTCCACTCCCTTTACGCGCCGGAGGAAAAATCCCTGAGATGGCATCGGACCGAACATATCGGAATCGGGATAGCGAGTCTCCTCCTCGCTCGGAATGATGGCGGCCTGCTGCTTTGAGCCTCCTCCCTGATGATGAAGATGGATACTTGCAATCTTCAGATCTTCGATTGCAAAGCCCGGAATGCCGCTGATAATACATCCATAACTGGCGACTGCATGAGAACTGGTGATGTTACTAAAAATCACGCGGCGTATTGCGCCCACGGTAGTTCCAGATGGTCCACGCAAGCGGCTTCCAAGGCGGAGGAACAGCGGCGCTGTCACAATCTCGCGCATCACGATATTGCTGATGACAAGATCCTCAAGCAAGGAACCATCCACGCTTTCGAGAGCCAGGCCTTCGCATTTTTCAAAAATGCAATTCGTGATAGCGATGTTATGAAAGGCACCATTGGATTCCGTGCCGATCTTGATGCGTCCGGTACGCGGAGCATCTTTTGGGGAATCCCATATCTGCCAACTTCCATCGAGCAATGTTCCGAGTTTGTATCCGCCGGTCACATAACAATTCGCGATTGTGATATTCGCGCAGTCCCGCTTCCGCCCCAACGCCAAGCTGCTTTTCAACACAATTGCGTCATCCCAAGGGGAATTGACGGAACAGTTGCTGATCCTCACATTCCAGCAGCAGTCAATGTCAATGCCATCGCGATTCGTATCAATCATCACGCCGTCAATCAGAAGATTGTCGACTCCTGTGGCCAGGATTCCGAACCATCCACCTTCCAGAATCTGGAAATCGCGCAGGATCACATTGTGGCAATTTTTCAAGCTGATCGCAGAGATCGCGCCAATCTACGGCTCCAAGACCTCTTTCCATGGAGTCGTAATCGAGAGCCGAAAGATCGCTGATCGGAATCCGGCCCTTCAGGCGAAGCCGGGAATAATGAAGATTGCGCAACACTTTGAAGAGGTAAGGACGAAGATCGTCAACCTCCGCAAGAGGCACGCCGATATGTGCGACCTGGACATACAAGTCCTGCACCAGATCTTCAGCGTCGGCGCGATCCTGTTGCGTCAACTGTGTTGCCCACTCCAATAGCTGCGAGTAGTAGTCGAAGAATAGTTCTTCGTTCGTCCGCGGCCCGCGAATGGAGTAGGGTGTAGACATTTTGGTTCTCTACATTGCTCCAGTCCTCCCACCGGAGAAATCTGCCTCGGAGAATCGCTGTATTCGCATACTTTTCACAATGCAGCCGCGGAGCATACTTCGCGAGACTCTCTTTATCCGCCGTTAACAGAACTGGCTTTCGAGCAGACCGGATCGAATGCATCTGGACCGGGCAGGCGAATCCGCCGGCCGCACAATCGTGCGCAGGAGTAACTTGCGAAGAAACTCAATGTTTCCATGAACTTTCTGTAAACGACCAAACACGGAAGAAGAACATCTTCCTTCGTAACGCTGGAACGGATGGTCAGAGCGCTTCGCATACCCACAGCGGAATTCTTACGCCCAGCACGGACTGCAACGCCTCCAAGCCCTGGCTTGCCGTGACAATGCCGTAGACCCACCTCAGTCCGAGAGTCCATTAGAGCGCAGCATGATGATCACTGGATGAACGGACACGAGGAGCGGACCAGTTCCGGCGAGAAAATCCCCAGGGGCAAGGCAGATTGCTTCCGTGTGCTGAAAATCAACAGGTCGCTTTTGATCGGCCGGGCAACATATTTTCGGTAACATGCATTACAGTTTGCAGGGCTGTTGGAAAATTGCGCCGCATGCAGCAGGTTTTAATCTCAAAGCACGGCGGGCTTTTATATATAATGGCGTTACCAACTTCACCCCATGTGTTCAACGCATCCCTGCCAGGCATCGGAAGGATGCGCGTACGGAGTACAGAAAAAGAGCACTGCAATTATTTGCGGTGAGGAATGGTAATCGCGTAGGGTAACTATAACTACGGAAGGCAATCAACGGCGGAGGATATAGAGATGGATAGAAATAAAGCTCCCATGTTGCACCACTTCCACGGCAACTGCTCTCCTCCACACGGTTCCGTTTGCAGAAATTGAGGAGATAGCTGCGGCTTTCAGCATTGCCGGGATAGTTAGTTCCGTTCGCGCCATGCGAAGGTTGTCTTATCTCTATCTGCTTATCGAACCAGCAAGGGCGTGGCATTCCGAAAGGTCTGCTTGCTTCCACCTGAGGCAATTCGCCGCAGGTGTTCTTCAACGCGCCCCGATCGGCTGCCAAGGGACAGTTGCGACTGCCTTTCTTTCCGCAGAACTGTCCGTTAGTCCAGCCGCTCATACATTGCAGGTTGCCCCGCGGGCAAGCCTCCGTTGTAGCCCTGTTAGTTGCCTGATTGGAAATCATGTCCAGGAATCGCGGCCAAGACTGCGGGCCTGGACTTAGCGACAGCAAAAGCTGCCTGTCGGACTCACCACATCTTAGCGGCGCTTGAATTTTCTGGAGACTTTATGGCACAGTCAAGACTCTCACTACCCTTTTGTAAGTTCCCGATTTTTCCCTGGGTTCCAAGTTCTGAATCTCCGGCCTCTCTGGGTGGGGCATCTTTGGGAGATTCTCCGTGCGCGCGCGCCTGCTCTTCCCCGCTGGCGCTCCGGCTCCTTGCACGAGGAGCCCATTCTCTCCTTCTCGCGCTCGTGGCCTGCATCCTTCTTTTCACAGCCACGGCCAGCCGCGCTCAGGTCACCAGCGGCGCCATCCTGGGGAACGTCACCGATCCCAAAGGCGCCGCAATCGCAAATGCAAAGATCACTGTCACCAACACGGATACCGGCGTCGTCAACAATACTGTCACCTCGCAGAAAGGCAGCTTCGAGTTGCCGTCCCTTCCCAACGGTACTTATCGTGTTGAATTCGACGCGCCCGGCTTCAAGACCGCCATTCGCGATGACATCCAGCTCGACATCGATCAGGAATACCGCATTGACATCACACTGGAGATTGGTTCGTCGAGCCAGCGAGTCGTTGTTGTAGCCAGCTCGCAGGTCCTTCGCACGGAAGCCTCACAGCTTTCCACCACCATCGACGAGCGCACGATCGAAGAGATGCCCAACATCAACCGCAATCCGCTGCTGAACACCTCACTGGTGGCGGGCGTCGTCACCACCGGCAGCTTCCTCGATCCGAACAACGTTAACACCGGTGACAATGCGCGCCAGAATTTCTCATCCTTCGTTGTCAACGGCAGCGCGCCGCTCACCAGCAACATTCAGCTCGATGGCGCTAACGACACCAGCCCGTACGCGAACGAGATTATCGTTATGCCCAATATCGAGTCCCTCGCCGAGTCCAACGTAGTCACCAACGCCTACTCGGCAGAGTATGGACGCACTGCGGGCGGCGTCATCAATTTCACGACCAAGTCCGGCGGCAACACGCTGCACGGCGCACTCTACGAGGACTACCGCAACACAAATCTCGACGCGAACTCCTACGGCAACAACTATTTTGGAAATAATCCCAACGGTTCGTCCGCCCGTCCCAAGGCGCCCTTCAACTCCAATCTGTTCGGCGCAGCACTCGGCGGACCAGTGCGGATTCCCGGCCTCTATAACGGCCGCGACAAAACCTTCTTCTTTGCTTCCTATGAAGGTCTCCGCCGGGTGCAGGGCCAGAGCACGTACTACACCGTGCCTACCGCGCTTGAGCGTCAGGGCGACTTCAGCCAGACCAGGACTCTTGTCTCCGTTAACGGAACGCCCACCCCACTTCCGGTGAATGTCTACCTGCCTCTGCCGAATACCACCACCACCACGCAGGTTGCTCCGGGCCAGTATCAAGTGAACCGCCAGCAGGCCAGCTATCAGGGCGTGGCGAACGTCATCCCGCCGCAATATCTCGACCCGGCGGCAATGCAGTTCGTCAATTTCTTCCCCATGCCGAACATTACGCCGATACTCGCCGACGGCACGGACAACTACTTTACCAACGCATCCACCACCGTCAACTCCGATCAGCTCATCGTTCGCCTGGATCAGAACTTCAGCAAGACCCAGCGAGGCTTCTTCCGCTGGACGACGGACTGGACGCTCGACTCTCCGCCTAACATTTATGCCTCGACGAATCCCGCGGCCAACAACGGCGGCCCCACAACCCAGTTCAATCCCAGCGCCACACTCGGCTACGACTGGGCAATCACTCCCAAGAATCTCGTAGAGCTGCGCTTCAACGTCAGCCGCCTCAACCTCGTCCTGCTTCCCTGCTGCGGCGGAGCCGACACCGATTTCGGTGCGCTCGGCTTTGCTGCAAACGAGCAGGTTGGCCTGCCCACGCAATCCTTTCCTTACATCGCCGATGGCACGTATCCCGCCATGGGATTGCCGGGTTTCAGCTACCGTGAGAACCACACCACCCTGCTATCCTTCACCCCGAACTATACCCGCCTCTTCGGCAACTGGACCGTCAAGGTTGGCGGCGAGTATCAGGACATCCTCTATAACTTCACCCAGCCCTGGATGGCATCCATGGGCTTCTCCGCCACTCCTCAAAATTTCTCGCAGGCTTGCGAAGGCACCGGCTGCCCGACCATCCCCGTCAACGTCTCGCAAGGCTGGTCTGCTGCAAACTTCCTTCTCGGCGCGAACGATGGTCTCATCGGCAATGGCGAGTACGTAACCGGCGATCCCACCGAGGCGCTCAAGAACGGCTACTGGGCCATCTACGATCAAAACGACTGGAAGGCGACCCGCAAGCTCACGCTCAACCTTGGCCTGCGCTGGGAGTATCAGGGGCCAATTACCGACCGCTACAACCGGCTCAGCCAGTTCGACCCAAACGCAACCAATGAAACCGGAACGCCCGGCCTCTATCAGTTCGCCGGAGTAAACGGCACCCCGCGCACGCAGGTAAACTCCAACTGGAAAAACTGGTCCCCGCGTGTCGGCTTTGCCTATCGCGCTCACCCCAACACGGTCGTGAGCGGAGCCTACGGCATCAGCTACGTGATGACGACAGGCGCCGGCTCAGGCGCGCAGGGCTTTGGCTCGGATGGTTTCTCCGCGCCGGCCTACATCCAGATCCGCCCCGATAACGGACTCGACATTCTCAACGCACCCTGGACCAACGCCTTCAAATCCGGCGGCATGAACGCAGGCGCGAATCCGCTGAACCCCGTCCTGCTCGGCCAAAACGTCACCGCTGTCATCCGCACGGACAACGCGACTCCGTACATCCAGCAGTGGAACTTCGCCGTGCAGCAGCAGCTTCCGTCCGACACCATTCTGCAGATCGCCTACGTCGGCACCAAGGGCACACATCTTCAGCTCCAGCAGCAGCCCTTGAACAACGTCAATCAGATTCCGCAGTCGATTCTCAGCGACGCGCTTACCACGTACCTCGCCACCGGCGTCAACCCGCTTACTACGCTGGTGAACAATCCCTACTACGGCCTCATCAGCGGCAACGCGAACCTCGACAACCCCACCATTCAGCAGCAATATCTCGATGAGCCCTTCCCGACCTACGGCGGCGTTACCCGCTGGTTCGGACGAACCGGTTCCTCCAACTACAACGCCCTGCAGGTCTCCATCAGCCGCGCCTTCCGTAACGGTTTCCAACTCAGCGGAACCTACACATGGTCGAAGAACATCGACTTCGGCACTGCCTACGGCGCCGCGGTGCAGTCCGGCTCCTCAGCGGGCGCTGCCTACTTCGCTCCCGGCAATCGCCGCCTCGATCGCTCCGTCTCCGACTTCGATCAGGCGCATCGCGCGGTCATCTCCTATCTCTGGGCGCTGCCCTTCGGTAAAGGACACAGGCTCCTTCAACACACTCCCGTTGCCACGCAGGTTCTGGGCGGCTGGCAGATCTCCGGAATCACCAGCCTCACTTCCGGCTTTCCTCTGGCCATCAGCGGCACGGGATTCGGCCGCCCCAACCTCATCGCCGACCCACGCCTTGACGCGCACTATCGCGTCAAGGGACCGGCAACCGTTGTTCTCCCCACCGGGCAGAGCTACTCCGTGCAGGCCGGATACAAACTCCTCTTCAACCCGTACGCCTACCAGGCATCCGTCCTCAACGTGCCCAACCCCAGCGGCGGAGACAATCTGAACGTCGCCAACCCCTACTACTACGGCACAGCCCCGCGCCTGCAAAGCGACCTCCGCGGCCCCGGCATCGAGAACTTCGACCTGAGCCTCTCGAAGACGTACCCGATCACCTCGCGCATCAACCTCGCCGTGCGCCTCGACGCATTCAACGCATTCAACCGCGTACAGCCGGGCCTGCCCGATACCAACTTCAACACGCCTAACCTCAGCACTCCCGGCCAGATCGGTTTCAGCACGAGCGACACCTTCGGCCTGGTAAACCTTCAGACCGCCCAAACCGCAGTCGGCAACAGCGAAAACTCCCCAAGATACGTTCAGATCTCAGGCCGGATTTCCTGGTAACAGCCATAATCCACGTACAACAAAAGCCCCGGCGACTGCCGGGGCTTTTGTTGTGCACCAGAGAAGAGCGGACCGGCCGGGAAGACGCGTGGCGAAAGATACTTCATAATTCCCTGAAGCGCAAGCTGCGGGGATATGGTATTTCTCGAAGATATGCCGGTTCATTCCAGCCACTGCGCTGCCCAGTCAGGCGGGTCGATGTGCCGTCTGCCCCTGCGGCTGGCTGTGTTTCTGGCGCTGGTCCTGGGAATCGCCGCCTCCGCGCGCGCCGCGACGATTCACGTTCCCGCCGACCAGCCCACGATTCAGGCCGGCATCGATGCCGCCACCAACGGCGACACTGTACTCGTGGCCGCCGGAACCTACAAGGAAAACATCGACTTCAAGGGCAAAGCGATCACCGTTATCAGCGAGAGCGGGGCCGCGCAAACAATTATTGACGGCAGCCAGGGCCAAGGGCCAGCGGTCTCCTTTACGAGCGGCGAAACGCGCCAGAGCATTCTGAGCGGATTTACTGTTCAGAACGGTGGCTCGGAGGCCAGCGGCCAGGCAGGCGGCATTGTGATGGAGGGCTCGCAGCCTTCGCTGGTGAATGACATCATCACGCAAAGCCACTGTTATGGGGTCTGGATTCTGAGCAGCTCGCCGATGATTCAGAACAGCAATATCAATAACACGCTTGACGCCAACAGATCCTGCAGCTTTGGGGCCGGCGCGGCGATTTATATCGAAGGCTCGACCGTCGACAGCAACGGCAACATTGTCCCCCCAGTCATTATCGGAAACACAATTGAAAACAACGTCCAGTCGGGACTGGAAGATGCGGGCGGCAATGGCGGCGCGGGAATCGCTATCTGGGGTGGAAATCCCATCATTGAAAACAACATCATCCGCAACAATCACACGCATGACGGCCAGGGCGGCGCCATTCTTATCTACGCTAACGACTCGGCCGCAGTGAATCCCGGCGGCGCGCTGATGATTGTTCAGAACCTGATCTATGGCAACCAGGCCGGTGGTGGCGGCGGCGCGCTGGCCTTTAATGGCTACCCTGGAGCCGTGAGCATCTATATTGCCAACAACACCATCGTGGATAACACCTTTCCAACCGGGGAAGGTGGCGACAGCAACGACTACGCCGTCTCCCAGATTTACTCCGGAGATTACGCCTACGACGGCACAAGCGTCGCGCTGGTTAACAACATCATTGCGGGCAACACAACCCAGCCGGCCATTCAATGCGGCTGGGGAATCGATGCCGCCGATGAGTCCGAGCAGCCCATCTTCGATCACAACCTTTTGCTGAACTCCGGCGGGCCGATCTTTACGTCGAATTGCGTCGATGTCTCCGCAAAGTACGGCAACATCACCGCCAACCCGCTCTTCGTAAATCAGAGCGGGAACGATTACCACCTGCAAGCCGGCTCGCCGGCTATCAATGCGGGCAATACCAGTGTCCTGCAATCGCTTGCTGCGAACGGACTGGACCTGACCACGGACTTCGATGGCAATCCGCGCGTAGCGGATGCAACAGGCTTCGCCGTTGCGGTAACAGGCTATCCCGTCATCGACATGGGTGCCTACGAGTACACGGGCGCGCAGGACGCCAAGCCGACCACCATCGTGCTTACGCCTTCCCAATATGGCGTGGACGGCGGCACGAGCCTGACGCTGACTGCGAAGCTGCTTTCCGCCAGCGGAACGCCCACCGGCAATGTAACATTCCTCGAAGACGGAAAGCAGATCGGCGTGGAGGCAATCGACGGAGACGGCACGGCGGAAGTGCAAACTCCGCCGCTGGTTCCGGGCACGCATAGCTTCATCGCCACATACGCCGGCCAGGGTAGCTTTACGCCCGCAACATCGGTGGTCGTCATTGTCAAGGTGAACGTGTACTCCGTGACTCTCACGCTGACCTCCGCGCCGAATCCGTCTCTGGTAGGCCAAAGCGTTACATTCAAGACCAGCATCTCCGCAGCGGACGGCATTCCAGCCGGCGCCATCAGGCTCACCGATACAGACACCAACACCACGCTCGCCACGCTCACGCCCGATGCGAGCGGCAATGCCAGCTACACGACCTCGACTCTCACGGTGGGCGATCACTACGTTACGGCGTCGTATACAGGCGATTCATCCCACGCGAACGCATCCGCAGCGGTGAATCAGGTTGTGGAGAATGGCATTCCAACAACAACCTCGCTGGTCTCCTCGTTGAATCCCTCGCTGTTGGGCCAGTCGGTCACCTTCACTGCGACGGTTGCTTCATCGGGCTCCGGGACTCCCGCCGGCTCGGTGACTTTTCTCGACGGCGGCACTACACTGGCAACCGTAACCCTGCTGAACGGCGCGGCGGCCTATACTACATCGAGCCTCACAGCCGGCAGCCACGCCATTACCGCGAACTACACGCCCGCCTCGGGATGGCAAGCAAGCTCGGCCACGCTGACACAGACGGTCAACGGCAAGCCGACAACAACAGCGATCATTGCTGCGCCGAATCCGGCCTACGCGCTGGCAAATGTCACGCTCACAGCACACGTAACGACCACGGCCAGCGGCACACCGACAGGCACGGTCACGTTTTCCGATGGAGCCACGACGCTGGGACCGGCAACTCTGCTCGCCAGCGGCACCGCCACGCTGCAAACAAGTTTTGCGGCGGCTTCGGCAACTCCACACCAGCTCATCGCAGCCTACAGCGGCGATACAGCCTTCAATGCTAGCACATCAACGCCGTTCGCGGAAACAATTCAGTTCAATTCCACCACGACGCAGATAACGACCATCGTTCCCCAACCCGCCGGCGCGTATCTGCCCGTTACGCTCTCCGCGATTGTCAGCTCATCCACAAGTCCTGGCCACACGCCAACCGGCACGGTCAGCTTCAGCACCACAGCGGGGAAACCTCTTGGCTCAGCCGCGCTTGTGGACGGCACGGCATCGGCCAACATTAACGCCGGGCCGGCCGGCAATTATCAAGTGGTTGCATCGTACAGCGGCGACACGGCTTTCTTCCCCAGCGGCTCGCCCGCGGCAACCTTCGTCGTCGGAACAGACGTGTCCACAGTGAACCTCACCAGCAGTGCGAACCCATCGATCTCCGGCAGTCCTCTCACCTTCACCGCAACCGTCTCCGCACAAGGCACAGGAACTCCACTCACCGGCATAATCGAATTCTTCGATGGCGCAACGGAACTCGGCCAGCGCACAGCAATCGTCAACGGTTCGGCCACCTATATAACCAGCACACTGGCGATTGGCACGCATCCGATTACGGCTGTCTACTCCGGCAACGCCAGCGTCACCGGCAGCACCTCGGCGGTTCTCAATCAGCTCGTGGTTCCCTATACCGGCGATTTCACGCTCACGGTCAAACCCGGCTCAACAAGCCTCTACACCGGCGAGTCGGCAAGGTTCACCGTCACGGCCACCGTGCAGGGCGGCTTCAATCTTCCGCTCACGCTCGCCTGCACCGGCTTGCCAGCCAATGCTGCCTGTGTCTTTACGCCCTCTTCGCTCGGCGGCAGCAGCGGTTATGAATCCACGCTGACACTCAAAACTACCGCGCCGGCCGCTCCATCTTCGTCGAGCCGGCTGACCGGCGGCGCAACGGCGGCTCTCGCGGCAGTCTTCGGCCTGCTCTTCCTTCCGCGCCGCCGCAGACTCTGGACGGCCTGCCTGCTCGCCGCCTTCCTGACCTCAACTCTTACTGCGCTCTCCGGTTGCGGAGCAAGCGGCTCGCTAACCGGCGGAACGCCGCCGGGCACATACACCGTCAACGTTGTCGCACAAACCACCGCGGTCAGCCCGCAGTTGGACCACTCAGCAACCATCCAGCTCACCGTGAAATCGCTCTTTTAGCGGTGGGCTTAACACATGTGTCTGACAGAAACGAATTGGCAGGAACGAATCGGCCCGAGGGAACAAAGGGATGCAACGACACCAAAATCGGCAAGGCTGGAATCGATCGGATGGGAATCGGCCCGTTCTGACGCATCTACGCAAATTTGCCCTTTGCGCCCTCCTGGCGGCCTTTGCCGCCAGCCTGGCCTGTGCGCAGTCCGCGCCTTCCGCCTTCCAGGACGTCCGTTCGATCTGGGTTGGCGGCGAGTGCTCCTCCTTCTCCGCATCCTTCCCTTATCAAAGCGGGCAGCGCGTCGCGGGCTGCGGCGCCTTTGTCGATGTGCGCTGGACCTATCATCTCGCCCTTGAAGGCGACCTGCGCTGGCTCGTCTTTGGCGGCTACGCCGGCTCCACGGAGCACAACTATCTCATCGGGCCGCGCTACATCGCCCGCAGCTTCGGCAATTTCGAGCCCTATGGGAAGTTTTTGTTCGGCGGAGGCACCATCCATTACCCCTACGAAATCGGCAACGACAACTACTTGTCGCTCGCTCCCAGCGGCGGCGTCGACTATCGCGCTACACGCAGGCTCACCCTTCGCGCCGAGTACGAATACCAATTCTGGCTCGACTCGCCCGGCTTCGCCGACGTGCCCAAACACCCTCTGCATCCCAACGGAGTCAACGTCGGCGTCTCCTACCGCCTGCTGCATTTCTGACCGCGCCTTTCTGCGCGCAAACCAGCCTCACAGCTCATTGAGAATCAGCGCCACGCGGCCCACGATCAGATCATTTGGCGCCTCGTTGGCCTCCATTTCCAGCAACTCCACAGGAAAGACGAGGCTGTGCGGCCGCAGCACCAACCGGTTGAGCTGGTAGTCGGCATAGCGCAGCTTGAGCCGCGCCTCGTGGCGCACCGCGTAGAGATTCGGCCGGCTCGGGCGGTAGCCGGCCAGCGAATTGTAGTGCCGGTCGAGCAGCACAAAAGCGCCGGGCAGCACCAGCGGCTCCATCGGAAGCGCCTCCTCGGCGGAGACAGCGACGGCCACGAAGCGCTGCCAGGCGCGGCGGTTGTGCGCGGCCCGCGAACGCGCCGACCTCAGCAGGCCCGCGGGAAGATGGAGCAGCGACTGCACCGCCGAGGGCCGCACCTGCGGCTCGAACATCGCCGTCGCGTGCGAGACCACCGGCACGGTGCCGTGCTCTTCCGAAGAAGGCAGGTCCAGTCTGAGGTCGAGCCTGCGCGCCTGCGCCGGCATCAGGTCCGCGGCCGACATCTGCTGCGCGGCCAGAATGCGGTCCATGGCTTCCAGCGAGAGCTGCCGCCGCCCGTGCAGAAAATTGGACAGGTGCGATTGCCCGAATCCCGTTTGCCGAGCAAGGAGGGAGACGCTCAGAGTGCCTCGTTGTATCCTCCGCAGCAGTTCCAGGCGGAGCCGCTCGTGCATTTGGGTGAAATTCATTCTGTTGAAAATCCGCCACAGGCAATGGGACGACCCCGCTTCCATTTGCTGCTGGAAAACTTGTTCGGCTGATTTCCCTTTATTCTCCGCGCAGCCCGCGCAAATAGGAAACCGGGAAAAAGATTTCCCGCCCCGGCTATTGACGGGCCGGATACGCGTCACTAAAGTATCGCTACTTACCTCATAAGGTTTGTGGGTGAAACCACGTGATGATATTTCGCATCCGCGAAGTCAAGCGGCCTGTCCCGTTCGTGCCTCTGAAACGGCAGGATGCAGGACCGCTGGCAGCCGGCACTACAAGCCGGCATACGGAACCGCATCCCGGGCCGCAATGCGGCCCTGCGGCCGGACTCGGCGAAAATTCCAGATACTGCGCGCTATTGGTCATGACATTCCACACGAGAAAACAGCCCGCGTTCCCCCATCGGGGCGTCAGAATCCCGAGACGCGATGGCTGTTTCCGTTTACCCCGGCAAATACACAAAAGATCAAGATTCAGCCGGGACACGCACGACCTACGGAGAACTGGTCATGGAATTGCGCGTGCAACTGAAAGTTTGCGAAGGGTGTGGCTGCCTCTGGTACCGCACTCAGAACCTTGGGACTGTATATTGCAGCTCTTGTGAGACAAAGCTGCTGGACTTTCCAGCGCCGGAGACCCGGAAGCGCCGCGGGCGCCCGGCACGGAAGCCGCTCATGCGGGTTTGGGCAGTGGCGGAAGCCACGGGAGGTGCGCAATGAGCGCAGTCCTGCCGTTGACATCCATCTGGGGTTCGGCAGCCGCGACGGCTGCCTGGCCCGTGCCCGAAACCAGACTCGACACCAGGAAAGAAACCTTTCCGGCGCTCGGATTCGAGGAAGACTCAGAGGAGGAGTCGCAGCACGAAGGCCCATCGGCGAATCTTGCCTTTTATCGCAAGCACACGGAGAGCCTGCTCCGGCGTTATCTCTACGCCTCGATGCAGGTGGGCCGCACGCCGGCGATCCTCAACGAGCCCATCCAGCGCGGGTATGTATCGAGCCGGCGCGTCCGCACTTTCGAGGATGCGGTTATCTTTGTCCTCGACGTGGAGAACTGTCTGAAGAAGCTCGGCGCACTAGAGCGCACCCTGCTCGGCCGCATCGTTCTTCAGGAGTACACACAGGCGGAGGTAGCGGCAATGCTCGGCATGAGCGCCCGCGCGGTGAACTATAAGCTGCGCGCGGCTCTGGACAGCATGACGGAGGTGTTTCTCGATTCCGGAATGCTGGAGCTGCCGTACTAAACTCGAACCGCAATACGAATATGGAAGGTTGCAAAGGATGTAGAAATGGGGCGCATGAGGCGCCCCATTTCTGTGTGCGCTGCCATTATGGTGCTGCTGCACAATGGCGGCAGATAGGTAGGCCAGAGATTTATCCCTGGCAATAAGACCATCCAAATAGATGGGACCTTTAGGCCCTGAGGTGTTTGCGTTCCATTCCCGAACCGGCACGCGAACCTGATCAGGAAACCCTTCTTCGATCAAAGCCGCCCCCGCACCGCTTTGCGCTTGAATCTCCGCTCCCCGCGCCTTAGCGTGCAGGCAGGAGCCCAGCAATTAAGCCGTGATCGCGCAGACGCAGGAAAAGCCGGAGAGGCAAGGAAGCCCGGCTCAAAATCATCTCCCGAAGCCGCTCACCGAGCGTCTGCACGAGGTTGCGCGGCAGTATCAGCAGATCCTCGGGCGCAATCCCGGCCACGCCGAGGCGCTCGCCGGCATGAGCCTTGTGGCGCTGGCCAGCCGCCAGCCGGAGGCCGCGCTCCGCATGGCTCAGGCTGCCGTGGCCGCCGCTCCCAAGGTTTCCGCGGTATGGGTGGTGCTGGGCCAGGCGCTACGCGCCGCCGGACGAACTGACTCCGGACGAGCCGAGCAAGCGCAGCGCGCTTACGAAACCGCCCTGACGCTCGATGCCGCGAGCGCGCTGGCGCACACAGGCCTTGGGGAATTGAAAATTGCCGCCCACCAGCCGCAGCAGGCGCTTGCCAGTTTTGAAACGGCTCTCACACTTGATGCCTCGCTTCTTGCCGCACGTATGGGCCTGGGACACGCGCTGGCCTGTATGGACCGCTTTGCCGAAGCGCTCGTGCGATACGACGAAGCCCTTGCCCGCAACCCGCGGCTGCCGGAGGCTGAGTTTGCCGCGGGCTTTGCGCTGGCGCGGCTGGACAGACCGGAAGAGGCCGAGCGGCGCTACCGGCGAGCCATCGCACTGCGACCCGACTTTGCCGCCGCGTGGATGAATTTCGGCTGCCTTTTGCGCGAACAGGGGCGCGAGCTTTGCGCCGAGGCCGCGCTGCGGCGCTCCGTGGAGCTGCGGCCCGATCTCGTCAGCGGATGGATCAACCTGGCCCTGCTCAAGCGCGAGATGGGGCGTATGGACGAAGCCGAAGGGCACCTCAAACGTGCTGAAGCCATCGATGCGGAGCGCCCGGAAATCCAAATCTCCACTCAGATCGCGTGGGTGCAGTTTTACGTGGCGCGGCGCGAGCTTGGTTCCGCGTGGGAGTGGCTCCAAAAGGCGCTGGCACGCGAGCCGGAAAACCCGGAAGCCGCAAACATGCACGGCATTCTGCTGCACAGCGAGGGCCGCTTCGCCGAGGCCGTTGCGGCATTCGAGCGCGCCGAGGCGCTGGGCAGCACGCAGGCCGCGTCGAACTGCGGCAACTCACTGCTCGATCTCGGCCGCGCCCGGGAGGCGCTTGCCGCGCACGCCCGCGCCGCCGACCTCGACCCGCGCAATCCGGGCACGCGCTACAACCTTGCGCTGACGCAGCTTCGCATGGGCCAGTGGACCGAAGGCTGGCGGAATTATGAGGCCCGCTGGAGCTTCCGCGAGGTGCATCGGCAGCCGCGGCGATTCGACCGCCCGCGCTGGCAGGGCGAGATGTTGCGCGGCGAGCGCGTGCTTCTACACGCGGAGCAGGGCCTGGGCGACACCATCCAGTTCTGCCGCTACGCCGCGCTTGTGGCGGCTCGCGGCGGCTTTCCCATTCTGCAGGTGCAGGGCCCGGTCGAGCGCCTGCTTGGCTCGCTCGCAATCGTCCGAGAGGGCCGGGCAGCAATCACGCGCCTCGACGCTGCGAGGCCGGAGTTCGATCTCGAATGCCCGCTGATGAGCCTCCCGGCAGTCTTCGGCACGACGGTCGGGACAGTGCCGTGGGAGGGGCCGTATTTGGATTCAAATCTGGACTCGCATCCGGATTCGCCTTTGGCAACTGTGCCGGATGCGAAGCTTGCGAAGAGCGAGGCCCACGACGTCCTGTTTCCCCACGGCGACTGCGGCTATCCCCGCATCGGTCTCGCCTGGGCCGGCAATCCACGCTACAAAACCGACGCCCGACGCTCCACCACGCTCGATACCCTGCTGCCGCTGCTCGAAACGCCCGGCATCGACTGGGTCTCGCTGCAAAAGGGCGAGGCGGCCAGTCAGCTTGTGCCGCTGCCACCGCGGATTCGCATCGTGGACGGCGCAAGCACCGACCGCGACCTGGCCGACACCGCCGCGCAAATCTCCCGGCTCGATCTTGTCGTTACTACCGATACATCGATCGCGCATCTGGCTGGCGCCTTAGGCAAACCGGTCTGGATTCTACTGCCGCACTTATCGGATTGGCGCTGGATGCAGGAGACCGAAACGACGCCGTGGTATCCCACCGCAAAGCTCATCCGCCAGCAGCGTCCCGGCGACTGGGCCGGCGTCATTGCCCGCGTAATTGCCGGCCTTGCCGCGACGCGCTGAGCGGCCTACAGACCAGACACCCGATCTTTGTTGAAACGTATCCCAGCTCAGTCCCGCTACTTACCCTTCCACACCGGTGGCCGCTTTTCCAGAAAGGCACGCGTGCCTTCCGCCTTGTCGGCGGTTCGGAAGAGCTTGCCAAAACGCTCGGCTTCGCGGAGCAGGGACTGATCGGTGCGCCATTCGAGCAGTTCGTTGACCGCATCAAGGGTGGCGCTTACGGCCAGCGGCGCATTGGCGGCAATGGAGAGGGCCAGCGCCTCAGCGCGGCGCATCAGGTCCACGGCGGGAACCACCTCGTCCACCAGTCCGATGCGGAGAGCCTCGTGGGCGTCAATGGTCTCGCCGGTTAGCAGTAGCTTGAGAGCGGCGCTGCGGCCCACCAGGCGCGGCAGCCTCTGCGTGCCGCCGTAGCCGGGGATAAGTCCCAGCTTGGCTTCGGGCTGGCCCATCTTTGCGTCATCGGCGGCCAGGCGAATGGTGCAGGCCATTGCCAGCTCGCATCCGCCGCCGAGCGCATAGCCGCGAATGCAGGCGATGATAGGCTTGCCGAGCGTTTCCATGCGCCGGAAGGTCTCCTGGGCGCGGATGATAAAGGCGGCAGCGTCGCGGGGCGCAAGGGCGTCGAGCTCGGCGATGTCGGCACCGGCGGCAAAGGCGCGGCTACCCGATCCGGTGAGCAGGATGACGCGAATTTCGCCGTCAGCCTTCAGGGCCGCAAGCGCTGCATCAATCTCGGCAAGGGTGGTGGAGTTGAGGGCGTTGAGAACCTTCGGGCGGCTGACTGTAACGATGGCTAGAGGCGAGCGCTTCTCGACACGGATATGAGCAGGGTGCATCCGGGGTGAGGTCCATCCAAGGCTGGTTCCGGCCAAAATTGATTCCGTTCAGGGCTTTTTCTGATCGGAACTGGCCCTGTTCAGTGCCGGTTCCATTCACGGATGAGAGTATCAGACAGCGGCGGGGGATGGAAGAAGATAGCGTAGCGCGCAATCGGCGCGCCGGATGCGGCTGGAAAAAGCCATTATGGTAGCCGCAAGAGGAATCGGGCGGCAGCGGATGTGCCCCGCTGCCGCCCGCAAGTTTTGCAGTTTTCTAGAAGGTCAAACTTAGGAGACAGATACAGCGTAGCGCGGTGAGAATTGCCTGTCTTGCGCCGTTCGAGTGACGCCGCGGTCCATCAGAGGGTGGAGGCGAAATATGGAGGCTGCAGTGCCCGAATCAGCATCGAGTCCGGCTCCGGCCCAATCGATTTACGCCGATTCCTCGCCTTCTCGCGCTACCCTTTCTAGGACACACCGAGCGGTATGAAACTGGCATGAAAGAGCTGCGCCAAAAAGCGAGGAATGCAACGAGCGGCCCGCTGCAAATAGCGGCAATTCTGCTGGCCGCCTCCTGCATCCTGCCGCCAGCGGCGCGGGCAATCGAGCCGCGCACTCCGCTGACCAGCCTGAACCGGCAGAGCTGGGCGATGGAAAACGGCCTGCCGCAGAACACGATCCAGGCACTGGCGCAGACCAACGATGGATTTCTCTGGCTGGGAACCGAGGCCGGGCTGGTGCGCTTCGACGGCATGAGCTTTGCCATCTTCGACCGCGGCACGGGATTCACGCCCGGCGGGCCCGCGCTGCCGGACAACGATGTGCGCTGCCTGCTGGCCGCGCCCGACGGGGCGCTGTGGATTGGAACCGCAGCCGGGCTGGCGCGCCTCAATCGTGGCACGCTGACGGTTTTCACCACGAAAAACGGTCTGCCGGGCAATGAAATTCTCGGGCTTTATCCTGAGCAAAATGGCGCCGTAACAGTAGAAACGGATAGCGGGTTTGCCTCCATCGAGAACAACCATGTGGCGCAGATCGATGTTGCAGCCCTTCGCGCCACGCGGGCTGGAACGCTAAGCGCGCGACTCCCGGATGGCCGGATAGCAGCAGCGAACAAGGGCACGCTGTCGATTCTCCACAACAGCCGCGTGGAAACAACTCTCGCAGCCGGCACGCAACTGCCCGGCAAGCGGATTCAGGCGCTGCTGGCCGACCGCGAAGGTGCGGTCTGGGTGGGAACGAACAAGGGCCTGGCGCGGATCGTCGGCGGAAGAGCCGAGCGGCTGCCGATGACCGATCCGCTGGCCGCAGTCTCGGTGCTGAGCCTGCTCGAAGACCGCGAGGGAAATCTGTGGGTCGGCACGGAGACCGAGGGTCTGCACGTGCTGCGCGACCAGCGATTTCTCAACATCGGCGCTCGCGAGGGGCTGAGCTCCGACGCAACGACGGCGGTGA
>JAATFM010000282.1 GCA_015655195.1 Terriglobales bacterium
CAGGAGCACCATCGCGTGGGGTATGTTTTCTCCGGCTCCGAGACACGGCTGATGACGGAGATGACGATGAACCACGACCGGCCGCTCTATCGGCTGGGCGCGAACCGGTTTATCGGGCCACTGCCGGCCAGGGAATTTGCTGCGCACATTGAGAAGCAGTTTCGGAAAAGCGGCTTTACGATTGCGGCCAGAGGTCACGGTGCGAATCCAGTGGAGCGGATTCTGGAGCTGGCCGAAGAGGTTCCGTACAACGTGCAGATGCTGGCGCACGACTGCTGGGAGGAATTGCGGGAACGCAGCCGGAAGAAACCGGCAGAGCTGACGGCAGAGCTGGCGGAGCAGGTTTTGCAGCGCACAGTGCAGGGGCTCGACCCCTTGTTTACGCAGCAGTGGACGCGGCTGACATCGGTGCAGCAGAAGGCGCTGCTGGCGGTGCTCCGGCGCGAGGGCACGGGGATGAGCTCATCGGAGGCCGCGCGAAGCATGAACCTTGCCGTGGCTTCACTGCAATCGGCGTTGCGCGGGCTGCACGAGCAGAACATCCTGCGGGACGAGGCCGCGGAGGGGCGCGTGCGGACGCGCTTCGAAGACCCGTTCTTCGGGCACTGGATACAGATGACAGTGGGATAGGGACGGCGAATTTGGAGCTGAAACATCTACGCTCGTTCGTTCAGGTGGCGCAACTGCTCAGCTTCAGCCGGGCATCGCGGCAACTGCATCTCTCGCAGCCGGCGCTGAGCACGCAGATCAAGATGCTGGAAGCGGACCTGGGAGTGAGACTGCTGGAGCGCAACCGCAGAACTGTGCGCCTGACGTCGGCGGGGCAGGCTCTGCTGGCCGACGCGCGGGAGATATTGCAGCAGGTGGCCGAGACCGAGCAGCGGGTTGCGAGGATTGCGTCGGGGGAAGCGGGGCATCTGCGGATTGGCTTCGTGGCCTCGGCAACGGCGGAGATCGTTCCGGCAATCGTGCTGGCTTTTCGTAAAAAATATCCTGGCGTGAGCCTGGAGCTGAAAAACATGCCTACCGTGCAGCAGGTAGAGGCGCTGCGTGCGGGGGCAATTGACGCGGGCTTTGTACGTATGCCGGTCGCGGAGGATGGGCTCACGGTGCATCTGGTGCATCGCGAGCCGTTTGCCATTGTGCTCTCAAAGGACCATCCGCTGGCCGGCAAAAAGGACTTGTCGGTGAAGCAACTGGCACAGGAGCCGTTCGTCTGCTACGGGCGCAGATGGGCGCCTGCGTTTTATGAGAGCTGGACGGGTATCTGCCGCAGGGCAGGGTTCAGCCCCACGGTGGTGCAGGAGACGGCGGAGATGGAAACGGCGCTGGCACTGGTGGCGGCCGGGCTAGGTGTGGCGATTCTGCCGGAGGGAATGACAAAACGCCGCCGCCGCGTCTTTCGCATCAAGGTTCTGAGCCAGGAGAAGACCCGCTCGGAGATTGGAATCGCGATGTTGAACGGCGGGGAATCGCCGTTGCTGGAGCATCTGGTTGCGACGGCGAGAAAGATGTCGCTTCTTTAACAGGCGACTTTACGGGCAGCAGACGAGATATTTATTTCTGTTATCACTGAGTTCCATAAATACAGTAAGTGTTATAAGTCCAACTGGAATCTAAATGGAGTGTGTTGCGGAAGCGCAACAGGCCAAGCGAGCACGAGCCGGCCAATTTCGATAGCTGGCCGGCCGGAAACCGCGGGCCTTGAGCAAAGGAGATTCCGAGATGATTCCTACAGCGGAAACAGAAGTTGCAAAGAGTGAAGAGGTGGAGCGGAAGCCGCTTTCGCGCCGCATGTTTGTGGGCGCGGCGGCGCTTGCGGGAGCGGGGCTTTTTGGCACACAGGCCGTGGCGCAAACGCGGCAGGAGCAGCTAGCAGGCCGGAAGGGCAACAGTGCCAGCGATCCGGGGCCGGAGAACAAAGGGCTGCTCGAAATGAACCCCAGCGCCAATATGCCGCCGTTTACAGACCACGGCAATCCGGGGCCGATCTGGTATTCGTTCGACCTGGCGCCGAAGCGCGTGCAGGCTGGCGGATGGACGCACCAGGTGACGCAGCGCGAGCTACCGCCCTCGCGCGACCTGGCCGGCGTAAACATGCGGCTCACTTCCGGCTCCTTCCGCGAGCTGCACTGGCACACGGCGAACGAGTGGGCGATCATGCTTTCCGGCAAGGCGCGGGTGAGCGTGATGCAGCCGGATGGAAAGATGTTTCTGGACGATGTGGAGACGGGAGACCTGTGGTATTTTCCAGCCGGCTACCCGCACTCGATTCAGGGACTCGGCGAGGATGGATGCGAGTTTCTGCTGGTCTTTGACGAAGGCGCGTTTTCTGAAGATGACACATTCCTGCTTTCGGAGTTTGTGGCGCATACTTCGCCGGAGATTATCGAGAAGAATATGGGCTGGACGCGCGGACAGTTTGACGAGCTGCCGCCGACGGAGCTTTACATCTTTGAAGCGCCGCTGCCGGACTCGCTCGAAGCCGAGAAGAGATTTCTGGGCGCGAATCTGGAAACGGAGAACAAGTACACCTTCAAGATGGCGGCCATGACACCGACGAAGAAGACTGCCGGCGGCGAGGCGCGGATTGTGGACTCGACAGTCTTTCCGGTGTCGAAGGGGATTGCGGCGGCGATGGTGACGATCCGGCCGGGCGGCATCCGCGAGATGCACTGGCACCCGAATGTGAGCGAGTGGCAATACTGGATCAAGGGCAAGGGGCGCATGACGGTGGTGACGACGGGAGCCACGGCGCGCACCATGGACTTTAATGCGAACGACGTGGGCTATGTGCCGAGCATGGCCGGACACAGCATCGAGAACACGGGTACCGAAGACTTGGTGTTTCTCGAAATGTTCAAGACGGACCGCTACCAGGATGTGTCGCTGAACCAGTGGATTGCGCGGATGCCGGACAAGATGGCGCAGGCGCACCTGAAGCTGGCAACAGCGGCAATTCGCAAAGCCCCTCAGGAAAAGAACGTTCTGCTGCCGCGGTGATGCGATCCTATCCTTGCAATAAAAAGAGCGGCCAGTCAGCCGCTCTTTTTATTGCTTCGTTTTCTGCCTTACGCCGGAAGTGCGGCTACTCAGATGCGCATCGGCATCAGGACGTAGCGCGAGCGGTATTCGGCATCGGGATCTTCGGGGCGCATCTGGCCGGCAGATTGCGAGTCCTTGAATTCAAGGCGGACCTCGCTCGTGTCGCCAAGTGCCTTGAGAAAGTCGAGGATGTAGTCGGAGTTGAAGCCGACGACGATGGGCTCGCCGGAATAAGGCGTGTCAATCGTATCTTCGCTCTCGCCGGTCTCGGTGGAGTTGGCGCTGATCTTAAGCTCGTTGCTTTCGAGGCGCATCCGAACTGCCTTCGAGCGCTCGTCGGCAAACTGCGCCACGCGCTGAATGGCCGATGACAACTCCGAGGCGCGAACGACGGCGAAGCGCGAGTTGTCGCGCGGCATGACTGCCTCGTAGTTGGGGAACTGGCCGGTAAGCTTGCGCGAACTCAGGGTGCGGCGGCCAATGCGGAAGAAGAGCGTGTTGTCGTCGTCGGCAAACTCGACTTTTTCTTCTTCCGTATCGGAAAGCAGGCTTGCCAACTCCGCCAACGCCTTGCGCGGAATCAGCACACGCTTCTCAGCGGTGACGCCTTCAAGGGCCTCGCCGGGCTTCTCCGCGAACGAGAGCCGGTGGCCATCGGTTGCCACCATGGCGAGCGACTCCGGCTTCAGGACGAGCAGCGCGCCGTTGAGCGTGTAGCGCGACTCCTCGTTCGAGATGGCGAAGATGGTACGGCTGATGAGCGTCTTGAGAACCGCCGCGGGAATGGCGGTAAGAGACTCTGCCGGAAACTCCGGAACCTGCGGATAGTTGGCGCGGGCCATGCCGACCATCTTGGTGTTCGAGCGCCCGGAGCGAATTTGCACCCAGTGGTTTTCCAACAGCTTGATCGAGATCTCGCCGCCCGGCAGGAGCTTGATGTAGTCGTAGAGCTTGCGCGCCGGAATGGTGCACGAGCCCGGCTTTTTCACCTTGACCGCCGTGCTGGTGCGAATCGCCTGGTCGAGATCGGTGGCGGTGATGGTGAGCGTCTCGCCTTCCACTTCCACCAGAAAGTTCGACAGGATGGGAATGGTGGTCTTGCGCTCGACGACGCTCTGCGTTGCGGTGAGTTCCTTGAGCAAATCCTGGCGGCTTACCGTAATCTCCATTGCTGCCCCCTGTCCCGAATCTAGTACGGCCGGTTTCTCGGCTTCCGCATCCACCATTGCCATTCTCGGACCCCCTGGCTGGCATTCCACTTTCCGCCCTGCCCGCGCAAGGGCGCAGTGGCTCGGATGGAAAGTTCCCGCTTGTTCTTGATTGTATTCGTCTTTTCAATCGGCGCCAGAGTGGAAAAAGGGCTTGAATTCTGGATTCCGGGGGCTGTGTGCCGGAAGAGTAAGCAAAAAGGCGGGGAATAGGGAGTCGGGAACAGGGATTAGCGAGCCTGATTGCGGCTGCGAACGATGCACCCAAAGGAAGCCCACGCTAGCCGGACAGTCTTTGTGTCGGATGTGAGACGAGCCGCGGAGGGGATAGTGAAAACGCAGCGACGGATAGGGGTGGTTTTGAAAAAGAGAAATATAAAAGCCCAGTAGTAGCCGTAGGGGTGGATGGAAAAGTGGATAAATTGCCCGGATGATTGCAGGGCGCGGAGATGGGATGGGTGCCGGTTTTTGAAAACCCGGCTGAGGAAATGAGGGCAAGTGGGAAACAGGCTTTAGGAGGAGTAAAAACCGCACCGTTTTCCCACGGTTTCAAGAGGGGGTAGCGCAGGGGCTGTTGAGGACGAGGCGCGAATGTGCAAAGCGCGTCGAAATGCGCGTCTGGCTTGGGTCTCAAGCGTACTAGATTCTCACAGCGGACGTGCTTTCCACGGCTTCAACAGGGGCGCAATTTAGCGAGGAAAACCAGGCTCATTCTCTGGGCTGATTTTCTGGGCTCATTCTCCGGGCCAATTTTCCTGCCCATTTGAGGAAGCGTTCCGAATCGGTTTTACGGCGGAACGACTGCTGTGGAGGATCGGGTGAGCAGGTTGGGAATCGCCGTAAGCTGGAGCCGGGGAGCGAGCGTGCCGATCGATATTCGTCATCTTGAAGATGAGCTTGCGCGGATGACGGCCGCCGAGGCTCCGGGGCGCGAGTTCTGCCGGGCAGTGGCGGAGCTGGCCGAGCAGGAGCGTTTCCACGAGCTTGAGGCCGTTTTGCCGGCTGCGGCCTATGCGGAGATGGAGGCGCACTACCGGCGCGACCCCGTGGGCTTTATCTCGGGCTGGCGCGGGCTGGCGGAAGAGATGCATCAGGGATTCATTCGTCACGCGCGGCAGCGGCTCACGCATCTGACGCGGCTGCTGCCGGCGGAAGAAGCCGGCGGCAAGCCGGCGTGGCAGGAGATTCAGCGGGCGCTGGACGCGCATGAGAACGACCTGCTGCGTGCGGCGATTGCCTTTGAGCTGATCGGGCTGATCGAGCCGGCGGTGGAGCGGGCCACGCACCTGCGCGAGTGTGTGGTGGCTTCAGCGGCGCCCAAATCATCTCTCGCCGAGGCCGACCGCTATCTCGACGAAGCGACGCGCTGCTACTTCTACGGGCTTTACACGGCCTGCGCGGTGATGTGCCGCTCGGTCGTCGAGGAGGCGGTGAAGCAGAAGCTTCCCGCGGAGCTTGGGATGCAGGTCGAGCGCCGCTACCGCAACACGCCAACGCTCGGAAACCTGCTGCACGAGGTGAATAACAATCTCCGGTTGACGGGAATTGACGCGGGATTTCTGCGCCCGGCGAATAAGGTGAACGATGTGGGCCGTAAGGCCGTGCACCAGGGCCTGTTGAGCGAGCGCGAGGCGCGGGAGTGTTTGCAGAATGCGCGGCAGGCGCTGGAAATCCTGTTGAGCGGAGATTGAATAAGGACGAAGGATGAAAGCTCCATGCCCCACCCTTGCGCCTTTTTACTGGCGCAAGGGTGGGTTAGCAAGATCTTCGTTCCTCGTGTTTTCTTGTCCCTCGTCCTTACTCCTTCGTCCCTCCTTTTATACTTAAGGCTCTATGTCCTATGCCGCAGCTATTGACGAATTGAACCGGATGACGCCGGAGCTTTACACGCAGCCCGGCGGCGTGAGGCGGAAGTTTTCGCTCGACGAGATTCGCGTGCTGCTCGAAGTGCTTGGGAATCCGCAGCACAGCTTCAAGAGCGTTCTGATTGCGGGAACGAACGGGAAAGGATCGACGGCCGCAACGCTGGCTTCGATTCTTGGCGCGGCGGGGCTGCGCGTGGGGCTTTACACCTCACCGCATCTGGAGCGTGTGAACGAGCGGATGCGTGTCAGTTCCAAAGAGACGGGCGATGCCGAGATTGGCGCTGAAATCGGGGATGACGAGTTCGCGCGGCGTTACTTCTCCGTGCACGATGCCGCGCAGGCACTGGTGCTGGCCGGGAAGCTCGCGCAGATGCCGAGCTTCTTTGAGACGCTGACGGCGATGGCTTTTCTGCATTTCGCGGATGCGGGCGTCGAGGTTGCGGTTCTCGAAGTCGGCATGGGCGGGCGGCTCGACGCGACGAACATCGTAGACCCGCTCGTCAGCGTGATTACCGACATCTCGCTCGATCACACGGAGTGGCTGGGCGGAACGATTGCCGAGATTGCGCGCGAGAAGGCGGGGATTCTGCGGCCTAACGGAACGCTGATTACGCTGCCGCAGCATCCGGAGGCGAATCAGGCGCTGGGCGAGGTTGCCGTGGAGCTTGATGTGCGCGGCGTGAATGCGGCGGAGTACATGCCGGGACTTGCTTCCGGCAATAGCTACAGGATCGAAGTGCTGGGCAAAGAGATTGCGGTGGAAAGCCCGCTGCACGGGCCGCACCAGCACAGGAATGTGGCGCTTGCAATTGCCGCGGCCGTGGAGCTTGCCACGAAGCACGGATTTGCGATTACGCCGGAGGCGATTGCGAAGGGGATTCGCGCGACGCGCTGGCCGGGACGCTTCGAGCAGATCACGACGCAGTTGTCTGCGTCGTCTGAATCTCAGTCCGGCGGTATGCAATGGCTTCTCGATGTGGCTCACAACCCGGCTGGCGCGTGGGCGCTGCGGGCGAGCCTGCGAGAGATAAACCCCGAGCCGCGGACGCTGGTTTTCTCCTGCCTCAGCGACAAGCCGCTCGACGAGCTGGCGCAGATTCTCTTTCCGCTCTTCGAGCGCGTAATCTTTGCGCCGATTGCCAGCCCGCGCGCCACGCCGATGGAGGATTTGCTCGCTGCCGCGGCGCGAACGGGCACGGCATCCGAGAGCGCGGCGACGGTGAAGGAAGCACTCGCGTTTGCGCGGCAGCAAGCGGGCAATGCGCCGGTTGTGGTTTCCGGATCGGTGTATCTGGTTGGCGAGGCGCGGGCGCTGCTAACGAAAGAAGAAGGCAAGCCGCGAAGCGAGGAAGACAAGTAAGAATGCCTCGGCCCAATCCGCTGCCACTTTATTACCGGTTCACTACGAATGTCTTTCGCGCGCCGCTGTTTTTTCTCGCGACGGCAGTTTGCGGAACGGCGGCGCTGGTCGCGTCCCTCTTTGCAAAGACAGGCCGGACGCAGCACCGGATCGCGCGGCTGTGGGCGCGGCTGTGTCTCCTGGCTGCCGGCGCGCGGCTGCGCATCGAGGGCGAGGAAAATCTTCGTAAATACCCGGCAGCGGTCTACGCGTCGAATCACACCTCGTATATGGATACGCCTGTAGTCTTTGCATCGTTGCCCTTTCAATTTCGCATTCTCGCCAAAAAAGAGCTGTGGACGCTGCCTTTCATCGGGTGGTATCTGGCGCGCTCGGGGCAGATGCCGATTGACACGGAGAACCCGCGCTCGACACTTTCGAGCCTCGGCAAAGCGGCGCAGGCGTTGAAGGGCGGAATGTCGCTCTTCGTCTTTCCGGAGGGCTCGCGGACGCCGGACGGAACGACGAAGGAGTTTCTCGCCGGCGCGGCGTATCTGGCAATCCGGGCGCAGGCGCCGCTGGTGCCGATTGCGCTGAGCGGCGTCTACGACCTGTTGCCAATTCACACGCGGCATTTTTATCCCGGCGCGGTGCGGCTCATGGCCGGCGAGCCGATCTCGACCGCGGGGCTGACTCTGCGCGACGCGAACCAGCTCACGGAGACGCTGCGCCAGGCCATCGCTGAGCTTCTTACCCGGTAGATTTGTGCCATTTCAACTGTTTCTCGTTCGTTTTCCCGCCATGCTTCCGTGCCCCATCCTTGTGCTCTTTTCTGGCGCAAGGGTGGGACAGCGCAACGATTTCCCATCGGAAATCGAATGCCTATATATCGATACGGCCCAGCTCCTGCTTCCAGGCTGACACACTACCGTTTTTCTAATTCTGGTTGTGCGGCGTGGGGTGAGAGGTTTAGGATGCGTCTGAAATCGTTTTCAAGGTTGTTTTCCGAGATCGTTTTTGAGGAGAAGAAACGTATGCGGCGAACGGGCGCGTGTTTTCTGGCGGTAATGGGGCTGATGGCATTGGGATGCCTGCAACAGGCTGCGGCGCAGGAGTCCGCGCCGGTGGCTCAGACGCCGCCGATGGGCTGGAATAGCTGGAATTACTTTTTCGGCAAGGTGACGGATAAGGATATTCGCGACTCGGCAGACCAGATTGTGGCCAGCGGCATGAAGGACGCCGGCTACGTTTACGTGAACATCGACGACACCTGGGAGGGCCAGCGCGACGCAAACGGCGTGCTGCATACGAACGAGAAGTTTCCCGACATGAAGGCGCTCGCCGATTACGTTCACTCGAAGGGTCTGAAGATCGGCATCTATTCCTCGCCGGGGCCGAAGACCTGCGCGGGTTACGAGGGCTCCTATGGGCACGAGGAGCAGGACGCGAAACTGTACGCCGCGTGGGGGATCGATTACCTCAAGTACGACCTGTGCAGCTTTGGCGGGATCATGGAAAAGCAGGCTCCGGGCGACAAAGCTGCGCAGATGCGGCTGATGATTGCGGCCTATGACAAGATGTCGAAGGCGTTGAAGGCGACCGGGCGGCCGATCGTGCTCTCGCTCTGCCAGTACGGCTGGGACGCATCGTGGGAGTGGGCGCCGGCCCTGGGCGGAAACCTGTGGCGGACGACGGACGACATCAACCCGCACTGGGACCGTATCTACGCGATTCTGAGCCAGCAGGAGGGCTTGCAGCGGTATGCGGGGCCGGGACACTGGAACGATCCCGACATGCTGGAAGTAGGCAACGGCAAGCTCTCGCTGGCCGAGAACCGCGCGCATTTTTCCATGTGGGCCATGCTGGCCTCGCCGCTGCTCGCCGGCAACGACCTGCCGCACATGAAGCCGGAGATTCAGGCGATTCTCACCAACCGCGACGTGATTGCCGTGGACCAGGACCGGCTCGGCAAGCAGGGCGAGCGTGCTTACAGCGAGGGCGAGGTAGAAGTCTGGAAGAAGGATCTTTCCGGCGGCAACGTCGCGATTGCGGTGCTGAATGTGGGCAGCGACCGGTACAGTACGCATCCGTTCCATCTGGACCTGAAAAAACTGGGCCTGCGCGGCACGGTGAAGGCGAAGGATTTGTGGACCGGCAAAGAAATCGAGCTGAAGGATGGAATGCCGATCGAGCTGGCGAGCCACGATGTGCTGCTGGTGAGAACCGCGCGATAAAGCGAAGGACGAAACGCGGGTAAGATTTAAATAAGGCCGAGGTACGCGGCAGGAGTGATGATCTTCGTGCCTCGGAATTCTTTAAGGTCGAGAAGGTCTTTATCGCCGGAGACTAGATAATCGGCGCTGGCGAGCCATGCAGTTTCCAAGATGGCGTCATCCTTCGGATCACGGCAAACATCGCGGATTTCGCCGGTGACACGCACAAATAGCGCCTCATTGAGCAGGTCGTTCAGTTGCTGTCGAACGCTCAAAGAAGGCCGGGCAAATTTGCCCGTCAGAATGCGCAAAATCTCCGCTTCAATGTAATCGGAAATGGCAAGCTGATCCTGTTCCACGGTTCTATTAAGAACCTGTTCCGGTAGACCTCCAAAGGCCATCGCCGAAACCCAGATGTTGGTGTCAAGAACGAGTATCACCGTGCTTGCGCGGCTCTTTCAGCCACCATCTCACTCCGTACTTCCTTCACAAGGCGAACAACATCGTCCTCGGTATAGCCCATTGGGTTATATTTTTGTGTCTCGGCCTGGGATTCTTCGAGAATTGCTCGGACGCGTTCCTTGCGGTAGGCGCGGTATGCTTCCCGCATCAGCTCACTGACGGTGCGGTTTTCCCGTTTCGCGGTGTCGAGAACGGCCTCGGCCATCTCAGGCGGCATCGAAATCGTAAATTGGCGAGTAGTGCGCTGCATTACTTTACATTACTCAGTAATGAAATGTAATGCAACGGCTGCGAGCGCTGGCCGGGTTTACGGTTTCCCACCCTTGCGGCAGAAAAAAGCCGCAAGGATGGGGCACGGGCTGCGTTACCGGCTCGAGAGCTGTTTCACACTACGCGGCGCGGGCAAGCGAGACGGCAAACCATCCGCGCCTGTCGGTCCAGGTGCGGATGGGCGCGAAGCCGACCGATTCGAGCAGCGATTCGGCCTCGCCGGGCTGGTATTTATAGCTGTTTTCGGTGTGGATGGTCTCGCCGCGGGCGAACTCGATCTGGAGGTCCGTCCGGCGTTCTGAAGACAGGCCGGAGTCATGCACGGGAACGGTCACGATCTGGCGGAGCACGCTTTCGAGGTGCATCTCGATGCGCGACTTGGCCGGGTTCCAGATGGCGCGGTGGGCGAAGAAATCCGGCTTGAAGTTGGCGCCCAGCTCGCGGTTGAGCCGGTGCAGCAGATTGCGGTTGAAGGCCTCGGTCACTCCGGCGGCGTCGTTGTAGGCGGCGCGGAGCAGGGTCTCGTCCTTGACGAGATCGACGCCGAGAAGGATGGCGTCTCCAGGCGCGAGCGCGGCGCGGATGGCGGAGACAAGCGCGTGGGCCTCGGCGCGGTCGAAGTTGCCGATACTTGAGCCGATGTAAAGCACCAGCCTGCGTTCGCCAGTAAGCGGGGGGTCCAGCGCCAGCGAGCGGGTGTAATCCTGCACGCGGGGAGAGACGAGAACGCCGGGAATCTCGCGCTCGATGCGCTCGCGGGCCGCTTCGAGCGGGGCCGCGGAGACATCGACCGGCTCAAAGAGGACGGTGTCCTGGCGCTCGGCGGCGGCGCGGAGCAGCACGAGGGTCTTTTCGCACGAGCCGGCACCGAGCTCGACGATCTGGAGAGCCTGCGATTCGGCAGCGAGAGCAATGATCTCGGAGGCATGTGCGGCGAAGAGGGCGCGCTCGGTGCGGGTCAGGTAATACTCGGGCAGCGCGGTGATCTGGTCGAAGAGGCGCGAGCCGGTTTCGTCGTAAAAGAGCCACGCGGGGAGAGTCTTGGGCCGGGCGAGAAGTCCTTCGGTTACGGCGGCCGCAACAAGCGAGGCGGCAAAGGTGCTGCTGAGGGGAGATGCGAGAGTCGTCATTGAACCCTTTACTTTTTCAAAGCTAATTCGATGTGTCTTACCTTTCATCTGATGAGAAAACCGGAGAAAGGTTTGATCCATCTGCAAGCCTAATCCCGGAAAATTGCCAGCGGGTTGCGGGGGAGAAAAAGTTTCGGTAACTGGCGCGGATGTGAGCCTGCGGGGTACAACACGAGCCTCCGCGCAGAACCATCTGTCCGCTCATGAACTTACCGTTGTATTCGCCAAGCGAGCCGGGCAGCGGCCGGAAGCCGGGGTAGGGCAGGTAGGCGCTGGCGGTCCACTCCCAGCAGTCGCCGTAAATTTGTGCCGGGCCTTGCTTTTGTTGAACTTGCTGGCCGTGAGCGGGGGAGGATTCTGCGGGCGCAGCCGGCCGGGCGGACGAGGCCACCTCTTCGGCTGGAACCGGGCGCAAATTGCCGCAATCGAGCAGGTTGCCGGCGATGGGAAAAGATTCGGCAGCAGCCTCCCACTCGAACTCCGTCGGGAGCCGGCGGCCGGCCCAGCGGGCGTAGGCGTCAGCCTCGTAGAAGCTGATGTGGCTGACGGGCGAGTTGGCAATCTGCTCCAGACTCATCTCTCCGCACAGGGTAAAGACGGTCCAGCCTGCCTTGCCGCTCGAATCGCCGCCAGTCGCCTCATTTCCGTTCCAGTAAAGCGGCGCGCGCCAGCGGTGCTCCTGGACGGCGTTCCAGCCGTCGGAGAGCCATAGCTCGGGCCGCCGGTAGCCGCCGTCGGCAATAAACTCGGCGAACTCGGCGCAGGTAACGAGGCGGTGGGCGAGCGAGTACGGTTCCAGCCAGACGCGATGCCGGGGCAACTCATTGTCGAAGGCGAAGCCGCTGTCCGCGTGGCCGGCGCTGCCGATCTCGACGAGCCCGCCGCCGTATTGCACAAATTTCAGAGATTCGGCTGCTGAATTTGTGGACAGGTTTGAGGCTGGCCCGGCGGCGTGGGTTGGCTTGTTCGGCGTGGGTTGGTAGGCCGGGTGCAGGGGGCTGGTGAAAAAGGCGTGGAGGACGTCGGTCAGGATCAGTTCCTGATGCTGCTCCTCGTGGTTCAGGCCGATCTCGATGCGTTCGAGGGCCTCGGGGGTGGGTCTCGAATCAAAAAGCCGGTCGATAGCCTCATCGACGTGGGCGCGGAAGCGGAGAATTTCGCCGAGCGCGGGCCGCGAGAAGGAAGAGCGCAGGCGCTTTTCCGGGAACGCGGCGAATGTCTGGTAATAGCTGTTGAAGAGCCAGATGAAATCGGGATGGAAGGGCCTGTAGCCGGGGAGAAAGTCGCGCAGAACGAAAGATTCGAAGAACCAGGCGGTATGCGCCAGATGCCATTTCGCGGGCGAGGCTTCGGGGCAGGATTGCACCATCATGTCTTCCGGGGTGAGCGGCGAGACGAGCGCGAGCGTGCGGCTGCGAACGGCTCGGAATCGCGTGGCAAGCGTGGAGTGCGCGGAGGTGGCAGTCGTAGAGGCCATAACTGGGGAGAGTGTACTCCGATTGCCGCCCCGGCACGCAAGGCCCCGCATCCGCTGGTGGTGAGGGAAACAAAGTTGGGACTATAATGCGGGGCATTCCTTCTGGATGGTGAGGAGGGAATATGGCTTACAAGGACGCGATGCAATCGGCGGCCGGACTGTTGGCAGGCTTAGCGGCGAGCGTGACTTTGGCGGCTGGCGCGGCGATAGCCGGATGGGCGCAGAATCCGCCGGTGCCAGATTCGGTTCCGGATGCGGTTAAGATGCCGGTCCGGGTCCCAGCTCAGGATTCAGCCCAGACTTCCATGCAGGCGCAATTCACGCCGGAGGACGAGGGCGACGCGCTGATGGGGCACCAGCGATACCAGGCGGCGATTGAGGCCTACCAGCGCACCTCGCTAATCACGGCTGGGGTGTGGAATAAGATGGGAATCGCCTTCCAGCTTCTCTACGACATGCAGGACGCGCAGCGGTGCTACCAGACGGCGCACAAGCTGGAGCCGAAGAACGCCACGGTGGTGAACAATCTGGGATCGATTGCAATGTCTCAGAAGCAATTTGCGTCGGCGGAGAAGCTCTACCGAAAGGCGGTCAAGCTGGAGCCGGGCTCGGCGCTCTTCAAAAAGAATCTGGGAACGGCCTACCTTTCCGACCACCAGTACAGGAAGGGCTGGGAGCTGTATCGCGCAGCGCTTCTGGTCGATCCGCAGATCTTTTCGCGCTCGGCCGGGGTGCAGGTGGAGAATCCCTCCTCGGTGACGGACCGCGGCGCAATGAACTACTACATGGCAAAGGGCTGCCTGCTGGCCGGTGCCAGAGAGCAGGCGATCGAGTACCTGCGGCGGGCGCTCGATGAGGGATTCACCAACCCGAAGAAGCTGATTGAAGACCAGGAATTCGCTTCGCTGCGGGATATGCCGGAGTTTCAGGCGATGCTGGAGGCGCAGGCGGTAAAGTAGCGGTTGTCGTCTCGGCGGCGGGCGGGCGCGTCTAAAACAGCGAGGAGAATTGTGATGCGATTTGGAGTGAAGAGCGTGTTGGGATTGGCGCTGGCGGCTGGTTTGGCTGCGGGCGTGGCAGTGGCTCAGGATAGCGGCGGCGCGCAGCAGCCGTCAGGCCAAAGTGGCGGTCAGCGGGGCGGCGGGCGCGGTCAGGGTATGGGCAGTGGTCGCGGAATGATGGGCCGCGGCGTGACCGGCACGGTAACGGAAGTAGCAGCGGATCACTTCACGGTGAAGAATGAGGCCGGGCAGCTTTATACGATTCACTTCAGTGCCAATACGCGCGTGATGAAGCAGGCACCGCGTCCGGCGGGAGCCGCAAACGAGAGCCAGACGAGCGGCGGTCGCGGCAGCTATGGCGGCAACCCTCCGCAGCCGATCAAGGCGACGGACATTAAGGTTGGCGACGCGATTGTGGCCGGCGGCGAGGTGGACGACACCGCGAAATCCGTGGGCGCTGCGATGATTATGCAACTCGATCCGGAGCGCGCCAAAGAGATGCAGCAGATGCAGGCGAACTTCGGCAAGACCTGGCTGATGGGCAAAGTCACGGCAGTGAACGAAACGAAGGTGACGCTCCAGAGCCAGGTGGATAATGCCGCGCATACCTTTGTAGCCGACGAGAATACGACCTTCCGCAAGCGCCGCGACCCGATTACGCTGGCCGACGTGCAGATGGGCGACACGGTGCGCGTGGATGGCGCGGTAAAGGG
Source organism: Terriglobales bacterium (assembly GCA_015655195.1). Taxonomy (GTDB): domain Bacteria; phylum Acidobacteriota; class Terriglobia; order Terriglobales; family Acidobacteriaceae; genus Telmatobacter. Next base: position 14,724 of record JAATFM010000282.1, read on the forward strand.
AGGTGACTTCGTCGCGACGGCCGTCTCTGTGATGGGCGGCGGACAAGGTGGGCCGGGCGGCGGCGGAATGGGCGGCAGGCCGCAGCCGCAGCAGTAAGTAAAGGGAACAAGGAAACAAATTGCAATGCAATAGCACTGGAATCGGGTGCCCCACCCTCGCCGGGTTTTTGTTTTTCCGGCTAGGGTGGGATATTTATAGCTCTTGCCGTTTATCTATAGTCCTTGTTCCCTGCTTTATGACATCAACATTCCGCCATTCACATCCAGCACGTGGCCGGTGATGTAGGCGGCGTTTTCCGAGGCCAGAAATGCGACGGCGTGGGCGATCTCGGCGTCGGTTCCGGCGCGGCCGAGGGGGATTTGCGCGATCATCGCCTCGCGCACCTTTTCGTCGAGCACGGCGGTCATTGCGGTCTCAATGTAGCCGGGCGCGACGGCGTTCACGGTGATCGAGCGGGAAGCAAGCTCGCGTGCCAGCGAGCGGGTGAGGCCGATGAGGCCGGCTTTCGAGGCGGCGTAGTTGGCTTGGCCTGCCTGCCCAGTGCGGCCCACTACGCTCGTGATGTTGATAATGCGGCCCCAGCGGTTGCGAAGCATGGGGCTGAGCAGCGCCTGCGTGAGCAGGAATGCGCCGGTGAGGTTGGTCGAGAGCACCGACTCCCAATCGTCGCGCTTCATGCGCAGGGCCAGCGTGTCGCGGGTGATGCCGGCGTTGTTGACGAGGATTTCCACCTTGCCGAAGCGCTCGATGACGGCCTTGGCGGCGGCTTTGATCGACTCCTCGCTGGCAACGTCGAGCGTGAAGGCTGCGGCCTGCCCGCCGGCGGCTTCGATCTCGGCGACAGCCTCGGCGAGTTTAGCCTCGTTGCGCGCGGCCAGTGCCACGGTTGCGCCGGCACGCGCCAGTTCCAGCGCCACGGCGCGGCCGATTCCCTGTGATGCGCCGGTTACCAGCGCGATTCTGCCCTTCAAATCTGTCATGTGATCTCTGCTTTCGGGGTGATCGAACTCCTTGTTCCCGAAGGACATTATAGGGAACGGCAAGGCAGGGAATAGGGATTAGGAAAGCAAAAGCAACTACAACCGCAGATCCTTCGCTTTGCTCAGGATGACAGTAACGGGTTGAAGAAAGTACTGTCCCACCCTTGCGCCAGAAAAAAGGCGCAAGGATGGGGCACGGGACATTTTCCTGATCCCTTGATCCCCTGCTTTTATGTCTACGGCACGGCGGCTGCGGGAATGCGCTGCGCGCCGCGGCTGGGGTGCAGGCGTTCGAGCTGCCAGACGTAGAGCGCCATGCGGCGCGAGTAGTGCAGGATGGGTTCGGTGCTGGGGAGGTGCAAGCCAAGCGCGGCGGGCAGGTCGTTGCGCTCGATTTCGGCTTCTGCGTCTTCGAGCGGCCAGGGAACATGGTGGATGTTGGCGCGGGCGAGCTGGCCGTTGGGCGTGGTGGTAAAGAGGCAGTAACGCTCGGTGAGGAAGAATTCGAGCGAGCCGGGCCGGATGTCGGCAAGCTTGCGTGAGGGGCCGAGTCCGCGGTAGCGGGCTTTGAAAATGACGGGCTTGCCCGCGAACCGGCGGCGGGAGTAGAAGGCGAACTCGCGCTCGGTGCGCTGCTGGTGCTGCATCTCCGCCCAGTGGCAGGGCAGCCGGTAGAGCAGCCGCGCGGCTGCCGCGCCGAGCAGGTTGCTCGTATCGATGGAAAGAAACCAGACGCCGGGCGTGCCGTTGCGTGGGTCGCGGACGTAGGTGCGGAGATTCAGCTCAGGAAATCGCCGCGCGCCGGGAATGGAAGGTAGGCCGCGGAGCTTGATGCGGTCCATCCAGAAGGGAACGACGCCGAGCCAAGCAGAGCCCTGGCAGGTGTCGAGCTGCAAGCCTTCTGGAATGAGCGGCGCGAGCGCCGAGGGCGGCATGGGCCAATGCGCGAAAAGAAGATCGTTGAGCCGCTGCGTCATGGCCCAGCGCCCCGAGGGCAGCGGACGGGGCTTGTGCGAGGTGCGGAATTGGTATTGACGCATGGCCCGAAAGCTCCGGGATCATTCGGAGGTATCTGCCGTGGAAATCCTCTGACGGTCCCTGTGCAGTATTCTGGTCCGGAGCCGAGACGAATGTCCAGTAAAACTTTGAACGAAACTACTCCGGGCACGAGACCTGCAACGGGCGCGCCGAATCCCAACCGGAACCAGACCGATGTATACGCCATCCACGGGGCCGACCCCGAGGTACTGGCCTACGCGATGGCGAAGTATTCGCGCTCGGCGCTCTCGATGCGCGAGTCGCTGGCCGAGATCAGCTCGCAACGGGCCGAGCAGTTCCTGAATACCTTTTATTTTCAATACGGACACCGGTCGATTGCCGATCTGGCGCACGTTGCCTTTGCCGTGGAGCGGCTGAGCCTGCTGGCGGCGATTGTGCTGGTGGACGAGCAGCGGTGGGACGGGCAGGAACGCTCGACGCGTTACCAGAATTTTTTGAAGTCGGGCTGGTATTTGCCGGATTTTGGAGCGGATTCGGCGTCGACGAAGCTCTATTCGGAGACCGTCGAAGGGCTTTTCGCGGCCTATCAGCGGACGACTGCCGCGGTGCTCGAAGCGCTGCGCGGCAAGGTGGCGAAGCCGGAGGAGATGAAGCCCGAAGCCTACGAGCGGACGCTGAAGGCAAGAGCCTTTGACGTGGCGCGGTATCTGCTGCCGTTGGCGACGAACACCTCGCTCGGCCAGATTGTGAATGCGCGGACGCTGGAAACGCAGGTCTCGCGGCTGCTCTCGCATCCCGTGGCGGAGGTCCGCGAGCTGGGGCGCAAGCTGCGCGAAGCGGCGACGGGCGCGGCGTGGAATGTTGGAGCGCAGGCGGGCGCGGCATTCGTTGAGAAGATTGGAGCCGCTGCGCCTTCGCTCAAAGAAGAAGCCGAGGCACTGCTCACGCGTGAGGTTCGCACTGCGCCGACGCTGGTGAAGTACGCCGAGCCGAACTCCTATCAAATCGAGACGCGCAGGGAGCTTGCCGCCGCGGCTCACGAGATTCTTGGTGCGCTGCCCATCGCAGATGCGCCGCTGGTGGACCTCGTCGAGCGTACCGAATCGCTCGAAGTCGAGCTTGCTGCTACGCTGCTCTATTCGGCGAGCCACTATCCCTACCGTCAGGTGCGCGATGTGGTTGCCAGCCTGCCGGCCTCTCGCGTTTTGGAAATCATCGAGGTGGGTTTACGGCACCGCGGCCGTCACGACGAGGCGCTCCGTGAGTTTCATGCCGGCGCAGCTTTGCGCTTCGACATTCTGATGGACATTGGCGGCTTCCGCGACATGCACCGGCATCGGCGCGTCACGCAGATCATGCAGGATTTCACATCGCTGCACGGCTACGAGGTTCCGGAGACGGGCGACGCAGCGGGGCTGGCCGAGGCCGGCATCGTGGACGAGTACAAGGCCGCGATTGCAAATGCCTTTGCGGCAAGCGCCAAAATCGCGGCAAGCTCTGCGCCGGAAGCCGCGCAGTCCGCGCTGTATCTCTTGCCGCTCGCCACGCGTGTCCGCTGCCTCTTCAAGATGGACTTCGCCGAGGCGCAGTACATCTCCGAGCTGCGGTCAGGTCCGGCGGGCCACTTCAGCTACCGCCGCGTCGCATGGGAGATGTTTGTCGCGCTCGAAAAGCAGCATCCGGCGCTGGCGAAATACATCCGCGTAACAGACTTCCGCGAGCCGATTGATCTGCTGAAAAGGTAAAGGTTCGTGCGCCGTATAAAGCTCCGTGCCCCATCCTTGCGCCTTTTTTCTGGCGCAAGGGTGGGAAACCACAAAACCCCGCGCTAAAATCTCTTTCAAGAATTCCTTTCAGAACACAGGACACCATGCCGGATGGACTGAGGCGCCTTCATCATTCCGGGCAGTCACACTTTCTGACTTTCAGTTGCTATCACCGGCAGCCGTTCCTTGCGAAGATGCACATGGAAGAGGCTTTTCTTCGTGCGCTTGAGATGGTCCGGCGCCGTTTTGTCATGCGCGTTTACGGATACGTGGTCATGCCCGAGCATGTGCATCTTCTGCTCAGCGAACCGAGTGACGGTCTATTGCCCAAAGTAATGCAGATTCTCAAGAATCGAGTGTCGGCGCTGGCTCGGCGGGAAGGCCGACGAACAGCTAAGGAAGAGCCTTTCTGGCAGGCACGATATTTCGATCACAATGTTCGCAACTACGCAGGATTTGTGACCCAGCTTCGATACATTCATCGCAACCCGGTAAAACGCGGTTTATGTAAGGTGGCGGAGGAATATCAATGGTCTAGTTTTCGCGCCTGGTCTTCGGGAGAGATCGGGATAGTGGAAATCGAAAACGAGTGGACAGCACGATGGAGAGAGGCAGGTCGGCGGTTGTGCTCTCCCACCCTCGCGCCAGAAAAAAGGCGCGAGGATGGGGCACGGGACTCCTAGTTCTTTCCACCATCCCAACCCCGCACTCCATCTTTATTGCGTTCTTCGCGATGAAATAACAACACAAACTCCGTGCCCCATCCTTGCGTCTTTTTTCTGGCGCGAGGGTGGGAACACTATTCACTGCGCCTGAATCGTTGTCGCTTTGTCGCCGGTAAACGTGACGGCGGTTTTCTTGCCGTTCGTGTCGTAGTTGACGGTGCGGTCGCCGGGGGTCTGGCTGTCGGTCGTAATGTTGAGGCCGAGGGCGAGACTCATCTGAAGCTCGTTCATGCCCTGTTTAGGTTGGTGGGCGTCGATGGCGGCCCATACGTCCTTCGGCCAGTGTGAATAAATCGTGTGCGGGTCGTCGTAGTAGAAAAGAATGTCGTCGAAATACTGCTCGGTGTCGCCCTGCAGGACGCCGACGGGAGTGGCGTAGAGATCGGTACTGCCCGGCAGCGAGAAGACGATCATCGCCTGGTGGTCGCCGTGCGAGATGCGGTCGCTCAAAGATGCCGGCGCGACGGCCTTGATAGCTTTTTTCACGTCGAGGCGCTGCACGGGAGCGAGAAGGCCAACCTGTTTCGCAAAATTCACACGGCTGCCCGTGTAAGGGAAGTACGGCATGGTGTAGCCGCTTCGCATCCAGACGCTCTTGCCGGCCAGATCCTGCACGTCGTCGAAGTGCGCCGGGAACTCCTGGCGGTCGACGGCGACCTCGTCGGCGGTGTAATGCGGCTCGGCAGCCTTGCGGACAGCGGCGTCAGAGACAGCACGGTTGTGGAAGACGATGGCGAGATAGATTCCGCCAATGATGAGGGTGATGACGACGGGGATGAGAATAGCCTTCCAGTTTTTCACGCGCAGAGCCTCCCTGCGGGAAGGATAACAATTAGCGACGAGGAACGACGGACGAGGGACGAGAAAGCCGTGGTTTACGGCGCAGATGTTGCTGGTTCTTCCGCGGGAGTCTTGCCGCGCAGGGCCTCGGAGCTTAGCTCATCCACGTTGCGCAGGCCGGGGAAGCAGGCTGACCAGAGGCCGGCGACGCAGAGCGAGCCAATGCCGCCGGCCACTACAGCGCGGACCGCGCCGAGCCACTGCGCCGTTGCGCCGCTCTCAAATTCGCCAAGCTCGTTCGAAGCTCCGAGGAAGAGCGAGTTGACCGCCGAGACGCGGCCGCGCATCTCAGGCGGCGTGGCGAGCTGGAGCAGCGAGCCGCGGACGATGACGGAGACCATGTCCGCGCAGCCGGTCAGAGCCAGGGCCGCGAGCGAGAGCCAGAGATTGCGCGAGAGGCCGAAGAGGATTGTGGCGGCTCCAAAGACGGCGACGGCGATGAAGAGCCTGCGGCCGGCGCGGCGTTTGAGCGGATGGCGCGCAAGGAAGAGCGAGGTAAACATGGCTCCCACGGCGGGCGCGGCGCGCAGCAGGCCCAGCCCGCGTGGGCCGGTGTGGAGGATTTCGTTGGCGAAGATCGGCATGAGCGCGACGGCCCCGCCGAGCAGAACCACGAATAGATCGAGCGAAAATGCGCCAAGGAGAATCGGCCTGCGGCGGACATACTGGAAGCCGGCAAAGACAACTTTCAACGAAGCGGCGCGGTGTTCCATCCTCCCCGGCCGCACGTGGAGGCTGGCGATGAGCGCGACAAACCAGGCGAGCGTGAACAGAGTGAAAATATAAACGATGCCCGCGCCGGTCAGTTCGTGCGAGACGGATGGGTGATGCGGGAGCAGCGCGACAAGCGGGAGAGTGAAGAGCAGCCCTCCGACGGCTGGGCCTGCGGTGTTGGCGAGCTGGAAGATGGCTCCGCCCCATGTGATGGCGTTGACGAGCTGCTCCTCCGGCACCAGATGCGGGATGAGTGCGGAGCTGGCCGGGCCGGAGAAGGCGCGGCCCATGCCGATGAGAAAAAGCACGGAGTAGATAGGCCAGACGCTGCGCACGCCTGCGAGCGTGATTGCGAGCAGGCCGCCGGTGCAGAAGATTTGCAGGCCATAGCAGATGAGGATGACGCGGCGGCGGTCGAAGCGGTCGGCGACATGGCCCGCTGGGAGCAGAAAGAGCAGCGCGGGAACAAAGAGCGCGAGGCCGGTGTAGCCGAGATCGAGCGGCCTGCCGGTCATGGCGTAGACTTGCCAGGCTACGGCGACCGACTGCGCCTCCGCGCCGAGGATGACGGCGACGCGGGCAAGTTGGTAAAGGCGGAAGTCGCGGAAAGCGAAGGATTCAAGGCCGCGGCGGAGTTTCGCGTCCCCGCGCGGCGTATTTGAGTCTGGCTGCGCGGGGTCCGGCGATGGAGGCTGGGCTGGGGAGGCCATCTGCGTATAGGGTAGCGGATGCGGGGCAGGTACGGGAGTCGGGTACGGGAGACAAAGGCCCAAAAAGCGCACCGCGGTAGAATCGGTGAAGCCCGCGGGCGCGCTGATGAATCAAAAGGAAATAAAGCGGGAGATTCCCGTTCGCTGATTGATTTTTCTAGTTTTGGACTTGCTTTAGAACCCTTGCCTTCGAACTAAGGAGACGTTTTGTCCGCAAGCGAAGCAACGCTGCCGGCGCCGGGAAATGCCTCCGCCGGCTCGCGCACAGTGACCGTTGGGAACCCGGCTGCCTGGAAGCCGCGCACCAACCCGTGGCTGATTGCGGCCACTGTGGCGCTGGCCGCGTTCATGGAGGTGCTCGACACCTCGATTGCCAACGTGGCTCTGCCGCACATCGCCGGGTCGCTTGGCGCCAGCACCGACCAGGGGACATGGGTGCTGACCAGCTATCTGGTCTCGAATGCCATTGTGCTGCCGCTCGGCGCGTGGGCTTCGAGCGTGATGGGCCGGCGCAACTTCTTCCTCCTCTGCATCGTGATCTTTACCGTCGCCAGCTTCCTGTGCGGTGCCGCGCCCACGCTGCCCATGCTGCTGCTCTTTCGCGTCCTGCAAGGTGCGGGCGGCGGCGGCTTGCAGCCCATGGCGCAGGCCATCATGGCGGATTCCTTTGAGCCGCAGAAGCGCGGGCAGGCTTTCGCGCTTTATGGTCTCGTCGCTGTGCTCGCGCCGTCAATCGGCCCCACGCTCGGCGGCTGGATTACCGACAACTTCTCCTGGCGCTGGATCTTCTTCATCAACATTCCCGTCGGCATTCTGGCTTTTGTTCTGGTCACGCGCCTGGTGGAAGATCCGCCGTGGATCAAGCCCGACCGCAAGCTGCTGGGCAAGATGGATTACCTGGGCCTGAGCTTCCTTACCATCGCCATGGGCGGAATGCAGATCATGCTCGACAAGGGCGAGGAGAACGACTGGTTCGCCTCGAACTTCATCCGCATCAGCGCCGCCCTGTTCATCCTGGGCATGATCGGGCTGGTCGTCTGGGAGCTGCGAACTAAAAATCCCATCATTAACCTGCGGGTCTTTCGATTTAAAAACTTCGCAATCTGTTGCTTCCTGATGGCGCTGGTGGGCGGCGTGCTGAACGCGAATACGGTATTGCAGCCGCAGTTCATGCAGGAGCTGCTGGGATATGACGCCACTACTGCCGGCATGGCACTGACGGCGGGCGGCATCGCGCTCCTTGTTGTCATGCCGCTGGCCGGCTTTGCCACGGGCAAGATTTCGGCGCGGACGCTGGCGGTCTGCGGGTTCATCATGTTCACGTTCACCTTCCGCTATGCGGCGGTGGTGACGAGCCTCGACATGACCTTCAACCAGGCATCGATTCTGCGCGTGATTCAGATGCTGCCGCTGCCCTTCTGCTTTATCTCCATCACCACGGCCGCGTATGTGGGGCTGCCCAAGGAGCAAAGCAACCAGGTCTCCGGCCTCATCAATTTCGCGCGTAACATCGGCGGCTCGATTCTGATTGCGTTAACGAATGCGCAGGTGACGAGCCGCTCCATGTGGCACCAGCAGCACCTGCAGGGCTTTATGGGGCCGGGCAATCCGGGCTACCAGCAGCATCTGGGTGCACTGACCGGAATCTTTGGCGGCGGCAGTGGAGGCGGAAGCTTCGGCGGCGCAGACGGCGCCGGCAAGGCGATGGCCACCATCTACAACCAGCTCAACATGCAGGCCCGGATGCAGGGCTATCAGGATGTCTACATCGAGCTTTCGTGGATGTCGATTGTGCTGGTCTGCCTGGCGTTTCTGCTGAGCAGCAACCGACCGGGAAAGGGACCGGGCGCGGAAGCGATGCACTAAGCAAGTTGTCAGAGATC
>JAATFM010000226.1 GCA_015655195.1 Terriglobales bacterium
AAGAAGTCGCAAGGATGGGGCACGGAGCTTGAGTGGAATGAAAAGCGGCGCAGAGATTGTGAAATCTCTGCGCCGTTCTTGTTTCGCTTTGAACTGCGCGACTACTCTTTGTCGTTCGCGCCTTTGAGCTGCGGCATCGTGGTGCCGGTGCTGAGCTTGATGAGACCGCTTTCGGCGTAGGTGAGCAGCTTGGCGCGCGTGTCGGTAATGTCGAGGTTGCGCATGGTGAGCTGGCCGATGCGGTCGCGGGGCGAGAAGGTCGATTCGCCTTTCTCCATCGTGAGGCGCTCGGGCTGGAAGGTCAGGTTCGGCGACTCGGTGTTGAGCAGCGAGTAGTCGTTGCCGCGGCGCAGCTCTAGTGTGACCTCGCCGGTGACGGGCCGCGCGACCCAGCGCTGGGCGCTCTCGCGCAGCATGATGGCTTGCGGGTCGAACCAGCGGCCCTGATAGAGCAGCCGGCCGAGCTTGCGGCCGTTCTCGCGGTACTGCTCGATGGTGTCTTCGTTGTGGATACCGGTGATGAGCCGCTCGTAGGCGATGTAAAGCAGCGCCAGGCCGGGAGCCTCGTAAATGCCGCGGGATTTCGCTTCAATAATGCGGTTCTCGATCTGGTCGCTCATGCCGAGGCCGTGGCGGCCGCCGATGCGGTTGGCTTCAAGCATCAGTTCGACGGGGTCGGCGATCTCTTTTCCGTTGAGCGCGACGGGCGCGCCTTCGTGGAAGCGCACCGAAACTTCTTCCGGCTTTACGTCCACATCGCTGCGCCATGAGGCTATGCCCATGATGGGCTGCACGATACGGATGCTGCTCGATAGATGTTCGAGGTCCTTGGCTTCATGCGTTGCGCCGAGAATGTTCGAGTCGGTCGAGTACGCTTTTTCGGCGGACATCTTGTACTCGAAGCCCGACTTCTGCATGAAGGCTGACATTTCGGCGCGCCCGCCGAGCTCGTCGATGAATGCGGAGTCGAGCCACGGCTTGTAGACGCGGAGACTCGGGTTGACGAGCAGGCCATAGCGATAGAAGCGCTCGATGTCGTTGCCCTTGAAGGTCGAGCCGTCGCCCCAGATGTCAACCGCGTCTTCCTTCATCGCGGTCACGAGCATGGTGCCGGTAACGGCGCGGCCGATCGGCGTGGTGTTGAAGTAGGTCACGCCGGCGGTCGAGATATGAAACGCGCCCGATTGCAGCGCGGCGATACCCTCCTGCACGAGTTGCAGGCGGCAGTCGATGAGGCGGGCCTTTTCGGCGCCATATTCGAGAGCCTTGCGCGGAATGGCTTCGTAATCGATCTCGTCGGGCTGGCCCAGGTTGGCCGTGTAGGCGTACGGGATTGCACCCTTCTGCTTCATCCAGTGCAGTGCGGCGCTGGTATCGAGGCCGCCTGAGAAGGCGATGCCAACCTTCTCGCCGACCGGCAAATGTTCCAGAATGTTCGACACGACAAAACCTCAATCTTTCCGGGGACTTCTTCGACAATGAGCCGAATCTTTATTTTACGGTTTGGAGAGTGGCCGGAGTGAAATGGCAATGAAAAGGAACCAGCGGATGAGGTATCCCAGGTCCCAACTACAGGGACCTGAGGCACCCAGCGTTGATTGGAAGCATACAAAAACCCGCGTGGAAGAATCACGCGGGCCTTTGTTCGATTGGTTTCGGTTCACGCTACCGGGTGCTTCAGGATTGCCGAGAGCGCCGTCAGCCGATTCGCGTCGGCGGGTGTCTTGGCTCCGGCTGTGCTGGAATCCACCTGCGCGGCGAGAGCGCTGAGCTTCGCTACCGGCTTCTTCTTGAGGTGCGACTTCTGGGCTTCGTCAATGGCCTTGCGAAGATCGGCAATCTGCGAAGCGGACAGGGCCTGCGAGCGCTCAAGCTGGTCCACGTAAGCCTTGGCGACGATGAGCTTGTTCGGCCAATCGAGCTTCTGCTGGTTCTGCACGTTCAGCTCGCCGAACTTGATCGTGTTTGCCGCATCGATTTCGTTCTGCGTGAGGAACTTGCTTGGCGTGAGCTTGAGAACGTCGAGGCCGCGGGCAATCTCCGAGCCGTAGATGTAGCCGTTGTACCAGTAGGCTGACCAGAAGCCGCCGAGGACGAGCATCTTGGGGTCGATGGGGCCGCGGTCGTAGTAGCCGATCTCAACCGGGTGCGCCGCGTCGGTAAAGTCCATGATCGAGATGCCGCCCTGATACCAGGACTGCACTTCGATGTCGCGCCCTGGAATCGGAATCAGCGAGCCGTTGTGCGCCACGCAGTTCTCGCTCTCGGTTTGCGCGGCGGGCATCTTGTAGTAGCTGGCCAGCGAGAGCTTGTCGTTCTTGAGGTTGAAGATGGCGTCCGCGCCCCAGTTGAGCGGGTCGGTGGTGCGGCAGCGCGGCGCCATGCCGCCGCCCCACTCGTCGGTAAAGACGACTTTGGAGCCGTCGTTCGAAAAGGTCGCCGAGTGCCAGTAGGAGTAGTTCGGATCGTTTACCGCATCGACGCGCACCGGGTGCACGGGGTCCTTGATGTTGAGCAGGATGCCGTTGCCGGAGCAGGCTCCGGCGGCCAAACCGACAGCCGAGTAGACCGTAATATCGTGGCACTGGTTGGTGTCGTGCGGCTTCTCTTCCTTGGGGTCCGATTTGCCGGCCGCTTCCGCGTGGCTGCCGCCGTTGTTCAGTCCGTTCAGCGCGCCGGTGCGCGGGTCGATGAAGACGCGCGGGCTGGAAACAATCTTCGCTTCCTGCGGATGCGCCACCGGAACCTTGATTACGTCGATGCGGAAGAGCGAGGTGTTGGGGTCCTTGTCCGGAGCCTCTTCAGAGCAGCCGGCCAGCTCCTCGGCGGGACGCACGAACGAGGTTCCCGAAACGTAGATGTAAACGTCGTCCTTGTCGTTGGGGTCCATGACGAGCGTATGAGTGTGCGAGCCGCGGCAGGTCTGGACGGCGGCAACCTGCTTGGGGTTCTTGATGTCGGAAATATCAAAGATGCGCACGCCGCGGAAGCGGGCCGGATCAGCCGGCGGAGCGCCGCGCCCATGAGCAGCCTGGTGCGCCGCATCTCCCGGTGCCGGAGCCGGCTCGGGCGGAGGAGGAGCAAAGCCCCCCA
>JAATFM010000196.1 GCA_015655195.1 Terriglobales bacterium
AAGCGCGAATCGACGCCCCAGACGAGGATTTCAAAGTAGGAATCGGGTTTGGTCAGGTCGCGGTAAACGATGTCAACGCGCCGCGCAGGCACGCCGCGGTCGATGTGAAGGACCAGGTAGTGCTGGTCGTCGGTGACTTCTGCCGAAAAGAGGTCGATGGGGCCGAGCGGCTCGCCGCGGAATTCGCGGCCGAAGAGCAGGGTGTCTTTCGTGGGCCGGTCGCCGAGCTTGTGCTCGAAGAGCAGCGTGCCGGTGCGTTTCTGGATGGTATAGAAGAGGGCTGAGTTGTCCGGCGTGAAGCTTACCGAGCGATAGAGACCGGCGGGCAGTTCGTCGGGCAGCGTCTTGCGCGCCGTTACGTCGAAGATGCGCAGCGAGGTCTCGTCCGCGCCGCCCTGGCGCACTCCGTAGACGAGAAGCGCGCCGTCGTGTGAGATGGCGTGAAGCGAGACGGAGGTATTGGGGTCCCGGCTGAGCTGCGCGGGGTCGATAAGGCGCTCGTCTTTTCCCGTATAGCCATGGCGGAGGTAGATGGAGGACTGGTCCTCGCCGGCCAGCCGCTTGCGGAAGAAGAGATTGCCATTGCGCTCGACGGGCGCTGAGGCGCTGGCTACGTGTTCGAGGGCGTCTAGATCGTCCACGACCTGTGGACGGATGCGGGCCTGCTTGAGATAGCGCTGCGTGTAGGCGTTCTCGGCGTCGATGTAGGCGCGGGTCTCGGGGCTTTTGGCGTCTTCGAGCCAGCGGTAGTTGTCGGTGATCTTGGTGCCGAAATAGTCGTCGGTGACGGGATGCGTCTCGACCGCCGGCGGGGCAGGGAGCTTGATGCCGTCGCCGCCGTGAATCGGTTGCGTCGAACTGGTTTGCGCCTGGGCGAGCGGACCGAGTGTGAGTGTAAGGACGAAAGCGACGGCGCGAGCGGCAGGAACAAGGCGCATAGTGACAGGAATCTCCGGTTGCGAACAGGATACGCGAGCGGAACGGAAGTGCGGAGAGGGAACCACCTGCCGGATAGAATCAGGCATAGTGACGGAAGAGACTTCAACCGGAGGGGCAACGCACGCGCAGCCGGCTCCGCAGGCTGCCGAGCCGAACCCGCGAACTGCGGAGCCGAAATGGAAGCAGGCGCTCGGCGTGCTGCGGCCTTCGCACGCGCACTCGGCCTTCGCGGCTACGGCGCTGCTGATGGCTTCCACGCTCCTCTCAGGTCTCATCGGCCTTGTGCGGACCAAGTACATCGCATGGCTCTTCGGCAGTGGCATGGAGGCCGATGCTTTAACCGCCGCATTCATACTGCCCGACATGATCGCGTACTTTCTCGTTGGCGGCGCGGCGTCGATCACGTTTGTCACGATCCTGACGCGCTATCGCGACTCCGGGCGCGAGGCCGAGGGCAATCGCTCGCTCTCCGTCATCCTGACCACGATGCTGCTGGTGCTGGGCGCGGCGATTCTGATTGCCGAGTTTCTGACGCCGTATTACGTGCACTGGCAGTTCAAGGGCTTTGACGCGGAGAAGGCTGCGCTCTGCGTGCGCCTGACGCGCATTCTGCTCCCCGGACCGTTGTTTTTCTTCGCGGGCGGCGTCTTTGGCTCGGTGCTGCTGGTTCGCAAGCAGTTCAGCGTGCAGGCTGTCACGCCGCTTATTTACAACCTTGGCACTATCTTCGGCGGGCTGCTGCTGGTGCATCGCATCGGAGTCTCTTCGCTCGCCGTGGGAACCACCGCGGGCGCATTTCTCGGCCCGTTTCTGCTCAATGCCATCTTTGCCCGCCGCGCTGGAACGCGCTACTGGCCGCTGCTTGATTGGAAGGACGAGGGGCTGCGCGAGTGGGTCAGGCTCTCCCTGCCGCTCATTGCTGGCGTCTCGCTGGTGACCGCTGACAGTTGGATTATTGCCCACTTTGCCTCGGCGACCGGCGGGGCCGTCTCGCTGATGAATTACGCCAAGCGGCTCTTCACCGCGCCCATGTCGGTGCTGGCGCAGGCCGCCGGTGTGGCTTCCATGCCTTTCTTTGCCAGCTTGTGGACCAAGGGAAAGTGTTACGAGTTCGCTGTTGGCGTTGCCGATTCCGTCTCGCGCATCATCGCACTCAGCCTGCTCCTCTCCTCGGGGCTGATCGCGCTCGCAGGCCCGCTTGTGGACCTGATCTTTGTCGGCGGGCGTTTTTCCCGCACTGACGGCCGGGCCTTCGCGGCTTACTTTGTCCTCTTTTGTCTCACAATGTTCCTCTGGTCGGCGCAATCCATCTATGCGCGAGCCTTTTACGCGGCTGGGAACACAATGGTACCGATGGTTGCCGGAACCATTGTCACGCTGGTCTCGCTGCCCGTTTACGCGGGGCTCTATCACGAGATGTGTGCGACAGGATTAGCTATCGCATCCGACATCGGCATCACGTTGCAGACCATTACGCTGGCCGTCCTGCTGCATCAGAGGCACATGGTATCGCTGGCGAGCCTGGATTTTGCGGAGATGGGCCGCTGCCTGTTAGCCGGCTCGGCGGGCGGAGGCGTGGTGTGGGTGGTCTTTACCGTGTTGTGGGCCTGGGCGGCGCATGTCTTCCATTTGCCGCTGGCAAGCCGGTGGATCGACCTGGGAATTCTTGTAGTGGGAAGCGCGTTGTGGCTGGCCGTGGCGGCGTGGGTGCTGGAACGATCCGGCTCGGCCCTGCCGCGGGTGGCGAGGAAGCGGCTGGGATTTGCGAGGTAGCTTTCAGCCTTCAGCTTTTTAGCTGGCCGTGCTGAGTGGAGGGGCGTGCTGTCCCACCCTTGCGCCAGAAAAAAGGCGCAAGGATGGGGCACGGAAATTGCGTATAAACGCACACGCCCCATTTCCGGGCAACAAACTTCGCTGCACAGGAACAGGGCGCGATACGATGCGCGCAGTCAGGAAGCGCGCGGAATTTACCGCCGTGCGCTAAGCGCCGGCCTTTGCGGGTTCGTGCGTGGTTGCCGCAGCGGCCTTGGCCGGAGCGTCGCCCTTGCGAATGTCAATGCCGCCCTTGAAGAAGGCGCCATCCTCGATGCTGATGCGGGCTGCGGAGACGTCGCCGGTAACGGCGCCTTCGGCGCGGATGTCGACGCGGTCCGTGGCCGAGACGTTGCCGCGCACTTTGCCGAGAACCACGACCTCGCGGGCGGTAATGCTGGCTGCTACCTGGCCATTGCGGCCCACGGTGACGCGGTTGCCGTTCAGGACTATGCTGCCTTCCACTTTGCCGTCGACGAACAGCGATTCGGTTCCGGAGATTTCTCCCTTAATGTATAGACCCTTGGTAATCGTAGCCTGATCGCCGGGCGCAGCGACAGAGCGTGCCGGTTCATGCGCGGTGGCGGCTGGCGCGGGACGCGTCGGCTCAGGCGTAGGGGGGGAAGGGGGGGTCTCTGGTTGGCTGGGTTTCCACATGCGGTTCAATGCAGGTTCCTTTCCAGTAGCTTCCATAATAAAGATTGCGGCGGGGAAACAAGACGACTCCGCACGGCTGCTGTCATTCTAATCGGACGGAAGCGGCTTGTGCTTGTAACGGCTGCTGAAAAATGGGCGAAAACATGCGGGCGGGATTTTGGGCCGCGCCGGTTCAAAGCGGGAAAGGGTCAGGCGGGCAAGGGCGGCGGGGCTGTACCTTGGTTCTATGGGTTCTATGGGTTCTATGGTTCGAGCTTCTATAGTTCGGTTCTATGGTTCGAGGACAGGGGTTCTATGACAGACCGGGAACTTGTGGCGCGGATTACGCGCTCGGCGGGCGGCAAGGCGGGCTATAAGCAACTGGTGCGCGAGCTGGGCCTCGGCGGCGGGCGCGAGCGCCGGCTGCTGCTCGAACAACTGGCGCGGCTCACGGTGCGCGGCGAGCTGGTGAAGGTGGACCGCGAGTTGTGGGGAATTCCACGCGCCGCGGCTTCGGGTTCGGACTTGCGCGGCGGAACGGGAACGAGAGAGACGCGCGACAATCTCGCAGCCGGAAGGCTTGACCTGCACCGTGACGGCTATGGATTCGTGCGGCCGAATGCGAGGCAGGCATCTGGCGTTACGGAAGATATTTTTATTCCGCCCGACGAGATCAACGGCGCCATGCAGGGCGATCAGGTGCTGGTCGAGCTTGCTCCGCCGCGCGGCGATGGCAGGCGCATGGGCCGCATTGCACGCATTCTTACCCGGCGCAACACGACTGTCGTCGGAACTTTTCGCTACGCGAAGTCCGAACGCGCGAATGGAAATCTTGTTATTCCCTTCGACGAGCGGATGACGCAGCCGATTTTGATTCCTTTTGGGCAGGAAGTGCCCGCGGAGAGCGAAGACGCAAAGGCGCATCGCGTATTGGGCGAAGAGGCACATGCGAGTGGGGCGGAATACGACAACGCCGTGCCTGATAATCTCGACGGCCTTGTTGTCGATGTCGAAATCACAAGCTGGCCCACGCCGACGAAGCCCGCGATGGGGCGCGTGATCGAAATTCTCGGCGACCCGGAGGACTTCGGCGTCGATGTCGAGATGATGATTCGCAAGCACCAGTTGCCGCGGGTCTTTCCTGAAAATGTGCTCGCAGAAGCGCGGTGCGTGGCGCATCTCGATCTGGACGAAGTTGCGCGAAGGCGCGATTTTCGTGGGCTTCCCATCGTTACCATCGACGGCGAGACTGCGCGCGACTTCGACGATGCGGTTCTTGTTCGCGAGCGCCCCGGCGGCGGTTACGAGCTTCAGGTGCATATTGCCGATGTGGCCGAGTATGTGCGCGGACCGGGAAATTACTCGGGTGATTCCGCAGCCGATTCCGGCAGCGATCTCGATCTCGAAGCCCGCCTGCGCGGCACCAGCGTTTACTTTCCTGACCGCGCCATTCCCATGCTGCCGCAGGAGCTTTCGACGGACATTTGCAGCCTGCGTCCGAATGAAGACCGTCTCGTGCTGAGCTGTCTCATACAGCTTGACGCGAACGGCAACATCGAGAGCTACGAGATTTGCGAAGGCGTCATTCGCTCGGCGGCGCGAATGACCTACACCAAAGTTCATTTGATTCTTGAAGGCGATGAAGAGACGCGAGCCGAGTACCCGGAACTGACCGGAGACTTCGAGCGGATGCAGCAGCTTGCGTGGAAGATGAACAAGCGCCGCGAGGAGCGTGGGTCCATTGATTTTGATCTTCCCGAGCCGGTGATTCAGTTCGACGAGCAGGGGCAGATGCGCGGTGTAACGAAGACCGAGCGAACGTGGGCCAACCGCCTGATCGAAGAGTTCATGCTGGCCGCGAACGAGTGCGTTGCCACGTGGCTTGAAGACCTCGGAGTGCCGTCGCTCTATCGCATTCACGAGCGGCCCGAGCCGCGGCGTGTCGTCGAGTTCGAGGAGCAGGCCGCGGGCTTTGGTTTTTCTCTTGGCCTTGGACCACTGCCGGTGAAGCGCATACAAACTCGCGGCGATCGCCGTGATGCCGAACGCAGCGGTCGCAAAGCCCGCACGCATGAAGTGGTGGAAGAGATTCCCGTCACGCCGAAGATGTATCAGCGGTTGGCGGCGCGCATCGAGGGCAAACCGGAGGAGCGGATTCTCAGCTACCTGATGCTGCGCTCGCTACGGCAGGCGCGGTATTCGGAAATCAACGAGGGCCACTTTGCGCTGGCCGCGCCGACTTACACGCACTTCACTTCGCCGATACGGCGCTACCCGGACCTGATCGTGCATCGCATTACGAAGGCACTTCTGCGGCGCGGCGTGAGCGGGAAGGGAACGGTTGTCAAAGGCCGGCTAGACTCGCCGTGGACGCATACGAATGAAGGGATGGCGGGGATTGTGCTATCCCACCCTAGCCGCAAAGACAAAGACGCGGCGAGAGTGGGGCACCCGGCGGATTCATTATTGGAGCCGCCGATTCCCGAGGCCGAACTGGCGCAAATTGCCGATGAGACCAGCCAGACCGAGCGCCGTGCCGCCGAGGCTGAGCGCGAGCTTGTCGAGTGGAAGAAGGTTCGCTTCATGCAGGACCGCGTGGGCGAGGAGTTTGCCGCGCTGGTGCTGAACCCTACCAAATACGGGCTATTCGTCGAGCTGACGGAGATGTTTGTCGAGGGGCTGGTGCCGATCGACTCGCTGCGCGACGACCGCTATACCTGGCGCGAGAACACGCACGAGATTGTCGGCGAGCGCTGGGGCCGCATATTTCGCGCCGGCAACCGCGTGCAGGTGATTCTCGACCGCATTCTGGCGCAGGAGCGCAAGCTACAGTTCTCGATTGTGGAAGAGGGAATTCCGCTTACCGGCGCAAGGCCGCGCAAAAGCGCTCCCGTCACGAAGAGCAGAAAGAGTCCGAAGAAGAAAAACAAGGACGGCACGCCGCGCGTGATCCCGTCGGCGCCAAAGCGCAAGAAGCCGAAGCACACATCCCGCAAGGGCAAACGGCGCTGAAGCTGTGTGGCCTCAGCGCCTCGTGACCTTGACGTGCGGCAAATTACGCGCCGGCTTGCTTCTCGGCAAAGTTACCGATGACAGGAATCTTGTACTTCTCACCCCTGGATGCCTTGAGGATGGCCATGATCCAGAAGACCAGGGCGGTCAGCCACCCGATCAGGAAGATGATCTGGCCCAGGATGGGAATGATGTTGAAGATGCTGAGCACAAAAAGGAAGATGCACAGGAAGATGTTCTGCCACGCGTGGAACTTGATGAACGGGTTCCTGTTGTATGGCTCCACCACCAGGAAGATGATCGCCGGAATGATGGTGACGTAGGCCAGAGCGCCTGCGGCGTTGTCGGAAAGCCCGGAGGCTGCGGGTGCGGGAGTGGATTGGTCGGACACGGTAGCTCCTTTTTTCTTGTTCCTGAGGTTTTCGTCAAGCCAGAGAAGACGGTAATTTCAAGCAGCTTGCGAGCCGGTGTGGAGCGTAATCCATCCGGTCAGGTGCTGATCTGTATGCTGCGACATCGGAGGCGGCTGCATCTCGGCCCGTATTGAAAAGCACGCGGGTACGAGTGCGGCCGTGGAGAGCCAATTGGTTGTGTCCGCAACGCAGGCAACGTTACAGACGCTCCGGCAAACGCGCGAAGAAACATGATTTGCCAGTCGCCAACAGGAAACCGTGAATGAAGCCTGTTGTCAAGAGTATTTTTGGGGAGGGTGGCACATGAGTGCCTGCTCGGCCGGCGCAATCGCGGGCGCATCCAATAGAATGAGGGATTAAGGGAGTTTGGAAACGATGGCGCACATGGTTTTTTGCGTTCGCAACAAGCGCGAGATGGAGGGGCTGGACGAGCCGCCCTTCGACTCGGAGTTCGGGCAGAAGATTTACAAGAACGTCTCGGCGGCGGCGTGGGGCGAGTGGGTCGAGCGGCAGAAGATGCTGCTCAACGAGTATCGCCTGCAGCCGTGGACGCCGCAGGCGCAGCAGTTCCTGGTGGAGCAGATGGAGGAGTTCTTCTTCGGCGAAGGCTCGGCGCTGCCCAGCGAATACGTCCCGCCGGCGCAATAATCCCGCGCAGTAATTCGGTGCGACAATGCTGGAATCGTGCCGGAATCGGTACTGGAATCAATCCGGTCCCGCATATTTGGTGTAGACTTATTCGAGACCCCAAAGAGCCGGCTCATCCCGAGCCGGCTCGACTGTGTCGGGACGTGGCTCAGCCTGGTAGAGCACTCGCTTGGGGTGCGAGGGGTCGGCAGTTCAAATCTGCCCGTCCCGACCATTAAAATCAATCGTTTGTGAAATTTTAGTTTCCGACGAGAGCGCCGATTGTGGGGACCTTTAAAGGAGCCCCACACTTGTGCACGATTAGTTGTTCTTCTCGATTGCTTCGACAGCGGCGCGCTTGGCCTGTGCGCGGATGTGGCTGTAACGCTCCAGCATCTTCCGGCTGAGATGGCCCGCG
>JAATFM010000320.1 GCA_015655195.1 Terriglobales bacterium
AGCCCTTCCTGATCTTTGTACTGAAGCTGATAGAGCTTCCAATAAAGTCCGCGCATGGCGAGCAACTGCTGGTGCGAGCCCATCTCGCGCAACTGCCCTTTGTGCATGACGAGGATGGTATCGGCGCGCTGCACGGTAGAGAGCCGGTGTGCGATCAGCACGCTGGTGCGGCCTTCGACCATGCGTTCGAGCGCCCCGCGAATCCGCAGCTCGGTGTCCGTGTCCACGCTCGAAGTTGCCTCGTCGAGAATCAGGATGCGCGGATTGAAGGCCAGTGCACGGGCAAAGTTGATGAGCTGCTTTTGCCCAGTGGAAAGCGAGTTGCCGCGTTCGCGCACCGGCTCGTCGAATTTCCCCGGCAGGCTCTCGATGAAGTCGAGAACGTTCACGTCGTTCGCGGCGCGGCGCAGGCCTGCGTCGTCGATGGCCTCGTTGCCAAGACGAATGTTCCCGCCAATCGTGCCGCTAAAGAGGAACGGGTCCTGCAACACTACCGCGAAATGTTTGCGCAGCTCGTGCAGGTCCTGCTCGCGCACATCGACACCGTCGAGCAGCACCGCGCCCGCCGTCACGTCGTAGAAGCGCATCATGAGGCTGATCAGCGTCGTTTTGCCCGCGCCAGTGTGGCCCACAATCGCCACCGTCTGCCCTGGCTCGATGGTGAAAGAGACATCGCGCAGAATCCAATCGATCTCTTTCAATGCAGCAAGCTCTTCGGCGTTCGCCTCAGCCTTCGCGGCCTTTGCCACGAGCGATTGCTGCTCCGGCGTGAGCTTCTGGTAAGTGAACCAGACATGCCGGAACTCGATGCGGTTCGAGCTGTCGCCGGCGACCGGCTGCGCCGGGCTGGTAATCGCGGGCTTCTCATCGAGCAGCTTGAAAATGCGCTCGCAGGCCGCCATAGCCGCCTGCAGAATATTGAACTTATCGCTCAGGTCCTGAATGGGCCGCCAGAAGCGCTGCGAAAACATATTGAAGAGCGCGAGCATTCCGATGGTGACCGCGCCGTGGCGCAGCACGCTGAAGCCGCCGCCCCAGAGCACCAGCGCCACAGCCATTATGGAGAGGCAATCCACCGCCGGGTAGTAAAGCGCGTAGGCGAATACGGTGTCCTTGAAAGCGATCATGTGCTGGCGGTTCACATCTTCAAAGTCGCGGAAGGCGCGCTCCTCGCGGTTGAAGAGCTGCACCACGCTCATGCCGCCGATGTGCTCCTGCGTAAAGGAGTTGATGCGCGCAATGGCGGCGCGAACGCGGCGGTAGCTGTCGCGCACCGACTTGCGGAAGATGTTCGTGACGATCAGGATCACCGGCAGCACGGCGAAGGTAAGCAGCGCGAGCCACCACTTGACCCAGAGCATGAAAATGCCCATGAACATGAGCGTGAAGAAGTCGTCCACAATGGCGAGAATGCCCGCCGTGAACATTTCGTTGATCGCATCGACGTCAGAGGTTAGGCGTGTAACGAGGCGGCCCACGGCGTGGTTGTCGAAGAAGCCCACGTGCAGCCGCTGCATGTGGCGGAAGAGCTCGTGGCGCAGGTCGAACATGACCTTCTGGCCGACCCACTGCATGAGGTACGTCTGGATGAACTCGAAGAGATAGGCCGAGAGCAGCGCCACCAGATAGAGCCAGGCAAGCTGCGTGATGCCGGTCCACGCATCAGGCGAGAGGCGCGTGCCGAGCCACGCCGTATAGAAGCGGTTCTCGTGCGTCATGTAGCGGTCGATGCCGACGTTGACAAAATACGGGCCGGCGATGTCGCTGAGCGCCTTGAGCGTAACGGAGACGGAGGAGATTGCCGCCTGCACCCAATAGGGGCGCAGGTAGCGGCCCAACCGGCGCATCAGCGCCCCATCGTAGACCTTGCCTACGGGGTCTTCGTCGGACTTGCGGGCCGGCTTCTTGGCGGCTTTTTCTTCGCTGGCTTTTGCGTCTTCCGTCATTGGCAGGAGAGGGCTTCCTTCTCTATTGTACGAAGCCTCTGCAATGCGTGCCGCGCCGACGCGAGGTTTTTACTTTTGCGGCTGGAGTGGGGTCTAAGACTACTCCACAAGTGCATCTGCTATGGAGAGATGCCGATCCAGCGCGTCGATGCCGAAGTCCAGCTCTTCCTTCGTAACAATCAGCGGCGGAGCAATCACAAAGTGGCTCACCCATGCCTGCTGCGCCACGCCGTCAGACATCATTTTCGCGGCAATTTGGTCCACGAGCAGCGGCTTGCCCTCGATCTTGTCTCGATACGTGTTGAAAAGCTGCTTCGTCTTGCGGTTCTTTACCAGCTCGACGGCGAAGAAGAGACCAATGCCTCGCACATCGCCGATGGAGACGTGCTTCTCTTTGAGCGCTTCGAGCTTCTGCCGCAGATATGGCTCAAGCTCCGCGGCGCGCTCGACAAGCTTGAGCCGCTGCATCTCTTCAATCGTGGCAACTGCCGGCCCCAGCGTGAGCGGATGCGCTTCGTAGGTGTGCCCGTGCGAAAAATAATGCTCCTCGAAATATTCGGCGATCTTTGTCGTGGTGGCGCAGAGGCCGAGCGGCACATAAGCCGAAGTGATTCCCTTGGCCGTGACGAGAATGTCCGGCTTCAGGTTCCAGTGGTCGATGGAAAACCACTTGCCGGTGCGGCCCCAGCCGGCCATCACCTCATCGGCAATGAGCAGAACACCATGCCGGTCGCAGATTTCGCGCAGTTTGGGAAAATACTCGGGCGGCGGAACAAGAACGCCATTTGTGCCGACGACCGGCTCGACGATGATTGCCGCCACATCGCTCTCGTTACGAATGATGTGCTCGATGTAGTCCGCACATGCGATGTTGCAGGTGGGATAGGTGTGCTTGATGGGGCAGTCGTAGCAGTTCGTCTCCGGTGCAAAGACCACGCCGCCGCCCTTGCCACCCGGCTCCATCGCCCAGCGGCGCGGATCGCCCGTGGCGGCAATCGAGCCCATCGTAGAGCCGTGATAGGAGCGGTAGCGCGAGATGATTTTTGTCTTGCCCGTTACCATGCGCGCAATTTTGAAGGCCGCCTCATTGGCCTCGGTGCCGCTGGTGGCGAAGAAGAATTTGTCGATGCCTTCCGGCATAACTTCCAGCAGCTTGGCGCTAATCCGTGCGCGGGCGCGCGTGGCGTAGGCCGGGCCGACAAAGGCCAGTTCCCTTGCCTGCTCGGCGATGGATTCCACAACGCGCGGGTTCTTATGGCCGAGGTTGACGCACATCAACTGCGCGGAGAAATCGAGATACTTCTTGCCTGCTCCGTCAGTAAACCAGCAGCCCTCGGCGTCGACGACGAGCAGCGGTTTCCAAGTCTTCTGGAAGCGCCAGGTTCCGTAGTTCGTCTGGCGGGTGAGGCTGGAAATCTCTTCGGCGGTGAGTTCTGCGGAGGTAACGGTATCGCTCATGGCGGACCTCGCTGTGCGTTGTGGTTCCATGCTACGGCAAGAGAGCGGCAGGAGTGAATCGATTGTTTCAGTCTAATCTGATCGGAATTTACAATGGAACAAGGAGAAAGGCTATGAGCGACGGTCGCGAAGAGCGCGAAGAACAAGAGTGGCGGCGCGAGCAGGAAGAACGCCGCGATCGGCGGGATCAATATCTCGACCGCCCGGACCGCGATCTCAACGATCCATGGGTGCCCGAACGGCGCGAGTCCTGACTGCTTTTTTGCGCACGTATCCTTGCGCAAAAGGAAACGTTTGCATAGAGCCGTCAGCGGCGATGATAATGCACCTACGCAAAGGGAAGGCGGAACAGCAGATGCGGATTGCGGGGGTTGTGTGTGCGGCAGCGCTCTTATCGAGTGCGGCCATGGCCATGGGGCAGGCGCCGGATATTCCGAAACACGGCCATGCCGTGAAGCTCTTCGACGGCAAGAGCCTGAATGGCTTTGACACGTTTCTGGCCAAAGAGGGGCTGAACTCCGATCCGAACCACGTATTCACGGTGGAGAACGGCGTGGTGCATGTCTCCGGCACGGAGATGGGTTACATCATCACGAAGCAGGAATACACGAACTACTACCTGCGCGCGGAGTTCAAATGGGGCGAAGGCACATTCGGCTCGCGGCAGGGCCAGGCGCGCGATAGCGGCATTCTCTACAACATCCAGGGGCCGGACAAGGTTTGGCCGCGGTCGGTCGAGTTCCAGATCAACGAGGGCTGCACGGGCGACTTCTGGATGACCGACGGTGCGGCGCTGACCGGCAAGGACGGCGCGCGCGTGATGGGGCCGGCGGGGAACGCCGTCAGTATCGCCCGCTTCGACAAGGGGCCGTTTAAAAACGTGACCGGATACCGCGACCCGGTAAACGAGCTGGAAAAACCGCACGGCGAATGGAATGTGGTGGAACTTGTAAACCGCAACGGGCACGTGTGGCAGTATGTGAACGGCAAGCTGGCCAATGAGGGAACCGATGCCTCTCCGGCAAGCGGAAAGATTCTCTTTCAGTCAGAGGGCGCGGAGATTTACTTCCGTAACATGAAGCTGTATCCGATTAAGTAATAGCAGGCATCCCCGGGTTCGAACACACGACCCCGGCACACCCGGCCTCAGCGCCACAATAGCGAGCTTCAACAAAAAGCCCCGGCCAATGACCGGGGCTTTTTGCGTGGTTGAAATTGCGTTACGCACTGTACAGCAGAATCCCGACGGCCTTTTCCTCGCTCGCCGACTCATCCCGACTTACCGGGCGGTAGAAGAGCTGGTTGTTGTCGAGATAGACCTCCAAGAAGGCCGGCCTGTCGGAAATCTGCCCGGCGATGAGGGCTTCCGAGAGCGGGTCTTCGACGTAACGCTGCAAGGCGCGGCGCAACGGGCGAGCGCCGTAGCTGCGGTCGGTGAGCGTCTTGTCGAGAATCCACTTCTTGGCCTCTTCGGTCACGGAGATCGTGATCGCCTTCTGCGCCAGGTTCAGGTTCAACTGCTGGACTAGCAGCTCGACGATCTGGATCAGGTCGCCGTCGGAGAGCGACTGGAAGAGAATGACCTCGTCGAGCCGGTTCAGGAACTCCGGATTGAAGGTCTTCTTGACCTCTTGCTTGACCAGCTCCTCGATCTTCTCCATCACGAGATCATCGCGCTCGGACTGGAAGCCGAGGCCCTGCTTCTTTTGCAGGTGCCGCGCCCCGATGTTCGAGGTCATAATGAGAATCGTGTTCTTGAAGTCGATCGTGTTGCCGAGGCCATCCGTCAACTGCCCGTCTTCAAAGACCTGCAAGAGCAGATTGAAAACATCCGGATGCGCCTTCTCGATTTCGTCCAGCAGGACAACGGAATACGGCGACCGCTTGACACGCTCGGTCAACTGGCCGCCCTCCTCGTAGCCCACATAGCCCGGAGGTGAGCCAATCAGCTTTGAGACCGAGTGCTTCTCCATGAACTCCGACATATCGAAGCGGATTAAAGCCTTGTCCGAACCGAAGAGGAATTGTGCCAGCGTGCGCGCCATTTCCGTCTTTCCAACGCCCGTCGGTCCAAGGAAAAGGAAGGAACCGATAGGCCGGTGCGGCGATTTCAATCCTGCACGAGACCGGCGAATCGCACGGGCCAGGGCCGAAATCGCCTTGTCCTGCGAGATGACGCGCTTGTGCAGCTCTTCTTCGACGCGCAGCAGCTTCTGCGTCTCTTCTTCCTTGATGCTGGTGACCGGCACGCCCGTCCAGCGGCTGACCACATCCTCGATGTCCTCACGGCCTACGATGCCGGCCGCCGAGTCGTCGAGGTGGTACTTGTCGCGCAGGGCACGCAGGTTTTCGCGCTCCTTGCGCTCCTCGTCGGAATAGAAACGCGCCTTCTCGAACTCGTGGTTGGCAATCGCCGAGTCCATGCGGTGCACGATAAACTTGATCCGCTTCTGAACCTCGGTAATCTCCTCGGGCAGCGAGGTCTGGCGCAGCTTGACGCGCGCGCCGGCCTCGTCGATGAGGTCAATCGCCTTGTCGGGCAGAAAGCGGTCCGGGATGTAGCGGTTGGAGTGCGAGACCGCGAACTCGATTGCCTCATCGGTATAGCTGACCGCGTGGAACTTCTCGTAGCGGTCCTTGATGCCGTTGATGATCTTGATTGCGTCGGCCTCGTTGGGCGGCGGAACTTTGACGGCCTGGAAGCGCCGTTCCAGCGAGCGGTCCTTCTCGATGGACTTGCGGTATTCGGCCGGCGTAGTAGCGCCGATGCACTGAATTTCGCCGCGGGAGAGCGCCGGCTTGAGAATGTTCGCCGCGTCGAGCGAGCCTTCCGCCGAGCCCGCGCCAACCAGCGTGTGCAGCTCATCGATAAAGATGATGGAATTCTGATTCTCCATCAGCTCCTTCATGATCGTCTTGAGCCGCTCTTCGAACTGGCCGCGGTACTTGGTGCCGGCAACGATCAGCGAGAGATCGAGCCCCAGAACGCGCTTGTCGGCGAGAAAGGTCGGGACTTCGCCATCCGCGATGCGCTGCGCAAGGCCCTCGACAATCGCCGTCTTGCCCACGCCCGGCTCGCCGATCAGCACTGGATTGTTCTTGGTGCGGCGGCAGAGAATCTGCACCACACGCTCCAGTTCGCCGTCGCGCCCGACGAGCGGATCGAGTTGCCCGTCCATGGCGGCCTGCGTGAGATCGCGGCTGAACTCGGCCAGCAGGCTCGATTCGCGCTGTTGCCGCTGCGCCGGAGCCTTCTCCTGCGTGACGCGGGCCAACTCGTCGCGAATCTGCGCGAGCTTGAGGCCGCGCTCCTGCAAAATCTCCGAGGCAAAGCATTTTTCCTCGCGCAGCAGGCCCAGCAGCAGATGTTCGGTTCCAATGTGTTTGTGGCCCAGCCGCTCGGCCTCTTCCGCCGCGTAGGCCAGCACCCGCTTGCACTCGTTTGAGAGCGGCAAATCAACTGATGTGGAAACCTTCTCGCGAATCGTGGTGTGCGCCTCGATCTGCTTGCGGATCGACTCCACCGACGCGTGAGAGCGCAGGAAGCGGTTGGTCAGCGCCTTGTCCTCGCGCAAAAGGCCCAGCAGCAGGTGCTCGGTTTCGATATAAGGCGAGCCGAACTGGCTGGCCTCGTACCGCGCAAAGAAGATTACGCGCCGCGCCTTCTCCGTATAGCGTTCGAACATGGTGTTCTCCCTTGTGCCGGGCTTATCGGCCCCGATAGCTGTCCGATGAACCTTCAGACTCAGCCCCTTGCCGCCTGCCCGGTTTCAACAATGCCGCCCAGAACCATGATTAAAAGCAGTTCGGTTCTGGAACAGCCAATCAGGAGGACCGGAGGGTTTTCCGGATTGCCGAGACACTGCCATGGCCCCGGCTTCCATCCTGCTACTTGAAAGGAACCTTCCGGCTCCCGCGCTTTCCTCTTATTATTCAGACTCGTCCACCGCCCGAATGATTCAAAGTAGACAGTCCACCGCTGCAAGTTGCGCTCAATCTGCCTGAACGGGTGAAACTTGGGTGAGCCGGCCGCTCTCCAGGCGCAGAGTCCGGGTACATCGCGCGGCCAGCTCCATATTGTGGGTTACGAGGATTGAGGTGAGCCCATGCGTTGCATGAAGGCGTTGGATGAGGTCAAAAATGTGCCCGGCGGTCGCTTCATCGAGGTCGCCGGTAGGCTCGTCTGCCAGCAGCAGCCGGGGCGAATTGACCAGCGCCCGCGCCAGCGCCACACGCTGCTGCTCGCCGCCCGAAAGCTCGCCGGGGCGATGCGCGGCCCGGTCTTCCAGGCCAACTTCCCGAAGCCACTTTGCCGCCAGCGTCATCGCTTCTCGATTCGTTAAGCCGCGGGCCAGCAGCGGCATGGCTACGTTTTCCTGCGCCGAAAACTCCGGCAGCAGATAGTGAAACTGCCAGACGTAGCCGATCTCGCGATTGCGGAAGGCCGCGGCCTGCCGGGCGCCGAGCTCCGCCACGTTGGTTGACGCGCAGTATACAGTTCCCGCGGAAGGCGCATCAAGTGCGCCGAGAATGTGCAAAAGAGTGCTTTTTCCCGCGCCGGATTGGCCTACAATCGCCACCATCTCGCCTGCGGCCACATCGAGGTCAAGATCGCGAAAAAGCGTCAGCTCGCCGCGAGCAGTCCGGTAGGTTTTTTCAAGATTGCGAAGCTCGACAAGATTGCG
>JAATFM010000278.1 GCA_015655195.1 Terriglobales bacterium
ACGCGCTCGACAAGCGCATCGACCAGCCGGCGATTTACCTGGAAGAAAGCACCGTGATCGACGCGATAAGCGAAGCCTGCTGCGTTGTAGGCAAGCGACTCCGCGCCCCAGCGGGCGAGCAGCTTCGGCGGATGCGGAGCACGGCCTTCGGCCACAAGCTCCGCGCCGGTAAGCGTGGGAATTTGCTCTTTCAATGCTGCTGCGAAAGCATCGAAACGCAGCTTTGCCGGCGATGCCAGAATCAGCGTCAGCAAAAGCTCGGTTTCTTCCGCATTCGTGAAGAGAACAATCTCACTGATGCGCGGTTTCGGCTGTGTTGTGCGAAGAATTTCAGCAGCAGCCAATGCGGCTTTCACAAGAACCGGCGCGGCAATAGGGCAGGATTCAATGGGAACAACGGCGTGCGAGCCGTGTGCGCGATAACCGGGCCGGACCGATGCGTCGAAGGCTAACCGAATACGGTTGCGATAACTCCACGGATCAGCCGCGAGGACTTCGATCCGCTCCGGCGGATTCACGCCGCCGCGTGCGAATGTCTCGCGCAGAATCGCTTCCTTGTAGCTGAGCTGTGCTGCGTAATCGGCATGCTGATAGTTGCAGCCGCCGCAGGAGCCAAAGTGCGGGCAGGCGGGAACAACACGCTCCTGCGCGGCGGCAACGATTTCGACCATCGCAGCCGTCGCGTAGCCGCGCTTGCCCTTATCTTCCATGATGCGAACGCGCGCTTCTTCGCCGGGCAGCGCGAAGGGAACGAAGATCGCCTTGCCTTCTTCGCGCGCAAGGAACGAGCCGCCGTAAATGGGTTTTTCAATGTGCATGAGTTGCGCGCCGACCGACGCATCCCTCCCATCTCCCGAAAGCGGGACGTGGGGCACCACGGTTTGTTGCTTGCGAGGCTTCATTGCTGGCTCATGTAGAACAAACTCAGTCGCGGCAGGTTGTAGTGCACGAGCAGACGCTTCTGCACAAACTGCCGCTCAACCTGCCGCAACTGCACCGCGCCCATGCGGCTGCGGTAAGGCGCAAGTTCGCGCGCAGCCTGCTCCTTGAGCGAGACGAGCAGTTCTTCCGGAACGGCAGCGGTAAGCGCGGCAAGCAATTTCTCTTCCAGCACGGTGAGCGTTCGTTCCAGCGACTCGGCATCGAGCGGTGCTGCTGCCTCAGCGCGAACTTCTGCGGCCAGCTCACGCAGGCGAGTCGCCGTTGCTGCCGTTGCCTCCGGCGCAATCTCCGATGCCTCGAATGCTGCAACCGCAGACTCAAGATGCGCAGCGATGCGCTCGCGCTCGAAGCCGGTTTCCGTTGCAGCCGCCAGTGCTTCCGCACTCGTGCCGGCAGCAGCCTCGCGCACCTCTTCAGCGGCTTCCATCACCGCCTGCGCGCACCACGCAAGCCCATTGATACGCCTCATGCGCCCGCGCTGCTGGCGCGCTTCGTACTTGTCGAAGGCCGCATCGATACCGCGCAGCACGGCCTCCAGCGGCACGCCGGCCTCGCGCCAGGTCTCGATCAGCGCCCAGTCGAGCGTGGAGAGCAGCAGCAGCGAGCCGCGCCGTTTCTGAAAGCGCTCTTCCGTCTCGGTAAAGTAGTTGAAATAATTCCGCACTGCGGGCCTCAGTGCGAGCGCACCCGCGGCCGCGCCGAGCGGTTGCGGTCGAAGAGAATCTTGAGGCCATCGAGGGTCAGCATGTCATCAATCTGCGTGATGAAGCGCGAGTCCTCACTGATCTGCCGCGCCAGGCCCCCGGTGCCAATCACCTTTGCCGGCGCGCCAAGCTCGGCAATCATGCGATCAAGAATGCCGTCCACCAGGCCGATGTAGCCGTAGTAGAGGCCGCTTTGCAGATGCGTGACCGTGTTGGTGCCAATCACCTTTGCCGGACGCTTGATGTCAACGCGGCCCAGACGCGCGGCGCGGGCAAAGAGCGCGTCGGCGCTGATGCCGAGGCCGGGCGAGATGGCGCCGCCGAGATATTCGCCCCTCGCGGAGATCACGTCGAAGGTCGTCGCCGTGCCGAAATCGACCACGATACACGGACCGCCGTATCGCTCGAAGGCCGCGATAGCGTTCACAAGCCGGTCCGCGCCAAGTTCCGCAGGATTATCGACAAGAACCGGCATTCCGGTCTTGATGCCCGGCTCGACGAAGAGCGGCGGCAGATGAAAGTAGCGCTCGCAAACGCGGCGCAGCGTGGTTTCAACAGGAGGAACGACGGAGGAAATAATGATGTGCTTGACCTGATCGACGCTGAGGCCGCTCATCGTGAAGAGGTTTACGAAAAGCACGCCGTACTCGTCGGCGGTCTGCGTGCGATGCGTCGTGACGCGCCAGTGCGCGGCCATTTCGCCGGCCTTGTCGCCCTCCATGCGATAAAGCCCGAGGACCGTGTTCGTGTTCCCTACGTCGAGAGCCAGCAGCATCCCGTTTCCCCAATTCGGAGTCTCGTCCGGAGTCTCAATCCAGCGCGCGAATTCCGCCGGTCTGCACGCGGATTAGTCCCTCGGCAGTTCGCACAAGCAGAAATCCGTTCGCGTCCAGGCCCTCTGTCGTTCCCGTGCAGGCCTGGGGGCCGTGAACTTCCACGCGCCGCCCACGAACCCACGAAGATGCCTCTTCCACGCGCCGCAGAACGGTGTTCGCCGCGTCGGAACTCGCATCTGGGCTGGCGAAATCGCGCATCTCGCGCTCCAGCGATTTTAGCAGGGCAATCAGCAGACTCTGCCGGCTTACGGGATGGCCAGCTTCGAGATCGAGCGATGTGGCCGGCGTGGCAAGGCCGGGCGCAAACTGCCGCTGGTGCACGTTGATGCCGATGCCGACAACGGCATAGCTGACCCTATCGGCGTCCATTTGCGCTTCCGCGAGAATGCCCCCAGCCTTGCGCTCGCCAACGAGCAGATCGTTGGGCCAACGCAGATCGACGGCAAGCCCGCAGGCAATGCGAACAGCCTCCGCGACAGCCAGCCCGGCAACAAGCGGCAGTATCGGCAAGCGCACGGCAGAAATCTCCGGCCGCAGCAGCACGCTTACATAAAGGCCCTGCGCCGCGACCGAGTGCCATGCGTGATCGCCGCGCCCGCGACCCACCGTCTGCTCATCGGCAAAATAGACGGAGCCGTGCGGCGCGCCACTGCGTGCGGCAGCTAACGCATCTGTGTTGGTGGAACCAGTGACGGGCGCAAAGTGCAACTTGCCCGCGTAGATGGAACCGGCTAGCGCGGCATCGAGACCCGGAAGATCGTACATCTGCGCGCCTACTCCGCCACGATGCTCATGGAAATATCGGCGGCGAGGACGGAGTGCGTCAGCGCGCCGACGGAGATAAAGTCCACACCGGTCTCGGCGTAGGCACGGATGTTTTCAAACACGATGCCACCCGAGGCCTCGGTGGGAATCCAGTTCTTCGCCGTTTCCGAACTGATGGCTTCCGAAACGGAGGCTTCCGAGCTTCGCGCCTTGATGCGGTCGATCGAGCTCTTCACCTGCTCGGGCGTCATGTTGTCGAGCAGAATCGCCTCGGCACCGCATTCAAGCGCCTCGTCAAGCTCGCGCGGCGACCGCACTTCCACCTGTATGCGCTGTGAGCCCTGGCGCCGTTCAAGCGCATGAGTCACAGCGGCGCGCAAGCCGCCGCCGAGCGAAATGTGATTGTTCTTGATGAGAACTCCGCTGGCCAGATCGAGGCGGTGATTCGTGCCGCCGCCGCAGAGCACGGCGTACTTCTCAAGAGACCGCAGGCCGGGGACGGTCTTACGCGTGTCGAGAATGCGCGCGTGCGTTCCCTGGATAGCATCGACATAGCGCCGCGTGTTGGTGGCAATGCCGCTCAGATGCTGCATCAGGTTCAGGATCACACGCTCGCAACTGAGCAGCACGCGGGCATTGTGGCGGATGACGGCCAGCACCTGGCCGGCTCGAACGCGAACGCCGTCGAAGATCTCCGGATGGCTTACAACTTCGAAGCGCGTCTGCGCCTGCGGTCGCCGGTCGAGCCGAGCAAAAATTTCGAGGAATCGCGGCACCGCGCCGAGGCCGCAGACAACGAGGTCCTGCCTGGCAAGGATCGAGGCGGTAGCGCGCAGGTCAGGATCAATCGTGAGATTCGTGGTCAGGTCGCCGGCGGCCTTGTCTTCCACCAGGGCCTGCTCCAGCAATGCGTCGATGCGATGGCTCTTCCATTCCATAATCATTCAGCGGTCTACAGAGGACAGTAATCAGTGATCGGAATAAGCGCTGCGTAACAGAGAAAGGCCGCGCTGCTCTTTACAACGCGGCCCATGAATTAGATTCCGGAGCGGGCTAGAAGGGATTCAGCTTCCCGAGCCCTTTCTTCTTCTTTTTCTTGCTGGAAGACTCATCGCTCAGGTCGGTCTTGGGCTTCTTCGCCTGATTCTTGGCGTCGGCCGCACTCTGCGGAGGCTTCGTCTGCTGCGCGGTTCCGGACCGGATTTCGTTTACTGGCGCGGGAGCGGTAGCCGGAGCCTCGGCCGCAGGAATCGCGGCAGGATTGTCCGAAGTGGCGGGCTTGACTAACGCATTCGGGTCCGTGGCCGGCACCGAGCCTGAGGGAGCATTCACAATCTGCACACCAACGCCCGAGCCTCCCGGAGCGCCGGTTTGGATGGGCGCCGTGGAGGGCTGATCGCTGCGCGGAGGCTCATTGGCTCCCGTAGGCGTAACCGCCTCGGCAGGAGGCTTGCCAGCGTTGCGTGCCTCGTTAAAGAGCGCGATATTTTCCTTCGTAATATCCGGAGCAAGCGTGCGCTTGGGGGTTTCGAGCGTGGGCTCGCCCACATGCGTCGCCTCCACCACCATGGGGCCATGCTTGATGATGTCCAGCGTGCGGTCCGTAAAGCGGACGGGCTGGCGGCTACGCTCCTCGGCGTCGCTCTCGGCAATCGCGGCCTGCGTCGGCTCGGGCACGGGGCGGTTCATGGCGACAAGGCGGTCCTTGGCGTCTTCCACACGGAGTGCCATCGGGTAGCGCGTAATCACCTTGCCCCACGCGGCGGCAGCCTTATCCATGTAGAGCGCGGAAAGCCGCTCGCGGAGCGCGCCGGGCAGCCCGTTCGCCATCCGCACGGCCTTGGCCTCGCCGGCGTAAGCGTCGCCAATGGTCAGAAGCGCCAGATCGCTCTTGGAGTAAAGCGGGTAGGAGTCCACGACGGTTTCCAAACGGGCAATCGCCGCCGAGTAGTTGTCCTTGCTCTGGTAAAAGAGGCCGACCTGTGTCTCGCGTTCTCCCAGAACCTCCTGCACCTCGCGCAGCTTCTGCTTGGCGCGCGGAATGAGCGTGGAGTCCGGAAACATGTTGATCATCTTCCGGTAGGCCTTCTCGGCTTCGAGAGCGTTGGTAAAGTCGCGGTCAGGCTTTTCCATCTGCTGGTAGTAGATGTCGCCCACCTTCATCTGCGCCTCTGCGGCCTCGGGCGCGTCGGGGAAGAAGGTGATGAAGTCCTGATACTCGGCCTCGGCCTGGGTCAGCGCCGCCGTGCCGCCTTCCTTGAACCACGTATCGCCCACGGCCAGCTTGGCGCGCATCCGGTACTCGGAGTCCGGATAGGTGTTCAGCATGGTCTGCAGATCGAGGCGCGCCACGTCGAACCTGCCCTTCTTCAAGGCGACCATCGCCTTGTCGAAGAGCTCCTTATCCGGCTGCCGGGAGTTCACGTCGGCCAGCGGATTGGCGCTCAAATCCTGATTCTTCTTTTTCTTAGGCTGCTTATCGCTGGCGAAAGCCATACCGCCAGACACAAGCAGAGCGGCCAAGGCGGCCGCGGCAATCTTCGAGGACAACTGGTTCATAACACCTCTTCGCGGCAAAGCGTCCGACCGCTCTGCCTGTTCCATCCATCAAGCCAGTTCCTGCAGCTTGCTTCCACCGGCTCTGTCAACCTGGGGGGAAGATACAATCTTACTCACCCGCGGCCTTGCGCGCCGCCGCCAGCAGTGCCCGCGCAGCTTCCTCGGGCTGGCCCGCGCCAAAGACGGCATTGCCCGCCACCAGAAGCTCCGCACCGGCTTGGACGACCCGCTCCACCGTATCGTGAGCCACGCCGCCGTCGACTTCAATTCTAAATGCCAGCCCCAGCTCCTGCCGCAGCTCGACCAGCCGCCGAATCTTGTCGAGGGAGAATTCGATGAATTTTTGCCCCCCGAAGCCCGGATTCACGCTCATCACCAGAACGTGGTGCACCATGGGC
The DNA here is from genome assembly GCA_015655195.1 of Terriglobales bacterium. Classification (GTDB taxonomy): domain Bacteria; phylum Acidobacteriota; class Terriglobia; order Terriglobales; family Acidobacteriaceae; genus Telmatobacter. Next base: position 6,205 of record JAATFM010000278.1, read on the forward strand.
AGAATGTCGCGGATCAGCTCGACGCGGGTGGCCGGGTTCAGCACCACAGCGGGCTTCATGCCGTGTTGCGCGATCAGTTGGAGAGTCCGGTGCAGGTGCCGGCAGACCTCGTAATGCACGCTTACCCAGTCCGCCCCGGCATCGGCAAAGGCCGGAATGAACTCGTCCGGATTCTCGATCATCAGGTGGCAGTCGAGGGGGAGTTTGGTGTGCTTCCGGATGCTGGCAACGACCGGCGGCCCAAGCGTAATGTTGGGCACAAAATGCCCGTCCATTACGTCGACGTGGATCACGGTCCCGCCGCCGCGCTCGGCCGCGGCAATCTCGTCGGCCAGCCGCGCAAAGTCCGCGGAAAGAATGGATGGCAGCAGTTCCACCATGATCGGAAAGGAGTCTCCTTGCAGGGTTAGTGTATCAGCCGAAACAGGCCGGCATCACTACGCAAAGACCCGCTCCGCCCCGCGAAAGAGCGCCTTCAACGCGCCCCACACCATCCGGATTAGCAGCACTACGATGATAAGCAGGACCAGCGTGATGCCTCCCGCAATGTACGGATGCGCCGTTGCCAGCCATGTAAGCCCAACCGCCAGGAAATCCTCGACCGAGCTGAGGGCGATGTTCGAAACCGGCTCCGGCGAGGGCGTTACCGCGGCACGAACAGCGGTCTTGCCGCCATGCGCTGCCAGGGCAATAGCCCCGCCGACCGCGGCTGCCGCAGCCTGTTCGAGCGGCGAGAGGCCCGATGCGGCCTGGAATGCCAGCAGGGCCGCCACCGGCACACGGATAAAGGTATGAAGCGCGTTCCAGACCAGATCGAAAGCGGGAATCTTGTCCGCGAATAACTCGACGGCAAAGAGCGCCGCGGCGGCACCGATGATCCACCAGTTACCGAGCAGAGAAAGCGACGCGGGAAGCGCCAGCCAGTGCGTGTGCGAGAGCAGGCCGAGCGTGGCAACGGTGGCGTAGACATTCAACCCGGCGGCAAAAGAAACAGCCACCAGCAGCGCGATAAGTTCCTGCGGTGGGATGGACGGAATGGGAAGTCCGGTCAGATGCACGTCAGCAGTATAGACACGGAAAAACGAAAAGTCGCTGGAAATCAAGGGAAGCGAGCCTGCCGGTCAGGCTGGCTGCTTCTTCTTTGCCCGGCGCGGCGTAGGATTTTCGAGCTTGCGGAGCAGAATCCGGCTCCGCGCCCGCATAGCGGCGGTCCCAGAGCGCTCAGCGACACGCAAATGCTCCAGCACCGAGGGCAGCAGCGCCGCATCCTGCCGGGTCAGGTCGGCTAGCCCGTGCAGTGCGGCGGTCCGCACAATGGAGCTTTTGTCTTCGAGATAGCTTTCAAGCGTCTGCGCAGTGCGACGGCACTCGGCGGATGTCAGGCTGAGCCGCGGCACCGTCAGCGCCAGATTCCAACGCAGCTTGTTTTCTGCGGCCTCGGCCATCAGGCCCAGTAGCGGCTCCCTCCAACGGGCCAACACTTCTGGCTCGCCGCGCGTCACCCGCTCCAGAGCGTCGGCGGCGCGGTTTGCCACTCCCGCGTCGTCGTCCCATAGGCACTCGACGAGCCGCGCAATCTTCCCCGGCTCCGCGCGCACCAACTCTACCGCCTCGCCGACGCGCCCTTTCGCCATGCGGGTTCCCACTGCCAGCATCGCGCGGATTTCGTCTGCCGGTTTTCCGCGCCGCATCACGGGGCCACGTCACAATCTGGGCCCTCCTGCGGAGCGGGCTTTGCCGCGGCCAGCCGCATCGCAGCTACCCGGCCCACGCCGCGCAGCATCGCCCTGACAGGCCAGTTGCCGTCCGACTCAGGGAAGAAAATTTCTCCCGGCCGCTTGGCCTCCGGACGGTAATACCAGCGTTTGAGCAGAGCGAGATGCCCCTGCCGCGTTGTCGCGTTTGGCGCATCGGACGGCGCAGAAAGCCCGGCCAACACAGCCTGCATCCGTTCCTCTAAAACGCCGCGCGCGGTCTTCTGTACTCCCGCGCCGATCCCGGATCCCTGCTCTCTGGTCTCTGCATTCTCCGGCACCGGCTCCAACGCCATCGGCTGCGCGTAAAGCGAGCTTGAACCCGACTGCTCGTTCTGGATTCTCATGCCAAGCGTCGAGAACGCCGCCGGTCCGCGCAGCCGGCCATTTTCAAAGAGAAAGACCACAACCTCGTCGGGCTCTGCCGACTCCTGTAGAACCATAGCGCGCAACTCGCTCAAGGGCCGCACCAATTCCGAGGCCAGCGCCCGCACGCTCTCCACCTTCTGCACCTGCGCGTGAATCGCCGCCGCCGACTCGAACTCCAGATTCGCCGAGGCCGCGTCGCGCTCCGTCCTGAGCGTAACGAGACGGCTCTCGCCACGCGTCGAAAGAAACCGCTCGACCGCCGCGGATTCCTCCGCATAGCGCTCATCCGTGCAGCCCTTGTAGCAGGGCGCGAGGCACATCTTCATCTCCGAATACACGCAGCCCGGATGACTCGGATCGGGCGCAAGCTCGTCCACGCAACGGCGCAGCAGAAAGAGCTTCAGCGCTTCGTCAACATAGCGCTCCGCCGCAACGCGCGAGGCAAACGGCCCATAGACCCACTCAGCCTCGCGCAGGCCTGCTTTGCCGAGTGGAGTCCGGTTCGTCACCGTTACGCGCGGATAGGGATTGCCGCCAAGGAAGCGCACAAACGCCGGCATCCGCAGGTGCATCCTTTCAAGAGACTTCGTTCCGTAGACGCTTTGCAGAAGCTCAAACTGGAGCAGCAGAGACTCGAACTCCGAGCCGGTCAGCCGCCACTCGATCCGCCGCACGCGGCCTGCCAGTTGCAGCCGCCGCGGATGCTTCTCCGAAGGAATCAGCAGCCGCTCCAGACGCCCGCGAAGGTTTGGCGTGCGGCCGATGTACGGCTCGGCGTTCGCCGTCTCGCCGTAAAGCGCAAAGATCGCAGCCTCGCGCGGCAACTGGCTCAGCACGGTCCGCGATTCAGCGGGATCGAATGCGATGGATTGGAACTCGAACGGCATGAGACCAGTGTGCCTCAAGCCCCCGCAATCGTCATCCCGTCAATGCGCAACGTGGGCGCGGCCACCGACGAACGAAAGACGAGGTCGTTGCCGATCGCCGTCACACTCCGGAACATCTCGGCCAGATTCCCGGCAATCGTCACCTCTTCGACGGCGTGGGTCAGCTCGCCGTTTTCGATCCACAGCCCCGTCGCGCCACGCGAATAATCTCCCGTGACAAGATTCACGCCAAATCCCATCAGGCTCGTCACGTAAAGTCCCTTGGGAATCGCCGCGGTAATCTCTTCCGGCGTCTGCCGGCCCGGCTCCAGATACAGGTTGCCGACACCGATGCCCGGCGCGCCCGCGAGGCCACGCGAGGCGTTGTGCGTGGATTTCATTCCCAGCTTGCGCGCCGCGTAGGTGTTCAGCAGATAGCTCCGCAGGACACCGCCCTCGACCAACACCGTGCGCCGCGAAGGCAGTCCCTCGCCATCGAAGGGAGAGGTGCCAAAGCCGCCCACGCCGTTCGGAAAGACCATCGCATTGTCGTCGATAATCGTCAGGCCCGACACACCAATTTCCGAACCCAGCTTGCCCGCAAGATACGACGCACCGCGCCAGATGGAATCGCCCGAGGCCGCATCGGCAATGGAGCCGATCAGCGACCGTGCCACCTCCGGCGCAAAGACAATTGGAACCTGTTGCGTGGGAACGCGGCGCGCTCCGAGCCGCCGCAGCGTACGACGCGCGGCCTCCGCACCTACGGACTCAGGCGATTCGAGATCGCGCAAACGCCGGGCGCTCGACGACCAGTAATCGCGCTGCATCTGGCCGTTTCCGTCCTTTGCCAGTGGAGCCGCCGAAATGCCCGCATAACTGGTCCGATAGCCGCCCGCGAATCCGCGCGAATTGGCCAGCGCCATGCGTCCGGTAGCGGCGTTGAAGCTGGCTCCGTTCGAATTCGTGATTCTCGGGTCTGCAGCCAGCGCCGCAGCCTCTGCCCTCCGCGCCCACTCGATGCGCTCCTCGCCCGGCAGCGAGTAAACATCGTCGAAAGAAAGCCCCAGGTCGCCGGGAATCGTGCCGAATTCTTCTGCCTCCGGCAAGCCGGTAAACGGATCTTCCTCGGTAATCCGCGCCAGAGCCACCGCGCCCTCGACAAGCTGGCGAATTCCATCCGGCGTCAGGTCGCTCGTCGAGGCCGAAGCGGACTTTTTGCCGAAAAGCACGCGCAGCCCCAGCGCCCGCGAGCCGGATTCGGTCAGCGTTTCCACCTGCCCCATCCGCACGTCCACGCTGAACTCGTCTCCCTCGCGCGCCACAGCCTCGGCATCGCTAGCACCGGCTTTCACGGCCAGCACAACCACGTCGGCGGCGAGAGATTCGAGATCGAGGTTTGCGTCTGAGGCCGACGCTTCCGACTGTGTAATCACTTCCGGCATTGTCGAGTTACCTTCCCGTCCCGCCAACCGTCATTTTGTCGAGCTTGATCGTCGGCATTCCCACGCCCACCGGCACACTCTGGCCGTTCTTGCCGCAGGTGCCGATGCCCTCGTCGAGCTTGAGGTCGTGGCCCACCATCGAGACGTATTTCAGCGCCTCCGGGCCGTTGCCGATCAGCGTGGCGTCACGTACCGGCGCGGTAATCTTCCCGTCCTCGATCAAATACGCCTCCGAGGCCGAAAAGACGAACTTGCCGTTGGTAATATCCACCTGCCCGCCGCCGAAATTCGGCGCGTAGAGGCCGCGCTTCACCGAGCGGATAATGTCTTCCGGCTCATCCTCGCCCGCCAGCATGTAGGTATTCGTCATGCGCGGCATGGGAATCGACTGGTAGCTCTCGCGGCGGCCCGAGCCGGTGTTCGCCGCGCCCGTCAGCCGCGCCGAGAGCTTGTCGGTCAGGTAGCCCTTCAGCACGCCGTTCTCGATCAACACCGTCTCCTGTGTCGGCGAACCCTCGTCGTCCACATTCAGCGAGCCACGCCGCCCGGCCATCGTGCCGTTATCAACGACTGTCACCTTGGAGCTAGCCACCGGCCGGCCGATCAACCCACTGAAGGCCGAAGTTCCCTTGCGGTTGAAATCCGCTTCGAGGCCGTGGCCGACCGCCTCATGCAGCAGAATCCCCGGCCAGCCGGGCCCCAGCACTACTTCCATCTCACCCGCCGGCGCCGGAATCGCTCCAAGCTGCAAAATTGCGCCCCGCGCCGCTTCCCGCGCCAAATTTTCTGGACTCTTGCTGCCCACAAACTGCGCCAGCCCCGAACGCCCGCCCGCGCCAGCCGAGCCCTTCGTCGTCAGCGCGCCTTCCTTAGCAATCACAAAGGCATTCAACCGGCACAAGGGTTGCGTGTCGCTGGCAAATGAGCCATCCGAGCCGACGACGAGAATCCGCCGCAGTTCCTCGCTGTAGCCAGCCCGCACCTGCACAATGCGCGAATCAAAGGCCCGCGCCGTGCGATCCACGCGCAGCAGCAGTTCCAACCGCGCCGCAAGGTCCAGATCGAAGCCGCCCAGCGGCACCGGATAAAGGTCCGCCGCGCGCGTCTCCGTAAATCCCTGCACCGGCTGCTTGGCCGGCCCCGATGCAATCAGCGCCGCCGTCTTGGCGGCGTGCAGCAGCCGGTCTGGATTGAGATTGTCGGTGTAGGCGTAGCCGGTCCGCTCGCCGGAGATGACGCGAATTCCGCACCCCGCGCTGGTTCCCTGGCTGGCCGACTTCACAATCTGCTCGTCCACGCCCAGGCTCGTCGCCGTGACGGATTCAAAGTAGAGATCGGCATAGTCGCCGCCCGCCGAGAGCGCTTCGCCCAGGCAGCGCTCCAGCAGCCGCTCAGTAATGCCGAATTTGTCGAAAAAATAACGCCTATGGCCGGAGATGGCTCCGGGGACGGGGGAAGCGCTTTTGACGTTCATCCTGCTCTTTAGTTTACGCCTGCCTGCGGCGTTTCTCTCTTGGTTCCATCTCATCAAATCTCCACAGTACAGCCTCTTCCGCCACACAGTCGCTGGTGGTACAGTCGTCAGCATGAAGAAGCTATTTGCCGTCTCCCTGCTGGTCCTGGCCTTTGCAGCGTGCGCTACTCCGGCGTTCGCTCTGCACCATCACCGGCACCACCATCACCACCACCGCGCCGCGTAATCAGGCGCCGGCGCCGGGTAGCATATCTGGCGCCGGCGCTTCGCGGCCTCTTCATTGATGCGGCCCGCGCCGACTCCCCCTTGGCGCGCCTATGAGGTGTGTTCCCAGCAAGTTCACTCATGGTAAGGTGTGCTCATGCCCCCGCGCATTGCGAGCCACCGCACCGGCGTATCAGCCTCCGCCGTTGAATCCATAGCACCGGAAAAACTTGCCTGCGACCTCGAAGCTTACCTCGCCGCGCATCCTGCGGCTGCCATTCTCGAAGAGGGCCGCGTCGTCTTTGACATGCGCTCGGCGCGCTACTCCATCACGGAATCCCACGGCCGCTGCCTGCTCCAGCTCTGGAGCGAAGAGCGCAATCTGATGCGAACGGTTGTCGGTGTCGAGCAGCGGGCTAACTCGCTCCGCATTCTCACGCGCAAGATGGGCGCGCCCAAGCCGCTCGCCCTCGAACTGGTTCCCAGCAACGACCACCGCACGCCGACGGCTCGCGAAGCCGCGCGCCGCAACTACCAGCGCCTTCTCGAACGCGTGCTCGCCCGCGGCTTCTTCGGCTACAAGGTCGACGGCCTGCGCTCGGCAATGGATCTGGAACACAGCTTCGGACCGGCGTACATTCGCGGCCGGCTGCTTAAAGGCACAACGGCTGAGGCCGTCATCGGCGTCAGCGAGGCCGAATCCGGCGCGATGATCGACGGCGTGCTCACGCTTGGAATTCTCTGGCTCGACTACTGCCGCCAGCACTCCGACGCCCGCCGCCACTTCAACGGCCTCAAGGTCATCGTGCCGCCCGGCGCATGGCGCACCACCGCCGAGCGCATGGCCTGGCTCAATCACTCCTCCGCCCGCTTCGAGCTTTACACGCTCGACGAGCTCAGCGAAGAGCTTCAGCCCATCGATTTCCGCGACCAGGGCAACATCCAGGCCAGGCTGGTGCAATCCTTCTCCATTCAGGCCGCGGTGGAGCGATGCAAGCCCGGACTGGACCGGCTCTTTGCGCTGCTGCCTGCCGGAGGGCGCGAACGCACCGAAGTGCAGGCGCGCTCGGCCAGCGAAGTAGCTCTGGCCCTGCACGGCCTGGAGTTCGCGCGAGTCCGCCACGGATTTGCGGCCAACTCCTTCGCGCGTGCCGAAGAGGTCACATTCGGCGCCGGCCCGAACGAAACGCCGCTCAACGAAGAGACCGAATCGCTGGCCCGCGAGCTTTTTGCACGGCTCTTCGCCAGCCGCCGCGCAGACGGCGAACACAACGATCCGCTCTTCCGCATCCAGTCCGAGCGCTGGCTCGAATCGCGCCTGCGTCACGCGCTGCCGGAGCTAATTCCCGGCCTGCGCGGCGAGCTGATCTACTCTCAGGTGCCCGCGCTCTCCGCCAACGACCGCGGAATGCTCGACATTCTCACTATCGACCGCAACGGCCGGCTCGTTGTGATGGAACTCAAGGCCAACGAAGACCTGCACCTGCCGCTGCAATCGCTTGACTACTGGATTCGCGTCCGCGAACTGAATGCCGACCGGCCCATCGACGCAAACGGCAAGACGCTTTCAGCTTTCGAGCGCCACGGCTACTTTGACGGAGCGCCGGTCTCGCCGCTTCCACCGCGCCTGCTGCTCGCCGCGCCCGCCCTTCGCATTCATCCGGCCAATGAGCCGGTGCTGCGCTATCTCTCGCCGGAGATCGAGTGGGAGTTCCTCGCGCTCGGCGAAGATTGGCGCAGCAATCTCAGCATCGTCTTCCGCAAGCGTAGCGCGGCCATCTGAAGAAAAAGCGCGCCGGCACCAGTATCGCGGCGCGCTTTTCGCAATCACAGATTAAGGCCAGACTTACTCAAAGTGCTGCGCGTTGAGTATCTCGAAGACCTTCTCGTACTCGCCGCGACTCACTGCCTCGCTTAGAAACTTCACGCGCTCCACGGCAATCTCCGGCGGTGTGGGCTGCGTAGTAAGCAGCGCCATCGTCTCGGCAATGAACTCCTTGAGCGGCATCGCCCGCGGGTCTTCGGCACCGTTCATCAGGTCCGTCTGCACGTAAGGCGGAATAATCTCCAGCACCTCGATATTCGCGGCCTTGAGCTGATGCCGCAGCGACTGCGAGTATGAGTGAATCGCCGCCTTGGTGGCGCAGTAGGTGGGCGTAAGCGCCAGCGGAACAAACGCGAGACCCGACGATACCGTAATAATCGTGGCGCCCGGCTGCTGCTTCAGGTGCGGAATCAGCGCGGCGGTGAGGCGGATCGGCCCCAGCAGGTTCGTGGCAACAATCGCCTCGGCGTCGGCCAGGTCTTCCGGCTGTTCGAGTAGATTTTCTCCGCGCATGATGCCTGCGTTGTTGATAACGACATTCAGCTTTGGAAACTGTTCGAGCAGCTCCGGCACAAAGGAGCGAATGCCGCTCGCCTGCTCGATGTCGAGCACCATCCAGCTCATGCCGGGGTTTGCCGCCGCGGCCTCTTCCAACGCGCTCCGCCGCCGACCCGCGATAATCACGTGATTGCCCAGCTTGTGCAACGCTTCGGCCAGAGCGCGGCCAATGCCTGAGCCGCCGCCCGTAACCAGAATTGTGTTTCCTGTGGGATTCATAGACTTCATCTCCTCAGAAAAGGATCATACGACTGTTACTTTCCTTTGGAAAGTAGGCGCTTGAAAGTTTTATACTTACTCAAGAGAGAGTGAAAAGATGGTGACAAAGAAGAAATCCCCGAGCCGGCCCGCTGTTCAGGCGGTAGCCCGGCCCTACGCATCGAAATTGTCGCGCCCTGAGATCGATGCTCTCGTGCAGGAGATCATCGGACGCGTGGCCGACAAGTGGACTCTGCTCGTACTCGAAGCCCTGGAGGAACACGGCACGCTGCGTTTCTCGCAATTAGCGGAAATGGTAGACGGCATCAGCCAGAAGATGCTGACAAAAACCGTGCGACAGATGGAATCGGACGGCTTTCTCACGCGCACAGTCTACCCGGTCATTCCGCCGCGCGTCGAATATCAGCTCACCAACCTGGGCAACACGCTGAGCGATGCCTTCTGCGGCGTATGGGGCTGGGCCGAAAAGTATCACGGCCGCATCGAGCAGGCGCGCGCCGCATTCCGCAACCGCAAACCGGCGCGCGTCTCCTGACTTTCGCTATTTCGCGCTGGCGCGCAGGTCTGTTTTATGCGCCCGCGCTGGCGCGCAGGTCGGCTGCCAGCTTATCCACGCGCCGCAGGTCCGTGTCCCACGCGAACATGAACCGCGCCGCACCGCCGATAAACGTATAGAAGCGCCAGCCGCGCTGCCGCAGCCTTTCGAGAATTTCATCCGAAGCCTGCAAAAAGACGGCATTCGCATCTACGGGCGAGGAAACCCGCACGCCGGGAATCCCCTCAATCTGCCGCGCAAAATGCGTTGCCGCCTCGTTGGCGTGGCGTCCGTTCTTGAGCCATGCGCCGGTTTCGAGCAGTCCCACCCACGGCGCGGAGAGAAAGCGCATCTTCGAGGCAAGCTGCCCCGCCTGCTTGCAGCGGTAATCGAAGTCCTCCGCCAGCTTGCGGTTGAAGAAGATCACCGCCTCACCCACGGCAAGCCCGTTCTTGGTGCCGCCGAAACAGAGAACATCCACGCCGCTCTTCCACGTCATCTCCGCCGGCGACTCACCTAGATGCGCGCAGGCATTCGAGAAGCGCGCCCCATCCATGTGCAGCCAGAGGCCGCGCTCCTTGCACGCCGCGGAGATCGCCTTTACTTCCGCCGTCGTGTAGACGCGGCCCGTCTCGGTCGATTGCGTAATCGTCACCACGCGCGGCTTGGGGAAATGAATGTCCTGGCGCTTGGTGGCCAGCTCGTGAATCGCGTCCGGCGTGAGCCTGCCGTCGTCGGAGCGCGCCGCCAGCAGCTTCGAGCCGTTCGAGAAGAATTCCGGCGCGCCGCACTCGTCGGTCTCTACGTGCGCGGAATCGGCGCAGATGACGCCGTGATAGGACTGGCAGAGCGAGGCCAGCGCCAGCGAGTTGGCCGCCGTGCCGTTAAAGACGAAGAAAACCTCGCAATCCGTCTCAAAGAGTTTGCGGAAGGCGTCCGAGGCGCGCTCGGTCCAGGTGTCTTCGCCATAGGAAGGCGCGTAGCCACGATTGGCTTCGTCCATCGCCGCCCAGGCTTCGGGACAGATGCCCGCATAGTTGTCGCTGCCGTACTGCTGCTCCAAAACGCCGGATGAGGGAGAGATCACTGTGCTCATACTGCTTCTAGGATAACGCCGCCGAGCTGTGTTCGGCGGCATTATCCAGCGTCACTTCTTCAGCGGCTTCCTCGCAAAGTAATACAGCGAAAACGCCAGCAGCGCGAAGGCCAGCACCGAGACGTAGTTGTTGTCGATGAAGGTGTGCGGGAAGTTCAGGATGTCGCCCTTGCCTACCGTGGTTTCATAGCCCTTGAGCGCGACGCCGAGCAGGCCCACGATGCCGCCAGCCGCGATCAGTCCGGAGGCGTAGAGAGAACCGGGCGAAATCTCGCTTTCGGCCTCGGCCGCATCGCCACTTCCGCGCTTCGCCGCCTGATCGATGAGCCAGCGCACTACGCCGCCACAGAAAATCGCCAGCGTAGTGCCGATGGAAAGATACGCGCCTACGGCAAACGAGAGCGAGCGGATTCCGAGCAGTTCCACGGCTATGACAAGAAAGACTCCCATCATTACCAGGCCCCAGGGCAGCTTCTGGCTCAGAATGCCGCTGATGACCGTTGCCATGAGCCGCGCCTGGGGCGCGGCGGCCTTCTCGCTGCCGATGCCCTGCACCCATTGCACCTCGATGCGCTTCGTAGTCGGCGAATAAAGATACTTGCCGTCGGCCAGCTCAGCCGATCCCACCGCGTTCAGCACCATGTACTCGTTCTTGTGGTGCTCGGCCGTGGTCTTATCCGCATTGATGACCGGGAACTGTTCGGGCAGCGACTTTACGTCGTTCTGCACACTCACGCCCGCGTGCGGCTGGCTCAAATCCCATGCCCGTGGAGCGGCATCAAAATGTTGTAGGCCGGTGTTCATCAGGTTCAGCGTGGCGCCGATGGCAACCGTTGAAACCACCACGCCGATCATCAACGCTACCTGCTGTTTCCACGGCGTTGCGCCAATCAAAAATCCTGTCTTCAAGTCCTGCGATGTATCGCCGGCATTGGCCGCGGCGATTGCAACAGTCCCGCCAATCGTAATCGCCAGCGCACCGAATGCCGGCGCCGTCCAGCCCCGCACCAGAAAGACAGCGCATGTCGCCATCAACGTGGCAATCGCCATGCCGGACATGGGATTGGCCGAGCTGCCGATCAAGCCCACGATGCGCGAGCTGACGGTGACGAACAGGAATCCAAAGACGACGATGAGCAGCGATGCGGCCAGGTTCGGCAGCACGCCGACGTAAGCTCCCGGCACCGGCTTGAATTGAAGAAAGAGGAAGGTGAAAACCACTAGCAGGATCGAGCCCAGCACCACGGTTTTCATCGTCAGGTCGTCTTCGGTGCGTGGCGGCTTGCCCTGTGTGGCAGCGTCGCCGCGCAGGTTTTTCACGCCGGCGGTCAGCGCATTCACAATCGTGGGCATTGTGCGCAACAGCGTGATAAGCCCAGATGCAGCCACCGCGCCCGCGCCCATCGGGCGGATGTAGGTAGACCACAACTGGCCCGGCCCCATTTGCCCAATCGGCACAGTGCCTGGATAGATGGGACTTGGCAGAGCCTTGCCGAAGAAATAGATCAGCGGCATCAGCACGAGCCAGGAAAAGATGCCGCCGGCAAAGATGACACCCGCCACGCGCGGCCCGATGATGTAGCCCACGCCGAGATACTCGGGCGTTGCATCGGCCTTGATCGACGCGCCTTTGAGAATATGCGCGGGGCCGAAGTCCGGCTGGAACTCCGGTGTGCCCGGCCAGGCTTTGAAGAGGTTCTCATTCTGGAAGAACGTATACAAGCTGCCAAGGCCGAGGCCGAGAAAGACGCGGCTGGCGAGCGAGCCGCCCTTTTCGCCGGCAATCAGCACATCGGCGCAGGCCGTTCCCTCGGGATAGCTCAGCGTGCCGTGCTCTTTCACGATAAGTTGCCGGCGCAGCGGAATCATAAAGAGCACGCCCAGCCATCCGCCAATGAGCGCCAGGCAGAAGATGCGCGCGTATTCGAGATCGAAGCCGAGAAAGACCAGCGCGGGCAGCGTAAAAATCACGCCCGAGGCAATCGACTGACCGGCGTTGCCGGTGGTCTGGACAATGTTGTTTTCGAGAATCGACGAGCGGCCGAAGGCGCGCAGAATGCTGATCGAAAGCACCGAGATCGGAATCGAGGCTGCGACCGTCAGCCCGGCCCGCAGGCCCACATAGACCGTTACCGCGCCGAAGATAATGCCAAAGATCGATCCCAGCAGCAGGGCTCGGAAGGTAAACTCCGGGCGATTCTCGCCGGCTGGCACAAAGGGTTGAAAATCCGACACGGCTTTTACCTCCAGAACGCGCAGCCCTACTCCATGCTGGCGCTTGCAAACTGGTTTTGTGGGAACTCCCTGAAATGCCGAGTGTAGCAGGATCAGGCGCGACACGGTAAGGCGGCAGATCACACCAAGCGGCCTCGAATCAAGAAGCTGAGCCGGCGGCACAATAGTCTAGCGCCCAGCCGTAGCGAAAGATCCGCCTCAGATGTTCCGAGGCAAAAGCTCACCCTCCGCCGCGCCGCTCTCCGTCTTCCCCGCCGCGAAGAGCCACAGGTTCAGGAAGGTAAACAGCGCGCCGCCGACGGTGAACTTGAGCCACACCGGCGCGGCCGATGGCGAAAAAAATCCTTCGAGGCATCCGGCGACGAACAGCATGGGAATCGTGCCGGAGACCAGCCGCGATGCTTCCATGCCGCCCAGACCGATCGAGTCCTTCCAGCGGAAGCCGCCGGGAAAAACCATCGCTTTGCCCAGCCGCAGGCCCGCGGCGCCGGCAATTATGATCGCTGGCAACTCCAGCGAGCCATGCGGCGCCACAAAGCTCCACAGGCTCACCGACATGCCGAAGTGGTGGCACGCCGCGCCAACCACCCCCAGCAGCAATCCGTTATTGAAGAGCGATAAGAGCGTGAACAGCCCGAAGGTGATGCCGCCGGCAAACGTCACAAAGCACACGGTGAGATTGTTCGTCATGATGGCACTGGTGGCCGTGGGCGCCACGCTTACCACGGAGTGCGTCCACATTTCGTGCCGCTCCATGGTGGCAATCATCTCCGGCCCCAGCGCGTGGCGCATGAACTCGATGTGCGTGCTGGTCAGGATCGCTCCCAGAGCCGCGCAGGCTCCGGAAATCAGCAACGAAGCCGCGACATAGACCAGATTCCGCCGGAAAATCTCCGGGTATTCGTCGCGCAAATAGCGGAAGAGGCGCAAGACACTCGTTTTCCTGCCAGCATAAATGATATGGTGAGCGCGAGCCAGCAGTTGATTCACATGAGCGGCGTAGGTCTGCGCGGTCGCGTCGCGGCGCAGGACGGAGAGGTCGGCGGCAGCCTGGCGGTAGAGCAGCGCCAGCTCCCGCAGCTCGGCGCGGGAAAGCTGCGAAACGCCGCCCGAGCCGGCTGCCGTCAGCAGCGCTTCGAGACGGCTCCAGTAGGGCCGCCGTTTGCCGAGCCAGAGGTTGGAGACGATGTTTGCCATGAGCGCGAGTCCAGATCAGATTAACCCAAAGCAGGTAAATCCCGTGCAGTCGAATCCAACGCAG
>JAATFM010000258.1 GCA_015655195.1 Terriglobales bacterium
GAGACGAGCCACATCCAGAGCCAGTAGCGGCGCGGCGATACGCAGGCCAACCAGTTGAAGAAGAGCAGCAGCGGCGCGCCGAGAAGGACGCCGAGGCCGAGACTCTTGGCTGCATCACCCAGCCAACCGGCCCACGCCTGCACGCTAATGCCGTAATGGAGGCTGGCGGCATGGCCGGCGGCATCAAGGGGCAGGTCGGCGAGGGTAGTAATCACCCAAAAAGCCGCGAAAAAGATCAGCCCCTGAAGCCAGCGCAGGCGGGAGGCGGTCTGCGCCCAGGATTCCAGGCGAGCCGCCCAGTGCGTGGCGAGGAGAATCCAGAGCACGGCAAGGCCCCAGAGCGAGCCAGCAATTTCAAGCGCCAGTCGAATGCGGTTGAGAGCCTTGGCCTTGGCCAGCTTTTCAGGCGGCAGCGAGTAGGCCGGCTCAGGATCCGGTGCGGCTATGGGTTTGGTCTGTATTTGCGCCGGTGTGGCCTGCGGCTGTGTCCGGATTTGGGCCTGCGCTTGCGGCTCGGCGGACGAGCTTTGCGCCGGACAGGCGCTCCCAGCCGCGAAAACGAGCAGGACGGCAGCAGCGAAAACAATAGCTCGAAGAATCCTCATCGTATTCTTTCTTGTCGAGTAACGTCCTCTTTTGCCTTTGTTTTGAAAGGCGCGGCTTTAGTCGCGCCGTAAATCTACCTTCTCATCGCATTCTCTCCCGGCAAAGCCGTGGAGTCTGAGACAATTTGGCTTACCGATGGTTTTATCCGAATTTGCTTCTCGAACCCAGAAAGAATTCCGGGCCGCTTCGGGCCGCCGCGTCTCCTGCGCAGCCCTCGGCCTGTTGATGCTTGCATCCGCATCCTCCGCGCAGACGCAGTCGAACCCTCCGCTGTTAGACGCGATGACGACGGAGCTGCACCGCGCCTTTACCTCGCTGGGCAAGACGGGGAACGATAAGCAGCCTCCGCCATATTTTTTAAGCTACACGGTGCGCGACGCGCAGGCGGCGGTGGTGCGGGCGCAGTTCGGCGCGCTGGTGGACAGCTCCATGGCGCAGGCGCGCATCGCCGACGTGCAGGTGCGCATCGGCGACCCCAAGCTCGACAACACGCACGGGGACCATCGCGGCTCGGCGGTGAACACCGTGCAGCTTCCGCTAGGCGAGGACCGTGGCGCGATTGTCCGCACGCTATGGCTGGCCACAAACGGCGGCTACGCCACAGCGTTGGACAATTACCTGCGCGTCCAGACCGAGGCGCAGGTGCGGGCCAAGGAAGAAGACTCGTCGCCGGATTTCAGCCAGGAAACATCGCAGTCTTCGACCGGCTCGGCCGCCGCGCCGGTGGCGATTGACCGCCCGGTATGGGAAAAACGCATCGCGGCTCTCTCTCGCACCTTCCGCGAATTTCCCGATGTTTATCAGAATATGACGCAACTCACCGTCGAGAACGAGACCGATTACTTTGCCTCGTCGGAGGGCTCGCATATCGTCGCGCCGCATCTCTCGGCTCGTATCGTGGTGCTGGCCGTGACGCGCGCCGAAGACGGAATGGACCTCTTCCGCTCGCAGACCTTCGAGGCTGAGACGGCGGACGGATTGCCGTCGCAGGCCGATCTCGAAGCGGCGGCGCGAGAACTAGGCAAGAGCCTCGAAGCGCTCCGCAAGGCCCCGGTCACAGAGCCCTTCGACGGGCCGGCAATGCTCTCCGGCCGCGCCGCGGCGGTCTTTTTCCATGAGGTGCTGGGGCACCGGCTCGAAGGCCAGCGTCAGCGCGGCGACGAGGAAGGCCAGACCTTTACCAAGGACATTGGCAAAGACATTCTGCCCAGCTTTCTCTCGGTTGCCGACGACCCGACAGTCACGCGCTTCGGCAGCACATGGCTCAGCGGCAGCTACGCCTTCGATGACGAAGGCCAGAAAGCACGCCGCGTCGAGCTGATTCAGGACGGCGTGCTGAAGACATTCCTGATGTCGCGGCTGCCGATTGCCAGCTTCAGCGCCTCAAACGGCCACGGCCGCGCGCAGAGCGGCCACGTGCCGACGGGCCGGCAGGGAAACCTGATTGTAACTTCGACCAAGACAGTTCCCGACGCCGAGTTGCGCAAGCAACTGATCGAAGAGGCGAAGAAGCAGGGCAAGCCTTACGGTCTGTACTTCGAAGACATCTCTTCAGGCTTTGCGGTCACCACGCGCAGCTCTCCGCAGGCCTTTCAGGTGATTCCGCTGGTGGTTTACCGCGTCTATGTCGATGGCCGGCCGGACGAGTTGGTGCGCGGCGTTTCGATCGTAGGCACGCCGCTGGCCGCAATGAAGCGAATCCTTGCCACAGGCGACAAGAGCGAAGTATTTAACGGTGAGTGCGGCGCGGAGTCCGGATCAATTCCGGTCAGCGCGGTAGCTCCGGCAATGCTGGTGAGCGAGATGGAAACCCAACGCCAGCCGCAAGGCACAGCGCGTCCTCCGATCCTGCCGATTCCGTCCTCCACGGGAGGTGCAAAATGATTTCGATTCGTTCCATCTCCGCAGCACTCAGGGTGCCCCAGATTCATGCTTTCGGATCCGAGAGAGCGCAAGCCTCGACTGTCCGTGCCCCATCCTTGCGGCTTTTTTCTGCCGCTAGGGTGGGAAAGCACTCCCGTTTCCTTGCCGCGACCGCTCTAAGCCTCTGCTGCGTGGCTGCCGCAGCACAGCAAACCCGCCCCGACGCGGAAAAAGACCCGATCCTGAAGGCGATGCTCGAAGAACTGGACCGCAGCACAGCCAGCCTCCAGCTCAAAGGCTTCGAGAAGCCCTTCTTCATCGAGTACCGCATCGAAGACGTGACAAGCTTTGAGGCGCGCGCCGAGTTCGGCGCCGGCGAGGGTTCGCAGAGTTCCCATCAGCGCGTGGCGCGGGTCACGGTTCGCGTGGGCGACTACAAGACCGACAGCTCCACGCCGCGCGGCGACGGCGACGCGGAGATGACGGCGATTGACGACGACCCTATCGCTCTGCGTTCCGCGCTGTGGGTCGCAACGGATGAGGCCTACAAGGCCGCGCTGGACGCCTATGCGCGCAAACAAGCCCAGTTAAAGCAGGTGCAAACACCCCCGCAGGCCGATGACTTCAGCCGCGAAAAGCCGCTTGTATCGCTCGCCGCGCCGGTCCTGCTCGGCTTGGATGAGACGGCCAAAAAGACATGGCAGGAGCGCGTCGCGCGCGACAGCGGCCTCTATCTTACGGCTGCCACGCCCAAGTCGAAAGACGCGCAGGTGCAGTATTCCGTAGCCTCCTTCAGCGGCCGCGCCGTCACCACCTGGCTTGCCAACAGCGAAGGCACGATTGTCCGCAAGTCCACAACCGGCTACAACGAATCCTTCGGCGTCGGCACACAGGCCGCGGACGGAATGCGGCTGGACCGCTCCTATGTATCGACCGGCGTGGTTCTCTCCGACCTCGATTCGGCGGATGTTTTCGGCAAGAAAGCGATAAGCCTGGTCGAATCGCTGGCCGATCTGCGCGCCGCTCAGCTAGTCGAGGAGGAATACCACGGCCCCGTGCTGTTCTCCTCCGACGCCAGCACCGACA
>JAATFM010000232.1 GCA_015655195.1 Terriglobales bacterium
CGGCTTACGCTCCTTGAGCGTAACGTCCGCGGCGCGGGCAATCAGCGTATTGGCAAGCCCATTCGCAATGGCTGCAAGCGTTCCCATCGAACACGGCAGCACAATCATTCCCGCCGAAGGATGGCTTCCACTCGCAATCGAGGCCCCGATGTTCGCGTCGATGTGCTGAACAGTCTTTTTCGGCGGCGCACCGAGCAGCTTTTCCGCCAGATCGCCACGGCCTGCGATGCCAAGCTCCTCGGCCAGCACGCGCAGCGCGTTCTCCGATGCAATGAAGTGAACGCGGGAGACGCGCTCATCGCTTTCCAGCGCCCGCAGCATCTCGCGCCCGAAGACAGCACCAGATGCGCCGGTAATGGCAAAGGTGATTTCCATCTTTAAGTTCTATTTGCCCTCTCGCTCGTACTGTGAGTATCTTTCTACTGCCTCGGTCGCAACTTGTTCGATCTCCTGACTCACGACTTCAAAAATCGGCTTCTCCATGCTCCAGCGCAATGGCTTGATGTAATAGGCTTGGCCTCCAATATATTGCCGTGATTTGAGCTTGCCGAGTTCATAAAAATACTGGGACTTCTTGGCGCTTGGTTCTTCAATCTCAAGCTCAATTATTTCTTCGTTACGCCATACCCAAACGGTATATGTCCCGGCCTTAGTCGAAATTTTGATATGAAACCCCTGAAACTCAGAATTGTCCATGATACAGTCTCCTCTCGCGCATACCCTCGCATGGCCAATGTGCAATGTCTAGCAAATCGACGAAAGGATTGATGGCGCAATTGTCGCTTCAGCGCATAACTGATTTTTAATCAATGATAAAGAAGTAACCTAGCAAGTTAACTCAGAATCACTTAAAGCAGTGCCTACATGAAATCATGTAAACGCTATTCGCCCAGCACGCGCTTGAAAATCGCGTCCACGTTGCCGAGTTGGCGCATGTAGTCGAAGGTCTTTTCCAGCTTTTCAGGCGACAGCAGCGCCGTAATCTTCGGGTCATGCGCAACCTCGTCGCGAAATACAAGATCCTCTTTCCACGCGCGCATCGCGTGCCCCTGCACCAGCCGGTACGCGTCCTCGCGCAGCATTCCGGCCTCGGCAAGATCGAGCAACAACTGCCCCGAAAAGATCAGCCCGCCCGTCGATTCGAGATTCTTCTTCATCCGCTCCGGGTAAACGAGCAGGCGGTCGAGCAAATCCGTCGTCTTGGCAAGCAGGTAATCGACCAGAATCGTCGAATCCGGAAAGATAACGCGCTCGACCGACGAGTGCGAGATGTCGCGTTCATGCCACAGAGGCACGTTCTCAAACGCCGCCTGCGCGTTGCCGCGAAGCACGCGAGCCAGGCCGCTGATCTGCTCGCTCGTGATGGGATTCTTCTTGTGCGGCATGGCGGAGGAGCCCTTTTGCTTCTCGCTGAAATACTCCTGCGCTTCGCGAACCTCGGTGCGCTGAAGGTGGCGAATCTCGACGGCGATCTTGTCGAGCGTGGAGCCGATCAGCGCTAACGTGGAAATGTACGCCGCGTGCCGGTCGCGCTGAATCACCTGCGTTGCCACGGGCGCGGGCTTGAGGCCGAGCCGCGCGCAGATGCGCTCCTCGTGTGCGGGCTTCAAATGCCCGAATGTCCCGACGGCGCCAGAGAGCTTGCCGACGCGCATATCTTCCGCCGCCGCGTCAAAGCGAATCAGATTGCGCTCGGTCTCCGCATACCAGTTGAGAAACTTGAGGCCAAAAGTCGTAGGCTCGGCGTGAATGCCATGCGTGCGCCCGATCGTCGGCGTGTGCTGGAACTCGACGGCGCGACGCTTGAGAACGGTGAGCAGCGCCTCGATCCCTTTGCGGAGAATCGCGGAGGCTTCCTTGACCTGAAGCGCCTGCGCCGTATCGACAACATCGTTCGAGGTAAGGCCATAGTGCAGCCAGCGGGATTCGGCGTCGAAGCCCTGCTCCTTGAGGCTCTCAGAGACGGCGGTCGTGAAAGCGATAACGTCGTGGCGGACCTCCGCCTCAATGGCCTGGATGCGCTCGACAGAGAAACTGGATTTGGTGGCAATGGCATCGGCAGCGGCGGCAGGAATCACGCCGTCCTCGGCAAGCACGGCACTGGCTGCGGACTCGACCTGGAGCCAGCAGCGGTACTTGTTTTCTTCGGTCCAGATTTTGCCCAGCGCCGGGCGGGTGTAGCGGTCAATCAAGAGTGGACTCCTCAGCGGGGATTACGAAATTAGAAAGCCAACCCTTGATTGTATTCGTTTTGGAATATCAGCCGCACGATAGTTATTCGTTTTGGAATACTACTCGCGAGGGATGCCGAGGCGCGTGTAAAGCTCGTCGTAAAGCAGGCCGTGGCCGGGCGTGTAGGGCTGCCACCACTCGCCGTCAATGACGAGCTGCGGGATGGCGCGCTTGCCGACACGGCGAAGGAGTTCGTCGGATGCGGAGGGATCGTCGTCCACGTTGATTTCGGTGTAGGCAACGCCGTGCGATTCAAGAAACTGCTTGGCGGAGCGGCAGTCGCGGCACCATGCAGAGGAGTAAACGTCAACTTTCATACACAAGATTGTAATCTTGGAAAGCGGCAATTGTAACCTTGGAAGACAGAAGATTGAGGAGAGCAAGATGACCGCGGAAGAGATCAAAACTATTTTGAAGCTGGAACCGCACCCGATAGAAGGCGGCTCGTTCCGGCAGACCTACAAGTCCAGCGTGACCCTCGCCACGCCGGCCGGGGTGCGCTCCGCGGGAACGGCGATCTACTACCTGCTGGAGCCGGGCACCTTCTCCGAGATGCACGTGCTGACCTCCGACGAGGTCTTTCACTTTTACCTCGGCGACCCGGTCGAGATGCTGCAACTGCACCCGGACGGAAGCTCCGCGCTTTTCACTCTTGGACCGGATCTGGCGGCGGGTCAGCAGGTGCAGCTCACCGTCCCGGCAGGCGTATGGCAGGGAACGCGGCTGGTCGATGACGGCAAAGCGGGCGGCAAGGCGGCTCTGCTCGGCTGCACGGTCACTCCAGGCTTCGAGTTTGCCGACTACACCAGCGGGAGCTATGCTGAGTTGGCGGAAAAGTGGCCCGCGGAGGCCGAACGGATTCGGGCCCTCACGCGAGGCCCGAAACAAAGTCCGGCGCAAAGTTAAAGTTTTACATCAATAAGCAGCTATAAATAGCATTTCTACTTCAGGTTGGAAGAATTCAGAAAGGAGCAGAGAAGATGCGTTCCAAAGACAGGTTGGTTTCTCTGGCAGTTCTGGCGCTCGGCGCGGCGATTGCGCTGGGGGGGTGCAAGAAAAGCGAAGCCCCGGCGGCAAATAATCAGCCGGCTCAGCAACCGGCAGCCGCTCCGGCGGCAGGCACGGCTCCCGCCGATCAAACAGGTCAATCGGCCCAATCGGCACCGAGCCAGCCAGCCCCGGCAGCGCCGCCCACAACCTCCTCCCAGCCGGCTTCCACGGATCAGGCTGCGGCCCCGGTCGCAACTGCGCCGGCTGCTGCTCCAGCGCCTCCGCAGCCTACGGTCGTAATCCTGCCCAGGGGCACGCTCATCAGCGTGCGGCTGGACCAGGATCTTGGTTCCAAAATCAGCCAGACCGGGCAGGGCTTCCGCGCCACGGTGGCGAGCGCCGTGAAGGTCAACGGGCAGACGCTGATTCCCGTAGGTTCGCGGGCGAACGGCGTGGTAACGGACGCCGAGCCGCTGGGCAAGATCAAGGGTGAAGCGCGGCTGGCAGTCACCCTCCAGCGGATTCACACGCCCTGGGGCGCCTATCCGGTAGCGACAAGCTCCATTGCCCGCGTCGAGAAGGGCAAAGGCAAGCGGACTGCCATTATGGGCGGCGGTGGCGCAGGACTCGGCGCAATCATCGGCGGACTCGCCGGCGGCGGCAAGGGCGCGCTGATCGGCGGGCTGGCGGGCGGCGGCGCAGGCACAGCCGGCTCGGCCTTTACCGGCAACAAGCAGATTGAGCTGCCCACAGAGACGCTTCTGACCTTCCGGCTCCAGCAGTCAGTGCATATTACGACCGACAACGGCCAGTAATCAGGAATCAGTCGCAGAAAAAGCGCACTTCGGCCTCGTGCCGGGTGCGCTTTTCTACGCCTAGCGGCGCTCGCGGAAAAAGCCGCGAAGCAGCTCGGCGGATTCCTCGGCGGCGATTCCCTGCTCCACCCACATCCGGTGGTTCAGCTTCGGGTGATTGAGAACTTCGAGGACCGATCCGGCGGCTCCGGCCTTGGGGTCCGGCGCGGCAAAGACAAGCCGGTCGATCCGCGCATGAATCATGGCTCCGGCGCACATGGCACAGGGCTCAAGCGTGGAGTAAAGCGTGCAGCCGTTTAGCCTGTAGTTCCCCAACGCTGCCGCGGCGGCCCGGAGTGCGACGATCTCCGCGTGCGCCGTGGGGTCATTGTCGCGCAGAACGCGATTCTGTCCCGCTGCCAGAATCGCGCCGGCCTGCACCACGACCGCGCCGATGGGAACTTCGCCGGCTTCGGCGGCTCTACGCGCTTCGGCCAGCGCGGCGTCCATGGCTTCCACATCGGTCATGGATGTCTCTACTGGAGTTTCTTGATCCAAACGTTACGCACCGAAACCTTGGAGGGTGAGCCTTCAATCTCGATTCCAATCGATCCGGGCTGGTTATTCGAAGACTTCGGATCATCGTCCACATACACGGCCATCAGCTGCCCGTTCAGTATATGGATAAATGTCCCGCCTCTGGCCATGATGAGGTACTGGTTCCAGTCATTGACGCGAACATAGCCGCCAAGAGCGGTCCGGTCAGCGATGTTGCCAAGCAGTCTCGGAGCCTGGGCGGGGCCCGACTCGACAACCTGCCCGCGCCATGCCAGAATGCCGAGCGGCGTGTTTTCCGAATAGAACTGCCCCGTCCATTCGGCAGCCCAGGGACCCACGGGAAACCAGTAATCGGCCTGCGGACCTGTCATCATCCAGTTAAGATTCAGCGGCGGGTCCGTAGGCTTGGCGCGGCGCCACGGCAGGCCGGTCTGGCTTCGATATTGAATCCCGCTGCCTCCGCCATTCTCAACTTTTATCTCAAGCTTCAGATCGAAGTCTTTGGCCTGAAAGCCGCGGAAGGAAATATAGCTGTTGCCAACCGGCTTTTCTCTGGTCGATTCCCCAACGATGGCGCCGTTTTCCAAATGCCAGACCGCCGGGTCGCCGTCCCAGTTTTCAAGGCTGGTCCCATCGAAAATCGGTACGTAGCCGTCATGGTCTTCAAAGTCGATCGGGTCAGGCTCTCTGAATGATGAGCCGGGCTTGGTGCGGGTCTCTGGCTTGCCTGACTTTGTCTGGACACTTGCCGCCGGCTGCGCCGGTTTCGCAGGCTGGGTTTGCTGGCCGGCCTGTCCTTGCATCTGCGCAACTGAAACAATGCCCGCAAAAGCGATCCATGCGCAGGCTGTGCGGACCTTGTCTGCGGGCCGGTCACTCACAACGCCGCTACGTTTTGGCATCTGCGTCCTTTCATCGGATGGATGTGCTGGAATCTTAGCACCGTCACTGCGACGCCGGCTGCTGCTGCGTCATGCAATGCAGCGTGCCGAGGCCCCAGACTAAATCGACGGCGTGAATGCCGATGACTTCGCGCTCCGGGAAGAGTTCTGCGAGAACGTTCAGCGCCACGCGGTCGTTGGGATCGTGAAAAGTCGGAACCAGCACCGTGCCGTTGGCAATATAGAAATTCGCGTAGCTGGCCGGCAGCCGCTGGCCGCGAAAAACAACCGGACGCGGCAGCGGCAGCTCGACAATCGTGAACTGCTTGCCCTGCGGCGTACGGGCGGCTTTAAGCCTTTGCAGATTATCTGCGAGCGGCGCGTGGTTGTAGTCGCTTGTATCCGGCTCGACGGCCGTGACAATCGTATCTGCGGCAACGAAGCGCGTAATGTCGTCCACGTGGCCGTGCGTGTCGTCTCCGGCGATGCCGTTGCCGAGCCAGAGAACCTGGTCGATCCCGAGGTAATCGTGAAAGGCACACTCAAGCTGCTCGCGGCTTACGCCGGGATTGCGCTGCTGCACTTCGCTGAGCAGACATTCTTCCGTCGTCAGCAAAGTTCCCTGCCCGTTGGTATCGATCGATCCACCTTCAAGGACAACACGATGTGCGGCCTTGCGCTTTCCCTGCGCGATCTCGATTTCCGGCTCCCACGCCGGCACGCCAAGCAGCTTTGCGGCGCGGCCCGGAAGCTTGTCGTCGAGCAGCCAGTCGGAATATTTGGCCCAGCCGTTAAAGCGCCAGTTTGTGAGGCCGACTTGGCCTTTCGCGTTACGGATAAAGATCGGGCCGGTGTCGCGGGTCCAGACACGATTCGTGGGCCAGCGATGAAACAGGACCGCATCAAGATTGGCCCCGGCGCGCTCCAACATGCTTTTCGCGCGCGCCTCCTCGGCTGCGCTCCCGACCAGCAGATGCACGCTCTCATTGCGAGCCAGAATGCGGACAATCTCCGCATAGAGCCACGGAATCGGCTGGAACTTTCCCGGCCAATCTGTGGGATTGTGCGGCCACGCGAGCCATGTGGCTTCGTGCCGTTCCCACTCGGCGGGCATTCTGTAGCCCGCACCGCGTGGAGTCTTGTGCTTCGAGCCTGCTTGCGTCATTCCAGCCATCGCTACTTGGGCTCTCCGTCCGGCGCCCAGGCGCGAACAGGATCGAGGAAGCGCTTCGTAATCGGCGCGTAGGCATCGATGCGGCGGTCGCGCAGAAAGGGCCAGTTGCGGCGCGTCTCTTCCATCAGTGCGGGATCGATCTCGGCGACAAGGATTTCTTCTTCGGTGTGCGAAGCCTTGACAAGAATGCGGCCAAAGGGATCGGCGAGAAAACTGCCGCCCCAGAACTCAAGGCCCGCGCCTTCCACGCGATTGCCGAGAACGTCGCCGTTCTCGTGCCCCACGCGATTTACGCCGGCCACATACACGCCGTTCGCAATCGCATGCGCCCGCTGGATGGTCTGCCACGCATCGTATTGCGCCGCGCCGAACTCATCCTTTTCCGCCGGATGCCAGCCGATTGCCGTGGGATAGAACAGCACCTCGGCCCCTTGCAGCGCCGTCAGCCGTGCGCCCTCGGGATACCACTGGTCCCAGCAGACAAGCGTTCCCACGCGGCCCACCTGCGTATCGACAGCCTGAAAGCCGAGGTCGCCGGGCGTGAAGTAATACTTCTCGTAGTAAAGCGGATCGTCGGGAATGTGCATCTTGCGGTAAACGCTGGCAATCTCGCCCGCCGGATTCAGCGTCACGGCCGTGTTGTGATAAAGCCCTGGCGCGCGACGCTCAAAGAGCGAAGCAATCACCGTAACGCGCAGTTCGCGGGCCAGCGCGCCAAGGCGCGTGGTGGAAGGCCCCGGAATAGGCTCAGCGAGATCGAAGAGGCGCAGGTCTTCGCGCTGGCAAAAGTACTGCGCCTGGAAAAGCTCCGGCAGGCAGACGATCTGCGCGCCGCGCCCCGCGGCTGTGCGAATGTGCTCCTCGGCCGCGGCAAGGTTCTTTGCCGGGTCGGGCCCCATGCTCATTTGCACCAAGCCAACTTTGTAATTACGAATCGCTAGCATAACTTTCTTCCATCATGGATAACACTTGGTTATAATCCCAGGTTGCTCGGAGAACAACCTAAATCTTGCATCACAGGCTGCCGCAGCCGCGCTACTGCGCTTTATCTCCTGCGTCCAAAACACTCACTTCTC
>JAATFM010000192.1 GCA_015655195.1 Terriglobales bacterium
GACGCTGACCCGCGATGTGGGCGGCAAGGCTGGCACCTCACAGTTTGCGGATGCCGTGCTGGCGGCGATGGGATAAAGACAGGGACTAGGGACGTAGAGACTAGGAGTTGCGATGAAGCACTACCTGCTGTTCTATGATCTGGCAGACGATTATCTGATGCGGCGCGGAGAATTTCGTGGCGTGCATCTCGATCTGGCCTGGAAGGCGAGCGAGGCCGGTGACCTGGTTGTTGCCGGCGCGCTCGCCGATCCTGCTGACACGTCCGTCTTGCTCTTCAAAGGTGAGACAAGCGCGGCGGCGGAAGCGTTCGCCGCAACCGACCCTTACGTTCTCAACGGGCTTGTGAAAAGCTGGCGCGTGCGCGAATGGACGACGGTGGTGGGCGAAGGCGCGGCCAATCCGGTACGGCCCGCGAGCGGAAGCTGATTCTCGCTTTCCATTCAACGCAATCTCTTCCCCATTCGCACCGCGCTGCCTTCTGTTCCCTGCTCCGCACTCCCGGTTCGCGGCCCTTGCCTGTACACTGGAATGTTTACACAGCCATGCAGAACAAATATTCAATCGGCATTCTTGGTGCGACCGGCATGGTCGGCCAACGGTTCATCCAACTGCTGGAAAACCATCCGTGGTTCGAGATCACGTGGCTTGCGGCCAGCGACCGTTCGAGCGGCAAGCTCTACGGCGAGGCCGCAAAGTGGCGTCTCGACACGCCGCTCCCGGAGCGCGTCGCAAAGATGCGGGTCTCGCTAGCCGAGCCAGCCGGCGCGCCGAAAATCATCTTCGCCGCGCTCGACGCTGACATTGCCCGCGAGATGGAGCCGAAGTTCGCCGCGGCGGGTTGCGCCGTGGTCTCGAACTCCAGCGCCTACCGAATGGCGCCGAATGTGCCGCTCGTGATTCCGGAAGTCAACGCCGGGCACCTGCACCTGATCGAGGAGCAGCCCTGGCGCAAGGAATCGGGCGGCTACATGGTGACGAACCCGAACTGCTCGGCCATCGGCCTCGTGCTGGCGCTCAAGCCGTTGGAAGAGCGCTTCGGCATCGAGAAGATTTTTGTCACCACGATGCAAGCGGTGAGCGGCGCGGGCTACCCCGGCGTGCCGTCGATGGACATCCTCGGCAACGTGGTGCCGTTCATCAAGAACGAAGAAGAAAAGATGCAGGCAGAGACGCTGAAGCTGCTGGGCAAGCTGACGGGCGCAACTGTCACTCCGCTGGCCGCAGGCATGAGCGCGCATTGCAATCGCGTCGCGGTCGAGGACGGACACACGGAATCTGTTTCCATCAAGCTGGCCAAGCCGGCGACGCGCGAGGAGGTTCTGGCGGCGTGGGCAGAGTTCAGGCCGCTCGCGGGGCAGAAGCTGCCGATGGCGCCGGAGCAGCCAATCGAGTGGGCTCCCGAAGAGGACCGTCCGCAGCCGCGGCTGGACAAAAACCGCGGGCGCGGCATGGCTGTAACCGTAGGACGCCTGCGTCCCTGCGGGCTGCTCGACTGGAAATTCACCGTGCTCTCGCACAATACGGTTCGTGGCGCGGCAGGCGCGGCGATCCTGAACGCGGAGCTGCTGGCAAGTCTTGGCAAGCTGGAGCCTGTGGCGGAAACAGTCGCCAAGGTCTGAGGAAATATGGTCTCCCACCCCGGCGACAAAAACAAAGGCGTCGCGAGGATGGGGACCCGGAAGTATTGGTGTGCACCAAAACACGCCTGAGAAAAACTGAAGAAATGAGTAAGCGCGCATGAGTCTGGTGGTGATGAAGTTTGGCGGCACGTCCGTGGAAGACCCGGCGGCCATCGAGCGTACCGCCGCCATTGTGGCGGGGCGTGTGGCTGCGGGAAAAACACCGGTTGTCGTCGTAAGCGCAATGGCAAAGGTCACCGACCAGTTGCTGCGCGCCGGCGCCGCGGCAGCAGCAGGAGACAAAACCGGCGCGCTCGCCATCAGCTCGCGCCTGCGCTCGCGCCACCGCGACACGGCATGTGCGCTGGTGAAAGACGCGGGCGTCATCGCCGAGTTGCAGAAGTGGATCGACCAGAAGTTCGACTCGCTGGACGAGGTTCTGCGCGGTCTCGCAGCAATTCTAGAACTCACGCCGCGCATCTCCGACCTGATTGTAAGCAACGGCGAGCGGATTTCGTGCCGCATCATCGCGGCGGCCTTCCGCGAGCGCGGCATTGACGCCGAGGCCATTGATGCGCGGAAGATTATTCTCACCGACTCGCAGTTTCAGAAGGCCGTGCCGATCGACAATACCATCGAACAGCGCGCCGAAGAGAAGCTGCGGCCGCTCGTGAATGCGGGCAAGGTTCCGGTGATGGGCGGCTTCATCGGCTCGAACGAGGCCGGCATCACGACTACGCTCGGCCGCGGCGGCTCGGACTTTACCGCCGCGATCATTGGTGGGGCGCTGAACGCCGCTGCCATCGAGATATGGACCGACGTGGACGGCATCATGACCGCCGACCCGCGCGTCTGCCCGGATGCGCTGCGCGTGAAAGTTATCAGCTTCGAAGAGGCGGCGGAGCTGGCCTACTTCGGCGCGAAGGTGCTGCACCCGGCCACGATTCTGCCCGCGGTGAAGAAAAACATTCCCGTGCTGGTGCTGAACAGCCGGAACCCGACGAACGATGGCACGCGGATCATCTCGCTCGCGCCGCACTGCAAGAGCCCCTTTAAGTCCATCGCGGTCAAGAAGAAGCTCAGCATCATCGACTTGGTCGCGAGCCGGATGCTGATGACACACGGCTATCTCAAGGAAATCTTTACCGTCTTCGACAAGCACCAGTGCCCGGTCGATATGGTTTCGACGAGCGAGGTCTCAGTCTCGCTCACCGTAGATTCCAACGACAAGCTGCCCGCGATTGCCGCCGATCTGGGCAAACTGGCCGATGTGAAATACGAGGGCAAGAAGGCGCTGATCTGCATGGTGGGTGAGGATATTCGCGGCCAGAACGGCATGGCGGCGCAGGTCTTCAACGCGGTCCGGCACATCAATGTGCGAATGATTTCGCAGGGGGCGAGCGAAATCAACATGAGTTTCATGATCGAGGAGGAAGATGCCGATGAGGCGGTGCGCTCGCTGCACGCGGCGTTCTTCCAGAACCCCGATCCGGCGATCTTCGACGCGGAAGCGAGAAAGCTAGCTGTTAGCTCTTAGCTTGTCGTGCCAACCGCTGATTCGAAGCGATCTCCGAAAACGTAGTAAGTCGCAATGGCAAACCACCGATCTTGGCTCCAGCAACGTCGAGCTAAGAGCTAAAGGCTAATAGCTAGGAGTTGCTTTATGCTGTTTCTCGTGCTGGGTAAGGGCAAAACGGGCAGTCTGGTGGCGGAGGTGGCGCGGGAGCGCGGGCACGGCGTCCGCGTGCTGGACCTCGCGGAGAACCGCAACGCTTCGTCGATTACGGCTCCGACGCTGGCTGGCGTGGATGCGGTCATCGACTTTACCAACGCCGAGGCGGCCGCGCAAAATATCCGCGCCGTGCTGGCGCTGGGAGGCAAGATCGTCGTCGGTACGACGGGGTGGTACGCGTCTCTCGACGAGATGAAGTCGAAGACGGCCCGCGGCGGCGCGCTGCTCTACGGAACCAACTTCTCCATCGGCGTGCAAAAGCTCTTCCGGCTCACGGCAGAGCTGGCAAAGCTCGAAGGCTATGCGTTTTCAATTACCGAGACGCATCACACTACAAAGCTCGACGCGCCCTCCGGCACGGCGATCACGCTGAAGGAGATTCTCTCCGCCGCGCATCCGAAGATGGAGATTCCCGTCACCTCGCACCGCGTGGGCGACGCAAGCGGCGAGCACATCGTGACGGCAAAGAGCGACGAGGACACAATCGAACTGCGCCACGACGCCGCAAGCCGGCGCGGCTTTGCCCTGGGCGCGGTGCGCGCCGCCGAGTGGCTCGCTCACCAGAAACAATCCGGCGCGTGGGACTTCCGGGATGTCTTCGAGCAGCTTTAGGCCTGGTCTCTACGGCTGATCCGTGCAGCTCGACCGTTCAAAGAGCGAGGCAACGCCGCACTCGGAATCGAACATCTTGCCGCCGGAGTGGGCCACGCCGGGCACAAACCAGAGGCGCTGGTTCCATGCGGTCCTGTGGTGCGCGTGCAGGTAGGCATAGTACGCCTGCCCGCGCAGAAAGCGGCTTGGCCCCTGCGCCTCTCCTGCGCAGGTTACGTCGAGATCCTTTTCATGCGGATCGGTATCGGCAGTGCCGAGCAGATAGGTCACATCTTTCTGGACGAAGGCATCTTCGAGCTTCTGCCAGCCCGGCACGGCGCTGTCGCGCACATATTCCTCGCGTGGATTGAGCGGACCGAACTTCCAGTGGTTGAAGTTACGGCATATCGCCTCGCTGCCCGGCACAAAGCGCACCTTGGGGCCGTCGAAGACCGGGCGGTCGTCGGTGAAGTACATATACGACGAGGGATTTGCGATCACGTAGCGGACGTGAATCTGCGCGCCGGCAGCGGCTTCCGCGTGGCCCACGATGGCGTAGCGCTGCATCGCCTGTCCTCCGCCGGAGTGGCCGGCGAGAACGATGGTTTTCAGATTGGGAAAGAGCTTGCGGTCAGCAAGATGCGCCACAAGAGCGTCAATCACCTCATAGGCGCTGACGGCGGCAGGTCCAGCGGCCTCGCGGCCTGCTTCCCAGGAGCCCTGCGGCCAGCGCAGTACCCCATCTGGCAGATGGTGGGCGCGGGCGTCTTCCTCGTTGAGAAACTGCGGCGCAATGAGAATGGAGTTGGCTGCGGCGTTGCCGCTGGCAAGTTCCGCGGCCTTGCGCAGCCCGCGGTAGTAGCCGTCCACGTCGCGGCCCTTGCCGTGGAAGATAATGACGGCGCGCTCGACCTGCGGCTGGGGCTTGTCCCAGTCGAGCGAGAGATCGATAGGCAACTGGCCTGAGCCATGCGCCGTGGTCAGCGGCACAAACTGGCCGGCAATGAGCTCGACCGGAGGCTCTTTTTGCGCCTGTGCAAAAGAGGCACAGAAAAGAATCGCAAGCAGGAAACCCGTGGGCTTGTTCATCTTGCAAGGGTATCAGCGGCGCATTCTTGTCTTGTTGACGGATTGTTTACACATCCGCGGTATACACTGACCTGTCATGGAAACGACGGGTTGCGGTACGGCAGTCGTTACACCCTTCCGGGTGGACGGCTCGATTGATGAAGAGGCTCTGCGGTCGCTGGTCGACTGGCAGATTGACTCGGGGATTGATTTTCTGGTGGCCTGCGGCTCCACGGGCGAGGCGGCAACGCTCGACGAGGACGAGTGGCTACACGTGGTTCGCATCGTGCTCGATGCGGCAAGCGGGCGCGTGCCGGTGTGGGCAGGCTGCTCGCATAACTCCACCCGGACGCTGCTGCGGCTGGCCGGCAGGCTGCGCGACGTGCCGGGCGTAGCTGCGGTGCTTTCGTCCAACCCGTACTACAACAAGCCCTCGCAGGAAGGCCAGTACCAGCATTTTCTGGCCCTGGCCCGCGCCGTGGACCCACTGCCCATCTGCCTCTACAACGTGCCGGGGCGCACGGCAGTGAATCTGGAGCCACAGACCGTGGCGCGGCTGGCCGGCGACGCCGGGAACATTCAGGCGATCAAAGAGGCGAGCGGCAAGGTGGCGCAGATCACGCAGCTCGCGCACCTGCTGCCGCGTGGCTTCAAAATCTTCTCCGGCGACGACGGCCTGGCGCTGGCCTCGATTGCCGCCGGAGCGAGCGGGCTCATCAGCGTGGCCTCCAATGAAGCGCCCGCCGAAGTGGGCCGCATGGTGCGCTCGGCCTTGCTGAACGACTGGACGCAGGCACGCGAGATCGAACGGCGCTACACACGGCTCTTTGAGGCCAATTTCTGGGACTCAAACCCCGCACCGGTGAAAACCGTGCTGAGCCTGATGGGAAAAATGAACGACACGGTGCGCCTGCCGCTCGTGCCGCCCGACCCGCAGACGCGCCACAGGCTGGAGCGGCTCTCCGGCGAATTGGGGCTGCTGAAGCATGTCCCCGCCCCGGGAAACGAAGTGTTTTAGGCCCGCATGAACGCGAAGCGAGCTTGCGAGCGCCGAATGCGGGGATTTTGCCGGCTTCGGCTTGATTATTCCAGCCTGATATTCTGAGTGGAAATTTTGCACGCCGCGCTCCGGCAACTTCCGCCAGATTAGAGGGATCAATGCTCCGCTTCAGGATTCCCGCCTCCTGCCGCTGCTCACTTTCTGCCACTCTTTCCGCCATGCTTTTCGCTGGCCTTCTGCTTTCTTCCGGAGTGTTTTTGCACGGGCAGGCTCACGCTGGACGCAAATTTCCACGCGGGCTTTTTCGGCCAGCATGACGCGCGCATCGACTCTGCTCTTGATCGCATTCTCGCCCGGCTCGACCACCAGTGCGGCGGTGTCCGACGGGCGCAATTCAGCC
>JAATFM010000130.1 GCA_015655195.1 Terriglobales bacterium
AGCCGTGGAGTTGGCCTTCCATCCCGGCGTCATTGCCATGCAGATCATTCTCTTTGCGGGAATTGTGCTTTCGATTGCAGTCGGCGTGCCGGCGGCAACGATTGTGGCGCGAGAGAGCGGCCGCGAAGACCCCGGCTTCGTTGTCGTCGACGAGGTTACCGGGCAATGGATCGCGCTGCTGGGCGCGGCCTTTAACTGGAAGCACGCGCTGATTGCGCTCATCCTCTTTCGCATCTTCGACATTCTCAAGCCCTTTCCGGCGCGGCAGCTTGAAAACCTGCCCGGCGGCTGGGGCATCGTCTTCGACGATGTGGCCGCGGGGTTGTATGCTTGGGGTGTAGGCGCGATTCTCCATATCTGGATTTAGTGCCCAGATTCGGTCCCGCGCCAAAGCGTTATGCCCCGTGCACGCAGCCAATCCGCACTTTCCGCATCGGACTCGCAGGCTCCCCGCATCGACGATGTCTCTCCGGCTGCGGCTCTGCCGGGCGGCGAAGTAGAGCTGACCGGCGCGAATCTCGGCCCAAACACAGTGGAAGGCAGCCTTGCGCCGCCTTCGGTTTTTCTGGACGGAGAAGCGGCGCAAGTGCTGATGAGCCGGCCCGCGCGGCTCGCATTCCGCGTTCCCAATGCCGCTTCCACGGGACTCATCGAAGTTCGCACTGCGAGTGGCGCGACGCACTCCGCGCCCCTGCGGGTGGCCCACGAGCTGAGCGCTGGATTGCATCCAGTGACAAGCCCGGCGGTGAGCCGTTCGGGAATGATTTACGCCACAATCTCCGGCCCGCGCGGAAAATCCACGCCGGTTTCCGTCGTCCGCATCAGCCCGGATGGGCGCGGCACTCCGTTTGTCACCGGCATTCTCAACGCGACCGGCCTCGCGTTTAATCCCGAAGGAGATCTCTTCGTTACCTCACGGGCGGAAGGCATCGTTTATCGCGTGGACGCGGCGGGCGAGTTTACTGTCTACGCCGAAGGCATGGGAATTGCCACGGGCGCGGCCTTCGACGCCGACGGCAACCTCTACGTGGGCGACCGTAGCGGCACGGTCTTCAAGATCAATCCAGAACGGCAGATTTTCGTTCATGCCACGCTGGAGCCCAGCGCCGCGGCCTATCACCTGGCCATTGACGAGGCGGGAACGCTTTATGTGACCGGCCCAACGCTCGGCTCGAACGATGCGATTTACGCCATTGCGCCAAATGGCGACACGCGCGAGTGGTATCGCGGACTGGGAAGGCCGCAGGGACTGGCCGTAGCGCAGGATGGTAGCGTTTATGTTGCGGCTTGCCTGCGCGGACGCCGTGGCATAGCGCGCATTACGCCGGATGGCGCGGCCTCGCTGGCTCTCACCGGTACAAACATCGTCGGCCTTGCCTTTTCGCCGCTCGGCACCGTGGTTCTTGCCACCAATCAGGCCGTTTATGATGTGGACCTGGGCGTGGAAGGGCAAAATCTTTTTTAGCTGAAGGCTAAGAGCGAAGTGCAGGGAGCTGATCGCCGCTTCTATGAAATCCGAAATCATCGCCGTCGGCTCCGAGATGCTTACGCCGCACCGGCAGGACACCAACTCCCTCTTTCTCACCGAAAAGCTCAATGAGCTTGGCGTCACCGTCGCCTTTAAAACCATCGTGGGAGACAAGCGCAAGGATCTCGCCAGCGTCTTCCGCACCGCACTGGGCCGCGTGGACATCGTGATCCTTATGGGCGGCCTTGGTCCCACGGAAGACGACCTGACCCGCGAGGCAGTGGCCGAGACGCTGGACCGGAAACTGCGCCGCGACGGCCCGCTGGTGGCCGCGCTGCATATTCGCGCAACGAACTGGCGCATTCCCATGCCGGAGAACAATCTCAAGCAGGCGGATGTGATCGAGGGCGCGACGATCCTGCCGAACGATAACGGCAGCGCGTCGGGACAGTGGCTCGACGTTATCTTCGAGAGCTACCGCAAGCTGATCGTGCTCGTTCCAGGGCCGCCAAGCGAGTGCAAGCCGCTCTTTGAAACAGAAGTGATGCCGCGCCTGCGCGAGACTCTGCCCAAGCGCGCTATTGCCAAACGCAGCCTGAAAGCGGCGATGATTCCCGAGTCGCAGGCCGACAAGCTGCTGGCGCCGGTCTATACCACCTACACCGATGTCGAGACGACGATCCTGGCGCACAACGGCGACATTCAACTGGTGCTGCAATGCGTGAAGAAGGATCAGGTACAGGCTCAGAAGCGCGTCAACGAGCTGGCCAGCAAGCTGGAGGAGCTTCTCGACGACTGGCTCTACTCGTCGGACGGCGAATCGCTCGAACAGATCGTCCTCTACTACCTGGGCCTGCGGCAGGCCACGCTGGCCGTGGCGGAGAGCTGCACGGGCGGGCTTGTGGCACAGCGCATCACGTCTGTGCCGGGCAGTTCGCGGTCGTTTCTCGGCGGCGCGGTGGTATATTCTAATGCGCTAAAGACGCAGTTCGCGGACGTGCCGGCTGAGTTGATCGAGCAGCACGGCGCGGTAAGCGAAGAAGTAGCGCGGGCGCTGGCGGAAGGCATTCGCAGGCGCACCGGCGCGACGATCGGCCTTGGTATTACCGGCATCGCCGGCCCCGGCGGCGGCACGGAGACTAAGCCGGTCGGCCTCGTTTACATTGCAGTGAGCGACGCGAACAAGACCGAGGCGCTGGAGCGCAACTTCCGCGGCCCTCGCGCCCGCGTCCGCGATTGGGCAGCGCAGCAGGCGCTCGATCTCGTCCGCCGCAGGCTCATGTAGCGCGGGGATTGGTAGCAGGGATTGACCGCTCCGCTCCCAGCCTGCAAAACTTGACTCATGCTTTATACAGGGCCCGTCGAGTACGCCGATGAGCGCAAAATCCGTCCGCGCAACAAACGTTACTATCGCGTTCTACACTGGCCCATCTGGATCTGGGTCTTTTTCCTCGCGCCGGGGCCGCTCACTTTCAGCCTCTTTGCCCACGGCTTCAGCGTGGCAAATTCCATCTGGCTCGGCGCGGTGCTCGTCGGCACCGGCATCGGCCTGATCCGCGGCAAGATGCCCGGCTGCGAGCCGAAACCCTACATTCTGCGCTTCGACGAGGACCGGCCCAACCCGCTCTACCGGCGCGTCTGCTACACCTTTGCGTGGAATGCCGTGCTGAGCTTCGCGCTGCTGAACCTCTTCGGTCTGGCGTGGGCCGCCGTAACCGGCGTGTGGATCATGGGCCTGCTCTACCAATACGTTTACCTGCCGCTCTGCGTACTGATCCTGCTCCTTGGCTTGCTCGGAGTCCTGCCGCGCGTCGGACCTTCCACCAAGGGCGAAGGAATCGAGCGCCGCTATTTCTACGGCTCGGTCTGGTCGGTCACAATCGCACAGACGCTGCTGCTGATTTTGTGGAAGGCAATGCCCCACGCACTCGCCGCCACGCGCACCGGCTCGGCTATCAAGCTCGTGTTGTATGCCGGAACGCTGGCCGCAATGGGCTACGCCGCATGGAGCGGCAAGCTGCCGCGCACACGGCCAATTCTGCCCGGCGAACTCATGGTGGACTGAGCTGTCCGCAGCGCAGTCACAGCACGCGCAGCGCACGTTTGTTAAACTCGTTCCGATGCCAGCATCACTTCTCTGGATTGTCGTCTTCTCTTATCTGCTCGGCTCCATCCCCGTGGGCTATCTGCTGATCCGCTTCGTCAGGAAGCAGGACATTCGCTCCGTCGGCAGCGGCAACATCGGCGCCACGAATGTGCTGCGTTCCGGTGGCAAGGGCCTCGGAGCTGCCACGTTTGTGCTGGACGCAGGCAAGGGAGC
>JAATFM010000209.1 GCA_015655195.1 Terriglobales bacterium
GCAGGCGATTGTGGGGCACGAGGACGAGAAATTCTCCGCCGATGAGCCGGGAGCGGCGCAGAAGCTCACGACCGAAACAGCGCAGGCCAAGCCGGCTGGGCAGCCGGCGATAGCGCCAGTATCGGCTTCCACGCCGGCGCCAACAGCCACAAAGCCAGCCGCGAAGCTCGTTCCCGCACAGATCGCTCCTGCCGCGCCGCAAACCGGAGCACCGAGAACGGCAGCGGCCGCAAAGCCGTTGACAACCGCCGCGCCAAACCAGCCTCGAACCACCGCTGCCAATCCAAGCAAGGCCACGGCGGCAAACCCGGCCCGAACCGTCGCGGCGAACCAGCCGAAGCCAGCCGCAAAACCGTCCCGGCCGGTCGCGAAAGCGCCGCCCACCGTGACGCCGGCAACAGCCAACAGGCTCGACTCCATCCTGAACTAAGCCATATCGACCTATACGCATCCATTTTCAATACGAAGTTCTTGCGGTGTCCCACCCTTGCGCCAGAAAAAAGGCGCAAGGATGGGGCACGGAAACATAGTGGGAAAACGGACGAAGAACAACTGCAGATCCTTCGACTCCGTTTGGCGCAAAAATACGCGCCAAACTACGCTCAGGATGACAGCTTATTGTTGATTCAAACTTTAGGGACAGGACACCAAGTCAGATTGAATTAAAGTTAGAGACAGAAGGAACCCAGGATCATGCAGGCATGGATTGCGGTCGTCGCGGCGCTCGCTGGAATAGCAATCGGATTCCTGCTGCGGAATCTCTCCGCGAAGAGTGAGCGATCTCTGATCGAAGCACAAAAGACCAGGGCCGAGGCCGACGCCGCATTACTGCGCGCACAGCTTTCCGAAATCCAGTCGCTCGCAGACTCCCGCGCCGGCTTTGAGTCCCTTGCCACCGAGCGCAAAGCGGCTATCGACAAGCTCGCCGCGGACCGCGATACGCTTCAGGCCGAGGCACAATCCGAAGCGCAAGCGCGCGCCGAAACCGAGAAGCAGTCCGCCTCGCGCATCAGCCAGCTTGAATCCGACCTGCGCAACGAGAAGCAGAACCTCGCCGAAAAAATTGCGCTGCTCGACGAGGCTCGGAACGCACTGGTAAACCAGTTCGAGGCGCTTGCCGGCAAGATTCTCGACGAGAAATCGAAGACCTTCGCCGATGCCAGCCAGAAAGACCTCGGCGCATTGCTCTCGCCCCTGCGCGAGCAGATTAAAGACTTCCGCGAAAAAGTGGAAGCGGCGCAAAAGGACTCGAATACCGGCGTGGCAGAACTGAAGGGACTCGTCGGCTCACTGAACAGCCTCAACAAACAGCTTGCCGAAGAAGCAAAGAACCTTACCACCGCGCTGCGCGGCTCATCCAAAGCGCAGGGCGACTGGGGCGAATTCATCCTCCGCGACCTGCTCGACAAAGCCGGCCTGCGCGAAGGCGAGCAGTACAGCTTTCAGCAGAGCTTTGCGGGTGTGGAGGGCGAAAACGGCGAGCGCCCGCGCACCGTCCGCACCGACGTGATTCTTTATCTTCCCGGCGGACGCCATCTCGTCGTCGATTCCAAGGTTTCGCTCACGGCCTACACGGACTGCGTGAATGCGACGGACGATGCCGCCCGTGCCGCCGCTCTCAAGCTGCATCTGGCAAGCGTTCGCGGCCACATCACAGGTTTGTCGAAGGCCGGCTACCATCGGCTTCCCGGCGTCGAGTCGCCGGATTTCGTCGTGATGTTCGTTCCCATCGAGCCGGCGTTTCTGCTCGCGCTCCAGAACGACGAAAACCTCTGGGCCGACGCATGGCGGCAGGGGATTCTTCTCGCCGGCCCCACCACGCTGCTCTACATCGTCCGCATTGTGGACGTTCTCTGGCGGCAGGAGCGGCAGGTACGCAACGTGAAGGATGTGATGGATCGCGGCGCGGAGCTTTACGACAAGTTCGTCGGCTTCGTCGCCGACATGGAAGCCATCGGCGAGAGCCTCCGCAAGGCCGACCAGAGCTATGCGAATGCGATGAAAAAGCTCAGCGATGGCCGCGGCAATCTCGTCCGCCAGGTGGAAATGCTCAAGCAGCTCGGCATCCGTTCCACCAAATCGCTGCCCAAAAACCTGCTCGACGCCGCGGAGGCCGATGCGCCGTCGCTGGCGCTGGCCGCGAGCGCGGAAGACGCTACCGAGCAGAGCTAGCGATCACGCAGCGACAGCGAACAATCTTCAACAGGTGTTCCTCCTGGGAAGCATCCAGGAATGAACCCTCAAGTTATAATGAATCAAAAGTTCGCGAATAGCCGAGTGAATTTACAACTTTTGTATACACAGCCAGGGAAAACAATGAGCACTGTGACCATTCCTCTCGATCTTCGGGAGGTTCTCGACGACGCTTGGCAGGCAGCGAAGAACGTTCCGGGATTTTTGGGAGAAGAGGAAGCTCGCTTTCTTGGAATGGTTGCGGCTTGTGTCCCCTCCCAAGGCTCGATTGTCGAGATTGGCAGCTTCAAGGGAAAGTCGACCGTGATGCTCGCAAAGGTTTCGCAGCATTACCGGTTAGGTTCCGTTGTGGCGATTGATCCGCACAATTTCTACAATCCCAAGCTTGAAGAGTACCGAACAGCCCCGGATGCGTCCTCTTATGACGAATTTTTGAAGAATCTCGATGCGGCTGGCGTATCGGATATGGTGGACGCTCGCCGAGCTTTTTCAAGGGATGTCGCTACGAGCTGGAACAGCCCGATCCGTTTTCTCTGGATCGATGGCGACCACTCCTACCCTGGCGCCAAAGCGGACTTCGATGGTTTTTTCCCGTGCGTGACACCTGGGGGCATCGTGGCGTTCCACGATGCTCTGCATGAGTTTTCCGGCCCCATTCGCGTGTTTGTCGAGGAGGTTCTTCGATCGGAGCAGTTTGGGCCGGCGGGATTCGTTGGTTCTATTGCGTGGTCGCAATTTCGTCCGGAGGATGGCGCATTGTTCAAAAAACAACGCGCCAATCTGGAACGCCTTGGTGCGCGCCTTGTCTCTTCTCGTCCGGAAGAAGATTTGGATTTGCACGGCATTTCAAAAATGCTGTTTAAGTTGAACAGGTATCGTATTCCGCGATCCCTGATGCAGCCTCAGGAATGGGCCTCGCTTCTCAGCCAGTCAAAGCCGCAATAAAGTTCGAGCCTTGCAGGCGCGAACTTTATTGCGTTGACCGCTTCCCATACAATCCGCGATTGCTAATTCGCGGTCTGACCGATCGAGTTCAGCGTCTCCAAAGCCTCCGCCGGCAGCTTGATTTCCGCCGCCTTGAGGTTCTCGCGCAGGTGCCCGAGCGACGACGTGCCGGGAATCAGCAGAATGTTCGGCAAGCGATGGAGCAGCCACGCCAGCGCAACCTGCATCGGCGTTGCACCGAGCGATGCGGCCACTTCGTCCATCTTCGACGATTGCAGCGGCGAAAATCCGCCCAGCGGGAAGTACGGGACATATGCGATTCCCCTCCCGGTCAGCGCGTCGATAAACGCATCGTCGCCGCGTTGCGCCACGTTGTAGAAGTTCTGGATGCAGACAATCTCCGTCACCTTTTGCGCTTCGGCAAGCTGCTTTGCGGAGACAGTGCTGAGGCCGATGTGCTTCACCAGCCCCTGCTGCTTCAACTCGGCCAACGCCGTGAGCGGTTCCTCGAAGGGCTCGTCCTCCGGCCCGGTCAGACCGCCGAGGCGCAGGTTCACAACGTCGAGCGCGTCGAGCCCGAGATTTCGCAGGTTGTCGTGCACGGCTTCGATAACCTCCTGCCCCGAGCGCGCGTGAGGCCATTCGCCGTTCGCGCCGCGCTTCGCGCCCACCTTCGTCACAATCACAAGATTGTCCGGGTACGGATGCAGCGCCTGCTTGATGAGCTGATTCGTCACATGCGGACCGTAAAAATCGCTCGTGTCGATGTGGTTCACGCCCGCCTCAATCGCCTCGCGAAGCACGGCAAGCGCCTGAGGAACGTCGCGCGGCGGACCCCATACGCGCTTCTCGCCATCCTGCCCGGCAAGCTGCATTGCGCCATAGCCTATGCGATGCACGGTCAGATCCGTGCCAGGGAAGGTAAACGC
>JAATFM010000228.1 GCA_015655195.1 Terriglobales bacterium
ACGCTGACCATTACGCCGGTGCTGGGCTTCGATCAGCCGGTTACGCTCAGTTGCGGAAGTGGGCTGCCGGTGGGTGTTACTTGCAGCTTCTCGCCGTCGGTCATCACGCCCGGCAGCGGGCCGGTAACGGCAACGCTCACGCTGACCTCGCAGGGCGCTTACACGAGCGGCACAGGCACAACAGCCGCAAACCGGCGCTACCTCGCCGGAGGCGCTTCGCTTGGACTGGCGGCTCTGCTGCTCGTCATTCTGCCGCGCAAGCGGGGACGGGCGGGATGGCTCGCGGTGCTGCTGGCCGTGGCTCTGGCCGCTTCTCTGGCAGGTTGCGGAGGCAGCAGCAAGCCAGCGGTGAGCGCGCTGTCGCTGACCGGCTCTGCGGCCGAGGTGCCAAGCGGGCAGCCGCTGACGCTGACCGCAA
Organism: Terriglobales bacterium; assembly: GCA_015655195.1. GTDB lineage: Bacteria > Acidobacteriota > Terriglobia > Terriglobales > Acidobacteriaceae > Telmatobacter. The sequence continues at coordinate 419 of JAATFM010000228.1, forward strand.
CGCTGGCCGCCGACGGTGATGTGCCGACCGGTACGATTGCCTTCCTCGACGGCAGCACATCGCTCGGAAGCCCGAGCCTTGGCGCCGATGGGACGGCAACGCTGACCGCGTCAACTCTGGCGGTGGGCACGCATACCATCACGGCAAAGTACAGCGGCGACAAACACCATGCCGCCGCTACGGCAGGGCCGCTGTATGAAGCGGTGTCGGGCACGGCGAATGTCACGATCAATGCCGCCGCCGGAACCGATACGCATACGCTGCCGCTGACGGTGACGTTGCAGTAGAGAGGTTGTTGGCCTGTTCCATTAAGCCTGTTCGGACGCGCATATTAGGCGTCCGAACAGGCTTTTCTTTTCGCAGGCTTCCACCTTTTTGCGTGCTTCTCAGTCTGTCTTAATCGGATTCTGAAACCGGACAAGGTTCAAGGTGCCAGCGTAAGCGGCTGGTCGCGGCTGCCGCGGTTGTAAAATAGCCGTTGGTATTCAGCTTCTTGCGAGGAAAGAACAATGGCAGTCTCAGCAATGGCCGGCATTCCGGCGCTCAAAGACCTCTCGGCGGACGTGAAGCGCCGCATGGATCAGGCCGTCAGCGGCTTTCAGACAAATCTGGCCTCGGTGCGGACAGGCCGGGCCAGCGCGCACATGCTCGACCAGGTAAAGATCGATTACTATGGCACGCCGACGCCGGTGAGCCAGCTCGCGCAGGTCTCCACGCCTGAGGCGCAACTGATTCTCATTCAGCCTTGGGACCCGAGCATCATTAAAGAGATCGAAAAGGCGCTCCAGACCTCGGATTACGGCTTCAATCCGCAGAGCGACGGCAAGATCATCCGCGTGCCGATTCCGCCCATGACCGAAGAGCGCCGCCGCGACGTGGTGAAGCATCTCAACAAGGTTCTTGAAGAGCAGCGCACGGCCATTCGCAATGTCCGCCGCGACGGCAACGACACCCTCAAGAAGCTCGCCAAGGAAAAGAAGATCAGCGAAGACGAAGAAAAGCGCGCCCTCGACGAAATCCAGAAGCTGACCGATGAAGAGATCAAGCGCATGGAAGAGATGGCCAAGCGCAAAGAGGTCGAAGTGATGCAGGTGTGACGCGCCTGCTCGCTTAGCAGGAACGCACCAGCCGTACACCGGCGAGGCTGAGATGGAACAGAACCTTGAGCAGACACTGGCGCTGCTTGGCCGGACGCCTTCCGTGCTGAATGCGCTGCTGCGCGACTTGCCCGAAGAGTGGACCACGCGCAATGAAGGTGGCGACACCTGGACCCCAATCGAAGTCGTCGGCCACCTGGTCCATTGTGAGCGCGGGGATTGGCTGTCGCGAGCCAGGATCATCCTTGAATCCGGTGAGACGCGCACCTTTGATAAGCTGGACCGGCTCGGGCACCTGAAAGAGAGCGCAGGTGTGCCGCTGGCGGGGTTGCTGGACGAGTACAGCCGGTTGCGCGCAAAGAACCTGGAAGAGCTGCTCGCGTGGAATCTCGGACCGGCAGAGTTGGCGTTGCGCGGGAGTCATCCCGCCTTTGGCGCGGTTACATTGTCACAACTGCTAGCCGCATGGACCGTGCATGATATGACGCATCTGCACCAGATTGCGCGCATGCTGGCCTGGCAGTACCGCGATACCGTTGGTCCATGGAGCGCGTATCTTGGGGTTCTTCACTGCACGGGGCACAGCGGCTCATAGAGGCAGGCTACTTCTTCGGTCGCTATAAAATGGAATCGATTAAGCAGCCACAGGCAGGTTCCAGTGTCGCCACACGCTGACTACACGTAGCGTGAAGCAGACGATTCCGCCGGCGAATGCCGATTGCGCATCCGTCATTCCAATCCGGCGGCACAAAATCATGATTGCCGATCCGGCCAGGGCAGCCGTTGCATAGACATCCGCATGGAGTACGCCTGGCACTTTAGTGAGCAGAACGTCGCGAATCGTGCCTCCGCCAACGCCGGTGATGCCTCCAAGCAGAACAGCCACCAGCGGCGACATCTCGCGCAGAAGCGCTTTTTCTGTTCCGGAGATGGCAAACAACGCAAGCCCGGCCGCATCGAGAACCATGATGAGCTGTGCTGGAGCTTCCAGCACGAACTGGTGAAAGAAGAAGACGACAGCCGCGCCCGTAAAGGCTATCGCCGGGTAACGCCAGTCGCGTAGTGCGCTGGGCGGTGTTGCGCCGAGCAGAACATCGCGAATGATTCCTCCGCCAAGCGCCGTGGCGAAGGCCAGAACCATGAGACCGAGCAGGTCGAGCTTGCCGGTAATTGCCGCTGATGCGCCTTCGATGGCAAAAAGCAGCGTGCCGGCCAGATCGACTAGATAGAGCATTCTACCCGGAGTTAGCTGCATAGTCCTCCGACACTCTGTGTCTTATTTCTTCGCTCGCTTATAAAACGGAATCGGCACCTGCTTGGCGCGGACCTGATTCGCGCGCACCTGCACCAGAACATCGCTGCCGCTTGTGGCGACCTCGGTTGGAACAAGCGCGAGGGCGATGTTGGTCTTGAGAAACGGCGCGGGGGAACCAGAGGTGATTGTTCCGATTTCTTTGCCATCGAGGTCGAGAACGGGATACCCGTCGCGAGCGATGCCGCGGTCTATCATTTCGAGAGCGATGAGCTTGCGCTTCGGGCCGCCTGCTGCCTTCACGGCTTCCAGCGCCTCTTTGCCAATGAACTCTTCTTTGTCGAGCTTGAGCCAGCGGTCCAGGCCGGCTTCGAGGACATTGATCTCCTCGCTGATCTCGTGGCCGTAGAGGCTCATGCCGGCTTCAAGCCGCAGCGTGTTGCGAGCGCCCAGGCCGCAGGGGCGGATGTTGAACTCCGCGCCCGCTTCCATCAGAGCCTCCCACATCTTTACGGTCGTCGGCTCGTCGGAGGGGATGTAGACCTCGAAGCCGTCCTCGCCGGAGTAGCCGGTGCGGGCGATGAGGACATTCGGAATGCCGGCAACCGTGCCCCAGGTGAACCAGTAGTTTTTTATGGCGGCGAGATCGACCTTGGTGAGCTTCTGGAGCGTCGAGAGCGCGACCGGCCCCTGCACGGCGATCTGCGAGTAATGAGGCGAGTAATCGCTGATGTGAACACTGGGGAAGGAGCCGGCCTGCTTGCGAATCCAGGCGTAGTCCTTTTCCGTAGTGCCGGCATTGACGACGAGCAGATAGTCGTTCTCGCCGAGGCGGTGGACGAGGATGTCATCGACAAAAGCGCCCGAGGGCGTGAGCAGCGCGGAGTAATGCGCTTGGCCGTCTTTGAGCTTCGAGGCGTCGTTCATGGTGATGTGTTGAATGGCAGCCAGCGCGCCGGGGCCGCGGAACTGAATCTCGCCCATGTGGCTTACGTCGAAGAGACCCACGCCGGTGCGGATGGCCATATGCTCGGCGATGAGGCCGCCGCCGTTGCCGGGGTATTCGACCGGCATATCCCAGCCGCCGAAATCGACCATTTTGGCTTTGAGGGCGCGGTGGGTAGCGTTGAGAGCGGTCTTTTTGAGCGTGGGTGTAGCAGGAGTGGCGGGCGTGGTCATCGATTGTCCTCTACTCAACGATAGGGAGCGAGGCAAGATTCGGTCAATGCGGGGCCGGGAATCAGGCCGCGGCGGCGTTAGGATAAGAGAAATAAAGATCGAGAGTTACAAATCAGGAGTTACGGGCAATGAGTCTTTTACGCGGCATTCTGATGCTGGCCGCAGGTGTTTTCGTTATCTGGCGGGGCTGGGTGGGGCACGCGCATACAAATGCGTGGCCGTTTTATGCGATAGGCGCGCTGGCGATTGCGCTGGGCCTCTTCCGGCTCTTCCGCAAGCCGCCCAAGCCGCTGGTGTAAGCTGCAACGAACGAACGCGGGAGCGGAGAGCCGTTCTCACCGACGCGGGAAACGAGCGCCATGCCGACACTCTACAACCGCATTCAAGGGCGCAGCCTGGAGCGGCTGGCCGCGCTGAGTGACGGTATCTTTGCCGTCGCGATGACGCTGCTGGTGCTGGATATGCACCTGCCTACGGCAGCGCAGGCGCACTCGGAGGGCGAGCTGCTCTCGGCGCTGGCGAGCCTCGGGCCGCAGTGGATCACCTATGGGATGAGCTTCCTGACGCTGGGCATCTTCTGGGCCGGGCAGCAGACGCAGTTGAGCCACATTGCCGAGGGCACGCGCGACCTGGCCTGGATTCACCTGGGCTTTCTCTTTGCGGTCACGCTGGTGCCGCTCTCCACGCGACTGCTGGCGGAGTTCATCACCTACAGAGTTGCGGTGGGCATTTACTGGCTGAACATTCTGGTTCTCGGCGCAATGCTCTATTGGGGCTGGATGCACGCGGCGCGTGCCGGGCTGATTAAAGACGACACTCCGCGCGAGGTGCAGCTCAGCATCTGCCGTCGAATCCTGATCGCGCAGTTGCTTTACGCCGCCGGCGCGGCGCTGTGCTTTGTGCGGACGTGGCTCAGCATTGCGGTGATCGTGCTGGTGCAGTTGAATTATGCCGTCGCGCCGCGGCTCGGGCGGGGTCGGAAATCGGCTTAAGCAGGATTACTTCCTGCGCGACCGCCAGAAAGAACTGGCGCTGAGATAAAGAAAGACCAGCGTGAGGGCCACGGCGGCCAGAAATTTCGCATGGTCCGGGCCGGCGGCGTAGCTGGTCCGAGTGCGCCAGACCATCTGGCCGAAGATCAGCACGAAGATCAGGAAGACAACGCCGGTTACTTCAAGAAAAAGAATGCCGCCGACGCGCGTGAAGGGGCGCACAAAACCGCCCACGCCGCGCGCGATGCTGCCGCCTTTGCTGCCGGCTGCGCGGCCCGTCGCGCGATAGCCGGGCGCTGCTGCGGAGGCGGCTGCCGCGGCGACTTGGCCAGCGGCTTGCGCTGACGGCGAGGCCGGAGCTTCCGCCGCGCCTGCCAGGCGCTCGCCTGCCATGCGCCCGGCCACGCGGAGTCCCGTGCCGAAAACCCTGCCGATGGACTGCGGTTTCATCCTGCTTAAAATGGTAGCAGCGGGGCCTGCCGCGGACTCGGGTCGCGTGTCCGGATTCGGGTTTGGGCCGACGGTTTTTCCAGAACTTCGCGCTGCTTTAAGTTGCCCCGCGCCACGGCGCGCAGTAAGGTAGAGAAATCCACGCCGCAGGCCGAGTTCCATCTCAAGCCTGACGGCCGCCGACCCTGGAGGTAACCTTTGACGAGCCGCATACGCGAACTGATTCAACAACTAGGGGAGGCAATACACGAGTCGGTGATCGAGAGCGAGCAGATTGCCGGCGTGGTGCAGGACATTCGCAAGCATGGCTTCGACGTGCTGCTGATGCTGGAGGCGACAATTGGCCTGAACGAAGTCTCCGTCGAAGATGCCGAGGACGGCGAAGAAGACGGCGCGGAACCCTTCACCAAGAACGACCGCGACTGGCTGCGCCGCCTGCGAATCAGCGTAGAAGGCGAAGGCGAGGGCGACACGATCGAGGGCTAATAATTTGTTTCTATGACCTTTGTTATCAGCCTGCCGCTGGCTCCAGAGGTCCGTTTGGGAGCATAATCATCGCATGGCGACCTTGCCCAAAACGTTCGACGAAACCGAGAAGCTCTGGACTGTCGAGGAGTACTTGCGCTCCTTCTGGCACCCGGACCGCGAGTTTGTCGATGGGCGCATCGAGGAACGGAACTTGGGCGAGATTGAGCACTCCCTGCTGCAACGATATTTCACATTTCTTTTCATGCTGAAACGCGCTGAGTGGGGCGTTGAGGTCTTTCCCGAGCTTCGCACGCAGACACAATCCCGCCGCTTCCGCGTTCCCGATGTGCTGGTGATGCGCGCAGGGGACAAGATCGTCCGCTATGTTACGCAGCCGCCGCTGATTGCGATTGAGATTCTTTCCCCGGAAGACCGGCTCGCAGTCCTGCGCGAGAAAGCCGCTGAGTATCGCGGTTTTGGCGTCGATAACATCTGGGTCATCGACCCGGAGAAGCGCATTGCTTACAGCTATGACGGCTCGGCGCTGGCGGAAGTGAAGACCGGCGAGCTGGCTGTGCCGAACACGCCGATTCGCGTGGTGCTAAGCGAGATGTTTGCCGAACTGGATCGCGCGTAGCGTGAGTTTGCAGAACGCGCAATCCAGTACAGTCTTACCCCTTCAGCGCGACGCGGATGTGGAGTTCCTTTAGCTGCTGCTCGGTGACGGTTGTGGGCGCTTCGGCCATCAGGTCGAGCGCTTTTGCTGTCTTTGGGAAGGCGATGACTTCGCGCAGGCTGGGCGCGCCGGCCAGCAGCATCACGATGCGGTCGAGGCCGAGCGCGATGCCGCCGTGTGGAGGTGTGCCGTATTCGAGCGCGTCGAGGAAGAAGCCGAAACGCTGGCGGGCTTCCTCTTCCGAGATGCCGAGTGACTGGAAGATAAGCTGCTGCACATCCTTGCGATGAATACGGATGGAGCCGGAGCCCAGCTCAAGGCCGTTCATTGCGAGGTCGTAGCAATTGGCGCGGACACTGGCTGGATCATTGACGAGATTCGACATGTCGGCCTCGTGCGGCGCGGTGAAGGGATGGTGCGCCGGGACCCATCGGGCCGAAGACACTTCGTACTCGAACATGGGGAAATCGACGATCCAGATGGGATGGAAGGCTTGCGAGCCGTCGACGCGCGCAGTGCTGCGCGGGGCGGCGCTTTGCACGCACGTTTCCGTAACGCCAAAAGCTCCATGGCGCTCGGCATACTTCTTGGCAAGCTCGGAGCGGAAGTTGCCGGCGGCGGCGTAGACGTTGATTTCGCGCTCGGAGAGGCGGCCTTCAAACTTGGTGTCGCTGGCCTTGATGTGGTGCGCGGGGTCTCCGGCGACGATGATGATAAAGTCGGCTTCCGACGCGCCTGCAAGCTCGCGCACTTTCGCGGCGGATTCGGGAAAGCCTTTGGCGAGGCGCTTGAAGTCGTCGATGAACTTCGCGCCCTTCTTGGTGTCGAAGAGCGGGTGATTATCCTCGCGCTCCTTGCGGCTCAGCTCGCCGACATTCGGAATGCGGAGGGCGACGACAGGCAGCGCCGAGTCGATGTTGAGCGTGGCAAGCTGCTCGCCGGTGAATGCTTCGCGGACATCGGTGAGGCCGGGCAGGCGCAGGTCGGGTTTGTCGCTGCCGAAGCGGCGCATCGACTCGTCGTAGGTGATCTTGGGAAACGGCGTAGGCAGATCGACGCCCGCGGCGGCGAAGGCGGCCTTGAGAAAGCTCTCCACCACGGCAAAGACGTGCTCCTGGCGCGGGAAGCTCATTTCAAGATCGACCTGCGTGAACTCAAGCTGGCGGTCGGCGCGCAGGTCCTCGTCGCGGAAGCAGCGCGCGATCTGGAAGTAGCGGTCGAAGCCGGAGATCATCAGAATCTGCTTGAAGATCTGCGGCGACTGCGGCAGCGCGTAGAAGCTGCCCGGATTGACGCGGCTCGGCACAAGAAAATCGCGCGCGCCTTCCGGCGTGGACTTGTTGAGAATCGGCGTTTCGACTTCGAGGAAGCCATTCGAGCCGAGGCTCTCGCGGATGGCGCGGGTAATCTCGTGGCGCAGCAGGAAGTTTCGCTGCATCTCGATGCGGCGCAGGTCGATGTAGCGGTACTTGAGGCGCGTTTCCTCGTTGGCAATGGCCTCTTCGGCGGGCGAAAAGGGCGCGAGGCGCGTATCGTTCAGCACGCGTAGCTCGGTGACTGCGATCTCGATCTCGCCGGTGGGCATCTTGGGATTGATGGCGTCCTGCGCGCGCAGGCGCACCTTGCCGACGGCGGCCACAACATACTCGGGGCGCACGTGCTCGGCCTTGGCGTGGCCCTCGGGGACGAGGTCGTGGTCCAGCACCACCTGGGTGATGCCGGAGCGGTCGCGCAGGTCGAGGAAGATGAGGTTGCCGTGGTCGCGGCGGCGGTTAACCCAGCCCATGAGAACCACTTGTTTGCCTGCGTCAGCGGCGCGCAGGTCGCCGCAGAGATGCGTCCGTTCGAGATTGCCTAAAAAGTCGAGCACTGCTTCTTCCTTATGATTCACGGGTGCCCACGTCCGTGTGTTCGGACGTGGGAGGGATGCGCGTTTCCCCATACATCTGGGTGCCCCACCCTCGCGACGTTTTTGTTTTTGTCGCTAGGGTGGGAGCGGGCGGATTACTCTCCGCCAGGTTTTCGCAAAAACTCCGCCAGCTCCGCGCGCGGAACCTTGGTCTGTGTGCCGGTGGCGAAGTCCTTGACTGTCAGGATACCGGATTGGAGCTCGTCCTCGCCGAGGATAACGATGCGGCGGGCGGCTTTATCCGCGGCTTCGAAGCTCTTTTTGAGCCGGAAGCTGCCGTCTCCCAATTCGACACTCAGGCCGGCGCGGCGTAGCTCGCGAGCCAGGGCCAGCGCGGCTGGATTCAACGATTCGCCCAACGGCGCGATGTACGCGTCGATCTTTTCGGCCTGCGCGGCTTCCTGCGCCTGCAAAGTCAGCACGAGCCGGTCCTCGCCCATCGCGAAGCCGATGCCGGGAGCCTTCGGCCCGCCGATGGCCTCGCTGAGGCCGTCGTAGCGGCCTCCGCCGAGCAGCGCATTCTGCGCGCCAAGGCCGCCGTGGGTGAACTCGAAGGTCGTTCGCGTGTAGTAATCGAGGCCGCGGACGAGGCGGTGATTGCGCGTGTAAGGAACGCCCGCGGCATCGAGCGCGGCGGTGACAGCGGCGAGGTGTTGCTTCGATTCCTCGTCGAGCGAGTCCACGATCTTGGGCAGCGTCTCGATAATGGGCTGGTCCTCGGGAACCTTGCAGTCGAGCACCCGCAGCGGGTTCGTAACGGCGCGGCGCTGGCAGTCCACGCACATCTTCGGCGCGAGATCGACGAGCGCGGCGCGCAGCACCTCGTTATAGTGGGCGCGGTCAGCCGAAGAACCAACAGAGTTGATGTGGAGGGTCCAGCCGGAGATGCCAAGCTCGTCGAGCAGCGTAGCGAGCATTTCGAGAATCTCGGCGTCGCGCAGCGGCGATTCACTGCCCGAGGATTGCGGGCCGATGACCTCCGCGCCGATCTGCGAGAACTGGCGGTAGCGGCCCTTCTGCGGGCGCTCGCGGCGGAACTGCGGGCCGATGTAGAAGAGCTTCTGCAACTGGCCGGTCTCGCCGAGCTTGTGCTCGATGTAGGCGCGGACGACGCCGGCGGTATTTTCGGGGCGCAGGGTGAGCGACTGCGCTTTTTCGCTGGCGGCGCGGGCGCGGTCCTCCCACGTGTACATTTCTTTCGAGACGATGTCGGTCTCTTCACCCACACTGCGGGCAAAGAGCGATGTGTCTTCAAAGACCGGCGTGCGAATCTCGCCGAAGTTATAGCGGGCAAAGACGCGGCGGGCGGTCTCTTCGATGCGGGTCCAGAGCGCGGTTTCAGGCGGCAAAAGGTCACGCGTGCCGCGCACGGCTTTCAGTGTGCTCATCCTTACTAGTTTAACTGGCGATGTGAGCGGGATGCGCCGCGAAGCAGGTTGAGAGAAATTAGGAAGTGTTTGGCGAATCGCCTGAAGAGAAGTCTTGTAACAGGGCACGACTTTAGTCGTGCCGCAAATGGCTTGAAAACAGGCCAGGCTTTAGCCCTCGTTGCGCTCGAATACACGCAAACTCCCATGAAAACGTATTCGTCAGGCACTGCCTGGAGACGCAGGCGTTTACGCTCCGTTCACAGTCTCGTTATATCGTGAAGCGAAATGCCCTTACTGACAATGACTCCTCGTTCCCCCGTGTTCCGGCATTGTGCGTTTCTGCGCGTCTCCCTTTTCGCTTCCGCGCTTGCAGCCCTTCCGGTGGGCTTCATCCACGCGCAGGCAGCCGCGCAGCAGCCGGTCAGTAATGAGCCAATCAATCGCCAGCCGGCAGTTTCGACGGACGGCGCGGATTTACCCAACGGCTGGCGCGTGACGCCGGCTGGCAAGACGCTGACCCAGACCGGCGACCTGGTGCTGAATCTGACGGTTTCGCCGGGTGGCAAGGCTGTCATCGGCGTGCATGGCGGTTTTCTGCCGCACGGACTCGACGTTTTCGACGCGAAAAGCCAGCAGCTTGTGCAGAGGATTCCGCTCAACAGCGCGTGGGTTGGCATGAGTTGGTCGGATGATGGGCGCACGCTCTACGTCGCGGGAGGCAACTCCTCCGGCAACAAGAGCGACGACCCCATTGCGCCGATCTACGAGTTCACTTACGCCGATGGCAAGCTGAGCCAGAAGGCCACAGGCAGACTTGAAGAGACGGTGGACGGCAAGCAGGTCTGGTGGTCGGGCGTGGCCTACCTGCCCGGCAAGCGCGTCGTCTATGCGGTGAATCGCGGCACTGGCACGGCCGCCGGCGATGTAGTGGTCTTTGACGCGGCCACGCGCAAGATCGTTACGCGGATTCCCGTGGGCGTTACGCCGTATGAGGCCGTGCTGGCGAAGGACGGCTCGAAGCTCTTTGTCTCGAACTGGTCGGATGCTTCGGTGAGCGTCATCGATACGGCGACGAACCAGGTAGTCAAGACGATTTCCGTTGGTATCAACCCGAATGACATGCGCCTCTCGGAAGACGGGCGGCTCTTTGTCGCCTGCTCGAACGACAATACGGTGCATGTGATCGATACGGCGACGCTCACGATCATCGAGAAGCTCTCGACGACGCTGACGCCGCAGGCTCCGGAAGGCTCGACGCCCGATGCGCTGGCCATCGACGAGGAACGCAAGCTGCTCTACATTGCCAACGCGGACAACAATTCGGTTGCCGTGGCGAGCATCGCAGACCACGCGCACTCGACGGTGATGGGGTTCATTCCGGTGGGCTGGTATCCGTCTTCGCTGGCGCTTGTCGATCGCGGACGCACGCTCTTCATCGGCACGGGCAAGGGCGAGCAGGGCCACGCCGACCCGGACGGTCCGCACAGCCCGCTCGCAGGCCGCAAGAACGAAGTCAGCATTAAGACCATCCAGACCGGCTCGGTGGAGGCGCTCTCTGTCGCCGATTTGAAGGACAGGCTGCCGCGCTGGACGAAGCAGGTGGCGGACAACACGCCGTACAACGACTCGCTGCTCTCCGAGGCGCGCCCGGCCAGGGAGCCGAGCATCGTGCCGCAGAAGGTGGGCGAACGCTCGCCCATCAAACACGTCATTTACATCATTAAAGAGAATCGCACCTACGACCAGGAGTTCGGCGACCTGCCGCATGCCAACGGCGACCCGCGGCTGACGATCTTCGGCGAGGATGTGACACCGAACCAGCACGCGCTGGCAAAGCAGTATGTCACCTTCGACAACCTCTACTGCGACGGCGAGGTGAGCGTCGACGGCCACTCGTGGTCGAACTCGGCCTATGCGACGGACTTCAATGAGAAGCAGTGGCCGATGGAGTATGGCGGGCATAGCGCTGCTTCCTATAGTGTGCGCGCCATGGTGCCTTCGGCGGGCCACCTGTGGGATCTGGCGGAACGCAAGGGGCTTACTTACCGCTCCTATGGCGAGAACGCCGCGCGCGCCAGCACAGCGAATGGCAACAGCGCGGCAATGGACGCCGCGCCCGGTGCAGAGGGGTTGCGCGGCCACGTGGCGACGGATTTTCCGAACGGCCTTGAGGTGCGCGACACGGACAAGATGCGGGTTTTCCTGCGCGAGCTACAGGGATATGAGGCCAACTACGACAGCCCCGATCCCGCCAAACGCCTGCCTAGCTATATTGTGATGTCGATGCCCGAGGATCACACCATGGGTGCGCGCACCGGCGCATACACGCCGCGGGCGATGGTGGCCGATAACGACTTTGCCATTGGCGTGCTGGTGGATGCGGTGAGCCACAGCCGCTACTGGGCCAGCACGGCAATCTTCATCATCGAGGACGATGCGCAGGACGGTTCCGACCATGTGGACGCGCGGCGCACGGTGGGGCTTGTCGTCAGCCCGTATGTGAAGCGCAACATGGTGGACAGCACGCTGTATTCGACAAGCTCGATGGTGCGGACGATGGAGCTGCTGCTGGGTCTGCCGCCGATGAGCCAGTATGACGCCGCGGCGATGCCGATGTACGCGGCTTTCGGGACGGACCCGCAGATTGCGCAGTTCGATGTCATCAAGCCGAAGATCGATGTAAACGCGAAGAATGAGAAGGGCGCATTTGGCGCGGCGCTGAGCAATCAGTGGGACTTATCCCAGCCGGACATGGCGCCGATGCATGCGCTGAATGAGATCATCTGGAAGAACATCAAGGGCGCGGATTCCGAGATGCCCGCCCCGGTGCACCGCTTCCGCCCGCTGGTGGATGTGAGCGGTGGCAAGGATAAGGATGGAGACGGAGACTAGGTTGCGGCATACAAAATTCAGAATGGGTCTTCTGTCTTTCAGCCTTTTGTTCAGCGCGGCATTGCAGCGGGGTGCACTTTGCGCCTTGCTATTGGCCGGTTGCGTTGGTGGTGCGACCGCGCAGCAGCCCGATCAGGCAGTGCAGATGCCGGTGCCGACGCTCCAGCTCAACTCGCGGCTGGTGGTGCTCGATGTTGTCGTGCTCGACAAGAAGGGCCGCCCGGTTACGAACCTTGACCGCTCGCAGTTTACGGTGACGCAGAACAAGGTTTCGCAAGAGATTCGCGACTTTGAGCCGCCCTCGGTGCACAAGATGCCGGCGGGGAGCGAGGCGAGTCCGATTGTTCATGGTACGGGCGACCTTGGGAAGATCGGAAATGCGCCGGTCAATATATTGGTGCTCGATGAACTCAACACGCGCTGGGAGAACACAACCTATGCGCGGATGCAGATGGAGCGCTATCTCAAGTCACAGCCCGCTGTGCTGGCCGCGCCCACCATGTTGGTGGCAACGGATGAGGCGCGCTTTACGGTACTGCATGACTACACACAGACAAGGGACGAACTGCTGGCCAGCGTTCACGCCTATACACCGCGCTATCCGATGCAACTGATGCGGAACGGCTCGGGCAACACGGGCATCGAGATGTTTGAGGAGACGCTGGGAGCGCTGACGCAGATTGCGGAGAGCTCGCGCGGCACGCCGGGGCGCAAAAATCTACTATGGGTCGGCACGGGCTACCCTTCCATCGACACCACGACGCTGGCCTTTGACGATGAGGATAAGTTGATGGCGCTGATCCGCCGCGTGACGGACCAGATGATGGCTTCGCGCGTCTGCCTGTTTCTCATCGACCCGGCCGGCGTGCAGACAACCGTGCAGGATAGCGGCGTTGCCGATGGCGACGGTGGCTTTACGGCCACGCTCTCCTCGGAGGTCGGCCCGTTTGAAGGCAAGCTCGATTTTGCCTCGATTGCCAGCACTACCGGAGGTAAAATCTTCGCCAATCGCAATGATGTCGATACGGTGATCGGCGAAGGCATCCGCGATTCGAATGCGTATTACACGCTTACCTACGTGCCGCCGGATGCGGGCGTGCAGGACGGCAAGTATCGCCAGATTCATGTTGTGCTGAAGGATCCCTCGCTGCGTGCCGTGGCGCGTAGTGGCTACTTTGCCGAGAGCGTTCCGGTCGATCCGATTCCGGCAAGCGGCAGCGGTGAGAAGCCGGCCAATACGCTCCAGTTCGACATGGTGGCGGCGGCGCGGACGCGGCTCGTTTACAACGGGCTGAAGGTGAGGGCCGAGCGCGTCGGCGACGGATTCCATTTGTTTATCGGCGTCAAGGATTTGCGCTGGGAGACGCCAACGGATTCAAACCTTGTGACGGAGCTTTCCGTTATGACGGTTTTCTTTAACGAGAAGGGCAAAGAGATTCAGAGCACGGCCACGGAGATCAAGGAGAAGGTCGGCGCGTCCGTTGATGTGCACGGCGGCGCCGAGCTTGAGATCAAGGCGCTCGCGGAGATGCCGAAAGGCGCCGCTCGGGTACGTTTCGTGGTGCGCGACGCGGCCAGCGGAGCGCTTGGAACAGCCGATCTCGATCTTTAACCGGACTGCCACATTCACATAGCTTTCACAAAAGCCGTTTATGGTTAGACATGTCTTCAGGCCAGTTTGAATTAGCCGTTGGCTTACGTATGAGCTCTCATCCAGCACATCTTGAGGAATTGCAGTTTTCTGCGGTAAGCCCTGTTCCCGAGAACGATCCACGCTGGCAGCTTGTCTTGCGGGTAATGGAGAGCCAGCTATTCGTCAGCTCCCCGTTACTGTCGAAGTTTTTGCTCTTTGTTTGCGAACACACTCTCTCCAATCAGGCCGAAGAGCTGACCGAGCGCAATATCGGCGTCGTGGTCTTTCAGCGCCGCCCGGATTACAAAACCACGGAAGACAACATCGTCCGGTCCTATGTGCGCCAGCTTCGGCAGCGGCTCGATCGCTACTTTGACGATCATCGCGATGAGCCCTTGCAGATTGTGATTCCGCGAGGGGGATACGGCGCGGTCTTTCAGGAGCGCCTCAACGCGGGGCTCGACACAGGCGTTATTCCGATCACGCGGGATTCCAGCCAAGTTGCTCCAGTAAATGAGAATGGGCTTGTTGCCGCACGGGAGAGCGGGCTTCTTACCACACAGGAGAATGTACCTGTTGCTGAGCAGGAGAGCGCAACTGTTGTTGCGGAGGAGGCAGCTTCGTCGTCGCAACCGGGCCGGCGTTTCCTGCTTCTGGCGCTTGTGGCGGGCATTCTCATCGGAGCGGCGGGCTGCCTGTACCTCCCGCGCATCTTTGCGCCTGTGTCGGCTGCGCATCCTATATGGGCGACGCTCTTCAGCCCCTCTTCCGTTACCCGCATTGTGACTGCTGACAGCGCTCTGGCCACTCTTCAGGAGTTGAGCGGAAAGCACGCGACTCTTCAGCAGTATGTGGATGGAAGTTATTTTGCGCAGTTTGGAAAATCGGATACGGAAGAAGACCGCAAGCTGCAACGCCTAAGCCGCGAGCGCCTGACCGGTTTTCCGGACATCAGCACCGTGGCCGAGATCATGGAGCTTCCCGAAGTGCGGGCCGGGCACGTAAGCATCCGGAGCGCGCGAACCTTCAGTATGGATGACGCGAAGGATACGAACCTGATCCTTCTCGGCTCTCCGGACAGCACGCCGTGGGTTTCGCTTTTTGAGCCGCGGATGAATTTTCGGTATGTGTTCGACGCGTCTGTTTATAACTCCTACTTTACAAATGCGAAGCCGCTGCCGGGGGAATCGCAAGATTACCGTAACAGCAGCACAGCTCCTCCGTATTCCACATACGCGGTTCTCGCGTTTCTCCCGAATGTGGAGAATTCCGGAAGAGTGCTGATTATCGAGGGCCTGACTACGGCGGGCACCGAGGCTGCTTCCAGATTTCTACTGCATGGCGACATCGCGAGTTTTCTCAAGACCGTGCCGCGCGATAAGGATGGTCTCAGGCCCTTTGAGCTTCTGCTCAGGACTACCAATATGGACTCCAGCTCTGTTTCGGTTGAGATTGTTGCCAAGCGCATTTATTGAAATAAGGTTCCTTTTTCGTCGGTTCCAAGAACTGTTCCATATGCCCTATCTCTATCTGCTTGAGCGCGAAAGCCTCGGCATTCTTGGTAGTGTCTCGACTTAAAAAACTTACCTCAGGGGCTAAAGCCCGCCCGATATTGGCCATTTGCGGCACGGCTAAAGCCGTGCCCTTTCAAAGCGAATGCAAACTGAGACGCCGCGGGGTTTTATGAACAGGCGATGAATGAAATTCATCGCCTGTTCCGATATACGGCAACTCAAAAGATTGTGCGGTTCGTGCCGTCGGTTTTTGTATGAATATCGGCTTACACACTGCGTGTAAACACTCTTCACCCTCGGTGAAGTCACTTGACCCCTGCCAATACGCGCCCGATACTCGGCCTCAGAAACCTTTTTCATGCCCGGCGGGATCGCTGTCAGGGCTTCGACTTCAGACTTTGCCCTGCCCAGCAGCGGCGCGATAGAACCACTTCTGCCCAGGAGGCATTCGTGCTCGAAGCACGCCAAGAATCTCGCGTTACACGGGTCCGCCCTGACAATGACCGTCTCACATTTGCTGCGCCGCTTCCTGATGGGATTTTTTCCGGGAAGAGCAATCGTGGTGGTGCCCCAGGTCCCAACAGCAGGGACCTGGGGCACCCGGCCCTGCGCGGCGTGGTTATGTTTCTTCTCGGCCTGTTTGCAATTCTGGGGCCTGCCGCTGCTACGGCGCAGAGCACCGATGGCACCGGGCTGGTGATTTACTCAGTGGCCGGAGCCGGCGGCCTGACAGGCGCGGGTTACCGCCAGGACACGATCATCCTGTTCAATCCGACGCAGCAGACAATCTCGTGCAGCGCCTGCGCCATTCAGTACCACAGCGCCACCCTCACCACGACGACGTGGACGGTCTACAAGCTGCCGCAGTTCACCATTCCCGCGGGCGGTTACTACATGATCGCGGGCAGCGACGAGGGGCTGTCGAGCAAAGGGGACGTAGCGCCCATTCCGTATGACTACGAACTCGACACGCTTGAAGGCAAAGTCACGAGCTCGCTGAACATTATGAGCAGCGTAGCCGCCGCGGTTGCGTTGACCAGTTCGCAGACTGCGCTGACAAACAAGAACAAAGCTGTGCCGTGCACCGACGGCTCCTCCACCGTGATTGACGAGGTGGGTTACGGTAACAACGTCAGCTATACCACCAGCACCACCAGCCCCACCGCGGCAGGCTGCTATGCGGGTTCCGGGCCCGCGTTCTACGATGGCAACCCCACCTATGGATTCCAGATGGGCGCAGTTCGCTCGAATCGCTGCGTCACCACCAGCGACAACGCCAACGACTTTGTGGAAGAGCCCATTGGCCAGGCAACTTCTGGTCCGACGCAGTATTACTTCAACTCTGCCTCCACGCCCACGGTCTGCCCCACCGGCACGCAGTTGAGCGCGGTGGTCGCGGCCACGCCGAGTAATGCTCCTGTGGGGGGAGCCATCACCTTCACGGCGCAGATTACTCCGGCCTCAAGCCCGGCCAGCAATACCAGCTCCGTGCTGCTGCGCTTCGACTCGCCTTACTTCAACAATGGCGCTATCACCGGTCCCACGCTGCAAATGTACGACGATGGCACGAACGGCGACGCCACCGCAGGGGACGGCATCTACACGCTGGCCACAACTATCCCCGCCGACACCGTCGCCAGTTACACCTACCCCACCAACGTGACGGTGGTGGATGCGAATGGCGACACTTTCACCGGCTCCACGCTGATTTCGCCTTCTGTGCCTCCGCCATCGGTGGCGCTGAGCATTTATGAAGTTGCGGGCGGCGGCGGCAATGACGGCTCGCTCTACAGCCAGGACACGATTGTCCTTTTCAACCCATCGCAATCGACCGTAACCTGCGCGGCCTGCGCCATTCAGATTCCCACTGGCTCGGGTAGCTCGTTTGTATGGAATGTTTATAAGTTGCCTGCTCTGAATATTCCCGCAGGCGGCTATTACATGATTGCGGCCAGTGCGGTTTCAAGCAACGCCTCGGCCACGACGCCTGCCTCCTACGACTACACGCTCGGAACGATTGAGGGCAGCACCATCGGTGACCTCCTCAGCGCCAGCAACGGGGTTGTTGCGCTCACCAGCAACGCCACGGTACTCACTGCCAGCACGAGTGCGCAGTGCGGCAGCGGCCTGCAGCTTGTCGATATGGTGGGCTACGGTTCGAGCTCCGTGACCGATCCCAACACCACGGCCACTCCGGCAACCTGCTACCAGGGCAAGGGCGGGGCCTATTACGACGGCAGCGTTACCTACGGCTACAAGATGGGCATTACGCGCAAGAATGCCTGCATCAACACCGGGGACAATTCGAGCGACTGGGCGAACACGCCGATTGCGTACCTGAACTCCGCTTCGACGGCGACGGTCTGTCCGGCAGGCACGCAGCTCAGCGCCGCGGTTGCGGCCACGCCAAGCACTCCTTCTGCGGGCGGGCAGATTACTGTCACCGCCGCCGTGACTCCGGCTACGAATCCTGACAGCTCCGCAATCCAGGTTGCGCTGGATTTCAATACGCCTTACTACGGCGGCCAGACTCTTGCCATGTACGACGATGGCACGCATGGCGATGCGACCGCAGGCGACGGCATTTATACGCTGACTACGACGCTGCCTGCCAGCGTATCGATTGGCTACAGCTATCCGCTCAACGTTACGGTGACGGACGCGAACGGCGACGCTTATACCGGCTCGACATCGATCACCATTCCGGCGACGGCGGGCAATAACAGCATTCGCATCATCGCCTTCTACGGCGCTGGCAATCTCTCGAAGTCAATGTATGGCCGCGATACGGTGATTCTTTTCAACCCCAGCCAGCAGCCGATCACGATGAATAACTGGTCGCTGCAGACCGGCGGCACGACGGGCTCCTTCACCACGGTCTACAAGCTGCCGGTTGCGACGATTCCCGCGGGCGGCTACTACGCCATCACGGGCAGCGGCGTGGATTACATCTCCAGCTCCGGCTGCACCAGCTCGATCTGCAATACCAACTACGCCTACGACTACGAGTTGAAGACGCTCGAAGGCACCCAGACGGATACCGACAATATCCTGTCGAGCACGAACACGACGGCCCTGCTTGCAAGCACGCAGACGGCGCTTGGCACCTGCCCGCTTACATCGCCGAACCTGGTGGACCTGATCGGCGTGGCGGCTTCCGATGGCAGTACTACGGTCTCGTGCTTTGCCGGCAGCGGCTCGGCCTCTTACACGCCGACGACGCTGGACGGCCAGCCGACCAACGTGAACGGTGTTATCTACGCCTACGCCACGGTGCGCAAGAACAAGTGCGGCAACACCTTCGATAACGCGCATGACTACATGCTCGGCTATATCGACTTTGCCAACTCGCAGACCGCTCCCACTGTTTGTCCGATGGGCACGCAGATCTCCGTCAACTCGGCTACGATGACGCCGAGTTCCGTGGGCCTGCTCGATCCCGTGCTGCTTACAGCCTCTGTTACACCGGGGGCGACGAGCAGCGGCGTCAGCGTGACGGCAGACCTGTCGAACATCGGTCTCTCGGCCACCACGCAGCTCTACGATGACGGCACGCATGGCGATGTGACGGCGGGTGACGGCGTCTACTCGTTGGCCACCGCGGCGCAGGCGGGCAACGTTGGACCGATACTGGGGCTCATCGTGTCCGCTACCGACACGCAGGGGGATGTGGCGCAGAATGTGGCTCCGTTTACCGTGCAGGCCGGCACCTTCACGATGACCGCGCAGACCACGAGCGCGACCGTGGCCGCGGGCGGCGTGGCAACCTTCCCGATCACCATCGCTGGCTTTCACGGCTACACTGGCGTGCTGAACATTACCTGCACGGGTGTACCAAACCCGAATTCGCTGGGCATCCCAACGAACACGAGCTGTGTCTCCACGCCCTCCGAGGTTTCGTTGCAGCCGGACGGCACGGCGCAGCTTTCGGTTGCGATTGCGATGGGCCTGACGACAACGCCGAGCGTCAAGCGCAGCGGAACGGTGCACTCCGCAGGTGCGATGGGATGGCCGATGAGCGTACTGGCAGTTCTCTCGATTGTGCCGCTGGCCGTTGTGCTGCGGCGCAGGAAGCGCCTGCTGGGGATGTTGATGATTGCGGTGAGCGCGATTCTGGCGCTGGGCGTTAGCGCCTGCGGACATGTCGGTCCGGGGTTGGGCGGAC
The DNA here is from genome assembly GCA_015655195.1 of Terriglobales bacterium. Lineage (GTDB taxonomy): Bacteria > Acidobacteriota > Terriglobia > Terriglobales > Acidobacteriaceae > Telmatobacter. The sequence continues at coordinate 20,016 of JAATFM010000228.1, forward strand.
TTCAGGCACAGCCGGGAACTTACACCTACACGGTGACGGCAACGGATTCGGCGATTTCGACCGTGACGCAGTCTGTCACCTTTACCGTGACTGTTCAATAAGCAAGGGCGCAATGGGGACGCGGAGCGGACAAGGCCGTGTCTTGATAAGAGAAATGTCTGCAAGCGAGATGTGTCTGCGGAGAGATTCGCGGACAGGAATTGCGAACTAGATTCGCCGACAAGGAATTTTGGGAGAAGACGCGATGCAGTGGAAGATGAGTTCCGCCTGTGCACAATGGTTGGTAATCCTGCTGGCTGGTCTGGGCATGGGGATTCTGACCGGTTGCGGAGTTACGGGCGCAACACCGCCCAAGAACTTTGATAACCCTGTCACGCTTCAGGGGCAGGTCCTTGCGGGCAAAAACTATATGGCCGGGGCCACGGTGAAGATTTTCGAGACGCAGCCCTCGGGCACGGCGCAGGCTGACGGCACTTACTCCGGCCAGGCCAAGCAGCTCACCGCGCTGACGGCGAACACGACCGGCGGCTGGTCGATTCAGGATCTGAACTGCGAGACCGGCAACATGGTTTATGTCACGGCCGAGGGCGGTACGCCGTATCCGTCCGACCAGAACTCCACCACGTTTCCCAATAATCCCAATTCGCTGATGCTTACGGCGATTGGTGACTGCGCCCTGCTGGGCCAGGCGCAGGGCTCGAACAATGTGACTTCGATTGTGATCAACGAGGCTTCCACGGTGGCCGCGGTCTGGGCGCTGCGCAACTTCATCAGCCTGGATGGCACGACGGTCAATATTACGAGCGACGCTACCAACTACACGGGCACGAGCGGTGTGGGCGTGCCGGGGAATTACGCAGGCCTGGCTCATGCCTTCCTGAATGCGAACGGCATTTCGCCGTACAAGCAAGGCGCTTTTGTGCAGTACACCGGCGGGGTGGCGGCGGACGGCACGGGCGGCGGACTGGTGCCCGTGCAGGAGCTGAACTCGCTGGCTTATGTGCAGTATCTGTGCACTATCGGCAGCGCCACTCCGGGCCAGTTCGACCTTTGTACGCAGCTTTATCAGCTTGCCACGCCGCCGGGCGGCACGGCTCCATCGAATTCACTGGCCGCAATGCTGAACATTGCGAAGTATCCGGCGAACAACGCAGTTGGGATTCTAGCCTTCTCGCTGACGCCGGTTCCGGATTGTCCCTCTTCTGTGTGCGGTTCGACCACCGTCGGGCAGCCGATCAGCACTGGCGGCGTTTATGTTCCAGCGCTCTCGGCCTTCGGCACGCTCACCAGCGACTGGAGCGTTGCCATCTATTACCTGCCCGGCTATGGCGCCAGCTCGACGGCGCAAGGCTCGACTTATCCCATCGACCTGACCATCGACGCCAACGATTCGGTCTACTTCTCGAATCCGACCGGCTCGACGAGCACGGCGGGCAACGTGATTGCGCTGGCCAGCAACGGGGAATTGCTGTGGGCCTCGCCGACCGACTCGACGAACCTCATCGATCCGCGCGGAATTGCGGCGGATGCTTCGGGACATCTTTGGGTGGTGAACGGTTCGAGCACTGGGTTGGTCGAGGAGCTGAACGCGGCATCGGGCAGCGTGATCGCAACGTTCCCGTCTACTTCCTCTTCGCTCTACGCGGTGGCTGTCGATTCGCTCGGCAATGTCTGGTATGACGCCAACAGCACCACGACAGGGCAGAACCTGCATGAGCTGGCGCTGAGCAATGGTACTTATGCCGAGGCTACCTTCCCTGTACCGCCGTTTTCGAGCGCGTTG
>JAATFM010000013.1 GCA_015655195.1 Terriglobales bacterium
GCCGGAAAAACAAAAAACCGGCGAGGGTGGAGCACCCGGTGGGTTAGCGGTGACGCTAACCCACGTCAGAGCCAGATGATGGTGTGGCCGGGGCAGGCTTCGGCGGCGTGCGAAACCAACTCTTCGGAAAGCCCAAAGCCATGGCGCGCAAAATAATATGCCGCGCCGTGCACCCGCTCTGCGAGCGTTCCCTGCGGGTAAAGCGCCTGCACGATGGTCTGCGCGTGGCGGCCCAATGCGGCCTCTTTTTCAAGCTGGAAGTTTGCCGCCAGACGCCGCAGCCGGTTCATCTGGTAGCGCATCTTGCTGGCTGCGGTGCGCGCAGAGCGACCCAAACCTTCGTCGAGCCGCGTCATCCACCCTTCCACCTCGGTCAGCTCGGCGTCGAGGGCGTTTCCTGCGGCGGCGAGCTTGCGCTTGCCTTCAATCGGCATGGCGCGGGCGGCGAGGAGCTGTGCGAGCGAGTCGGCAGTCTGCGTAAAGACACGCTCGGGGGTGAGTTCATGGCGGCGCAGTAATTCGCCAATGGCCGGCTCGACCAACGTGGCGGAAAAGCGCGGCTCAAAGGCCGTCGTGCGGCCCAGAATCCGCTCATACAGTACCGCCGACTGAGCGAAGTAAGCGATCTCCGCCGGGCCGCCGATGGTGAGCGAAGTCGAGAAGAGGAAATCCTGAAAAACAGGCCGCAGCAGCGCCGAAGGCGAGATGCGATGCGGCTCGGAGGCGAGAATGCCGAGCAGCTCATCGGTGGAGAGACGATTCCGCCCAGCCTGCCAAAGCCCCTTCGGCTCCGCCGCCGAAGCCTCAGTACGCTTGAGAGCTTGGCGCGCGCCGGTTTCAGCGTCGATAAGAAAGAGCAGGCTCGCGCCGGGCGAAACAGCCACCTGAACGTGATAACCCGTAGCTTCAAGCGCGGCATTGCGTTCGAGGAGCGCGGCGTGCAGCTCGTCGGCCCGCTCAATGGCGGCCGCTAAAACCGGCGCACCGAGCCGATGCACCTCGGCCGAAGCCGCATCGAAAACCAGCAGCCCCTGCGCGGCAAATGCCTTCGTATAAAAATCCGCGAATGCCTGCGCGAAGGTGCGGCCGGGGCGGTAAGCCTCGTTCAGCGCTTCGAGCGCGTCGGACCAGCCGAGCAGCTCACCGGCCTGATCGAGCAGCGGCACAATGGATTCGTCGATCACAACGCCGCCCACGGGCACAGCCGCATTTGGAACGGAAGCATAAACCAGCTTTTTCAGCTCGCGCTGCGCGGGGAAAACGACGTGGTTAATCTCGGCAAAGTCGTGGTCTTCCGTGGCGAGCCAGAAGATGGCGGCGTGGGGCTTGCCGGCTGCCGTGGCCTGCCTCGCCCGCGCCAGAGCCGCTGCGGCCTTGAGCGGCGTATAGAGCGGCCCGCCGAAGAGACCCACCTGCTGCCCGGTAAGCACCGTGCCCGCGCCGGAACCGAGTGCGGCAAGTGCGCCGGCCGCGCCGGATTTCAGGTCGCCTCCGGCTCCAGCGCCGGGATTCTGTGCGGCGAGAATCTCCACAATCTGCTGCCAATGCGCGGGCCGGACCGGGCGCTGCTGCCAGGCGTTACCGGTAAGGCCCGTACCGTAGAACCGTCGCGCCGCATCGGTCCCGGAACAAAAGTCCAGAAAGAGGCGGCTGGCGCCCGGCGCTACGGTAATGGGATGACACTCGACTGTGGACAATGCGATCACTTTCCGGCTAGGTCCGTCTCAGGTTCCGTCTCAAAAAATGCGGATGAATAAAGGATGCCACGCCGGACCGAATCGATGCACGGATGCACTTCCGCGGCTCTCCCCTTATACTCGGTGGTGACAACTCAAGTCCGAACTCAAGTGAGGAGACGTAGCGGCCCCATGACGAAGAAATTGACGAAAAAGACCGAGCCGACACCCAAGCCGGCGAAGCCCGCAAAGAAGAAATCTGCCGCGGTTGCCACCGTTCTCTCATCGGAGATTGTCTATCAGGGCCCGCTCTTCCGCGTGACGAAGGACAAGATCGTAAACCCCGCCGGCGCCGAGAGCGTGCGCGACGTGGTGCGCCACAATGGCAGCATCGTGATTCTCGCCATCGATTCCTCGAAGAGCAAAAAAGACCCGTGGATCGTAATGGAGCGGCAGTACCGGCACGCCGCCGGACGGCTGCTCTGGGAGCTGCCCGCCGGCAAGCTCGAGCCCGGCGAGGAGGCGCTGCACGGAGCGCAGCGCGAGCTGGAAGAAGAGACCGGCTACCGCGCGAAAAAATGGAAGCCGCTCATCGAATATTTCGCCAGCCCCGGATTCCTGGGCGAAAGCATGACAATCTTCCTCGCCGAAGGACTCATTGCCGGCGACGCGCACCCCGAGGCCGACGAGCAGATCGAGTTCCGGCTCGTGAAGCTCTCCGACATTCTCAAAAAGATCGAAAAGGGCGAGATTCAGGATGGAAAAACGCTGATCGGCACGATGCTTTATACCCGGCTCCAGGCTCGTCTCAAGGACAAAAAGAAAAAGTAACGGCCCGCTCCGCGACAGCTTCGGTACTTATCTTCTTTCAGCGTCGTGACTTATCGAAACTGTCCCACCATTTGAATCCGCCCGTTTGACATACTTTCAACCTTTGGCCCGCCTCATACGTCATTAGAGACAGAGCGGCGGGGAAAGCCACTGTTGCCTTTCCCGCGGCCGCTCTGATTACGATGAAAGAAAGGCAGCCGCCAGTGGCTCAGTACAAGGGAAAGGTCAAGTGGTTCAACAACGCCAAGGGTTACGGATTCATTGGGCGGGAAGACGGGCCTGACGTCTTCGTGCATTACTCGGCGATCCAGTTGGATGGCTACAAGACCCTGAAGGAAGGCGACGATGTCGAGTTCGACATCGTGCAGGGCCAGAAGGGACCGCAGGCCGACGCCGTTACCCGGCTGAAGGACGCGGCCGCCACTCCCAGCGCGGCTTAGGCCGCTCGGGTTCTGGCTACGCAGCGCACCGGCAAGCCTGAAAGGGCTCGGAGTGCGCGTACTTGGGGTGCGTGTGTCTGAGGAGCGCGCCTGGAGTGCGCCTGCGTGTACCAATCTAATCTGCCGCGTCGGTCTTTTCGGCATTTTTCAGCCGCGGCATTTTCAGCGCAATTTCTTTTCGCCACACATAACTTCTTTTCGCTTCGTGCGCGGAGAGGTATATGATGAGGGCGCCATGAGCCTACTGCAGCATAACTCCCCGGAACTGGACGATGCAGCGCGCGGCGACGACCTGACCCGCGGAACCAGCCACATCGTATGGGCCCTGATCGCGGCAGCCATTGTCGTCTCGGCCGCCATCATCGGCTACGCCCTGGCAACACGCGAAAGCCCGGCTGCCACCGGCCAGGTCGTCCGCACCACCGTTCACTTCGTTCACCGGGAGACGACGGGCCTCGACGCTGCCGGCAATCCGATGCCGAAGGCCGCCTTCGACCAGACGCTCGTCTTTACCCACCTGCAGATTCACAATCAGAGCAAGCATCCGCTCTTTCTGCGCCAGGTTCTCACGAACATTGTGCTCGACGACGGAATTCACTCCAGCTACGCCGCCATGCCGAACGACTATGAGCGGCTCTTTCAGGCAACGCCGGAGCTGGCCTCGCTCCACGGCACTCCCATTCCAGCGGAGGCGACCATTCCTCCGGGCCAGAGCGTGGAAGGCGACATCATTGCCGCGTTCCGGCTCACGCAAGCGCAATGGGATGCGCGCAAAGGCCTGAGTTATACAGTCAGCCTGCAATATCAGCCGGACTTGGCGCTCCTCGGCCCGTCATCCGTGAATTCACAGTAGCTCTCCGCCTCATCGCATAAAAAATCCGGGCGCAATGCGCCCGGATTTTTCGTCCCTCGTCCTTCGTTCTTCGTTCTTCGAACCAAATCCATCGCCTCAGAATCCAGCCGGCGCAGGCGCCCCCTTCGGCGTGGAGAGATACCCGGAGATCTGGTTCTTCGAGCTGATCGTGTTCACCACAATCTCAAAGAGGCCGCGGTCCTTGCCGCTATAAAACTGAAGCGGCTCGTTCACGTTGCGGTCCTTCTTTTCGTAGCGCATGTCGTCGGCGTACACCACAAGCGTGAACTTCGCCTTCTTGGCGTCGGTCTTTTTCAGCTCCAGGCTTACCGTTCCCACCGGCTTCTTGTCGCCCTTGGTCAGCGTGAACTCGTAGTAGTTGCGGTCGCCCTTGTGCTTCAGGATTTCCAGCTCGTCGTGGTTGCGCGCAATCAGGCTCGTGTGATCGCTAAGATCGCCCTTGATGGACTGCAACTGCGTCATCGCGCCGGCCAGGTCGTTCTGCGTCTTGGCCACATCCGTCTTCACGCCGCCCACGTCGGTCTTGACCGAGGAAACGTCGCTCTGCACGGCGTTGACCTGTGCCGCGGTCTGCTTCTGCGCGCTCTCCAGGCGCTGGGTCTCGGCCTGCTCGCGGGCCACAATCTGCTCCGCGCGATCGTCCATCTGCTTCTGCGTAATGCCCAGGCTGCGGCTCAGCTCTTCGGTCGTCACATGCAGCCGGGCGTTGGTCTCGCGCAGGTCCGCGGCCAGTTGCACGTTCTTCTGCTTGGCCTCGGCCAGATCGGCCTGCGTGGCCGAGAGCTTGCTGCTGATGCTGTAGCTCCAGAAAAGCCCGCCCACGGCGGCCAGCAGCGCCACGCCGATGGCCGCCAGCAGCGCACCCGAATATGTGCGTGGAGGATTGTCCATTAAATCGCTCATAAGCTCCTGCATCTCCCTGCGGCCCATGAGGCCGCCGTTGTATTGCCCCTGCTATTCCGTTTAGACGGCTCCATGGAGTTATAAGGCTCCGCAGAGCAGCCCGCGCATTCCTGGTTCGCACGCACGTAAAAATCGAGTTCGCGCGTCAAAGTCGAATTTGCGGGTCACAAACTAGCCGAGGCAGGTTTGACGTGTAGTTTAGAAGAATCCACGGCAATTATAGAAACGAAAATTGCGCGGGCGGCAGGAAAATGACTTGCTGGCAGCGCGGTATCCTGTCTGTGACCTATGGCCAGCATTGATGCAGCAGACTCCGCGCCAGCCACTACGCCCGCGCCTACTCCAGTTTCCGGCCGCCGTAAACGCCGCTGGCTGCGCTTTCTTCTCTACGCGCTCGGCGGGCTGATTCTTCTCGCGCTGATCGCCGCGGCGGCGGCCGTTCTCTGGCTGCGCTCTGCGGCTACCTCCGCGCTGCCGCAGATTGACGGGGAAATTCATCTTGGCGCCGCGTTGCAAGGCCCTGTCCTCGTCCGCCGCGACGGGCACGGCGTGCCGCACATTGAAGCTGCCTCGCAGGCCGACCTCTTCTTCGCACAGGGCTATGTGACCGCGCAGGACCGCCTCTGGCAGATGGACCTCTACCGCCGCAATGCGGGCGGCGAGCTAGCCGAGGTCCTCGGCGCTTCGCTCGTGGAGCACGACAAGGCCCAGCGCATTTTGGGTTTTCGCCGCCAGGCGCAGCGCATCTACGCAAGCCTGCCCGCTGACGACCGCAACCGCCTCGACGCCTATGCCCGCGGCGTGAATCTCTTTATCGCGCAGAATGGCGACAAGCTGCCCGCCGAATTCCGCCTGCTGCACTACGCGCCGCGACAGTGGACCGGCGAGGACTCGATCCTCGTTGGCACGATGATGATCGACCAGCTCGACTCGCACTGGGATACGAAGATTGTCCGCGAGCGCGTCGCGGCCCGGCTCGGCAAGCTGCCCAATGCAGACAAGCTCGAAGCCGCGCTCTACCCTGTCGGCTCGTGGCGCGACCATCCGCCGACGGGCGAAGTGATCGACCTCACGAAGCCGCAACCGATTCCGCCGGCGCCGAAGGACGAGGGCGACGAAGACACCACGGCAGCAGTCAATGTTCGGAAGCTGCGGCAGACGCTTGGCCTGCCCGATTGCGACGGGTGCGCGGCAGGTTCAAACAACTGGGTCGTTTCCGGAGCGCACACAGCGAGCGGAAAGCCGCTGCTCTCAAATGACATGCACCTCGGCATCACCGTGCCGAATATCTGGTACATGGCGGACCTGAAAGCGCCGGGCTATCATGCCGCCGGCGTCACCCTGCCCGGAATGCCGATGGTGATTGCCGGCCACAACGAGCACGTTGCCTGGGGATTCACCGCGCTCTGCGCCGATGTGCAGGATTTATACATTGAAAAGCTCGACGGCAAGGGCCATTATCAGGATCTCGATACGAAATGGAAGCCTCTGCACGTTGACCGCGAGGTGATTCACGTGCGCGGCGGACCAGACGTGACAGTCGACGTGCAATCGACGCAGCATGGGCCGATTATTACGCCGATCCTGCACGGCGAATCGCGGCCCATCGCGCTGAAATGGAGTTTTTACGATCCCGCGCTCCACTCCCTGCCCATCTACGCAATGAACACGGCGGCAAACTGGAGCGAATTCTCCGCCGCATTGCAGCAATGGTGCTGGCCCACACAGAACCTCGTCTACGCCGACGACGCGGGCCATATCGCGTATCACGCGATTGGCAAAGTGCCGCTGCGCAGGAACGGCCACGGACTCTTCGGCAAGCCGCTCCCGCACGACCAGTTAGACATGCGTAATGAATGGGGCAATGACCTCAAGGAAGAGCCAATCTACATCCCCTTCGACCAGCTTCCGAATTCCGTCGATCCACCCTCAGGCTTCCTTGCCACGGCCAATTCGCAAGTAACAACGGACAAATCTCCTCACCCGCTCACCCTCGAATGGGGCGATCCCTACCGCGCCGAGCGCATCTACAAGCTGCTGCAAGGACACGACAAGCTCACGCCCGCCGATATGCTCGCCACGCAGACCGACATCTACTCCGAGGTCGATCAGGAGATGGCGCACCGCTTCGCCTACGCGCTCGACCACTCCGCGCCAAAAGACAAGCAGCTTCATCAGGCCGCCGACCTGCTGCGCTCGTGGGATGGCAAGGTTACCACGGACTCCGCCGCCGCTTCCATCGTGGCAAAGACCCGCGAGGCGCTCTGGCCTCTGATTCTGGAGCCGAAGCTCGGCCCGCTCGCCGCTGACTACCGCTGGAGCGAGAAGACCTTTGCCGAGGAAGAAATCATCATGCACGGCGAGACCGACTGGCTCCCGCGCGGTTACAAAAACTGGGACGATCTGCTCACCGATGCCGTGCGCCGCGGCATCGACAACGGCCACGCGCCAGCCGACCTGAGCCAGTGGAGCTATGGCTCGTGGCACGTCATCGACATTGAGCACCCGCTGCACCAGATATTGCCGTGGCTTACGCGCAACGCCGGCACCGGTGCGCAGCCGCTGAGCGGCGACAACACCACCGTCAAGCAGGTGGGCCGCGCCTTCGGCCCCTCGCAGCGCTTCACCATGGACTGGAGCAATGTGGACGGCTCCACCGAAAACATTTCGCTCGGCGAGAGCGGCAACCCATACAGCGATTACTTCCGCGACCAATGGAAGGACTACTACGGCGGAACAACCTTCGCGCTGCCATTTACCGACGCAGCCGTGGTGGCGAACACGCGGCACACGCTGAGGCTGGAGCCGTGAAAAAGCAGGGAACAAGGGAACGAGGGAGCAAGGGAACGAAGCTCCGTGGTCAGGGATTAGAAAAAGCCGCTGTCCCATTCTCGCGCTCCGGGTGCCCCACCCTCGCCGCGTCTTTGTTTTTGCGGCTAGGATGGGATAGCACGAACCTCCTTGGTCTGTCCCTAATCCTCCTCGCTTCAGCAGTCGCCACCGCGCCACTCGTTCTGCGCGGCTTCTCCTGCGGCCACGACTTCGACTTCCACCTCGTCTCGTGGATGGATTGCCTCGACGCCTGGCATCGCGGCGTCCTTTATCCGCACTGGACGCCGAGCGCAAATTACGGAGCCGGCGAGCCGCGTTTTGTTTTCTATCCGCCGCTCACGTGGATGCTTGGCGCGGCGCTCGGCGCAGTCTTCGGCTGGCAGGCCGCGCCGGTTCTGCTCACCTTTCTGCTGCTCGCCGCCACGGGTCTCGCCACGCGGGCACTGGCGCGGAAATTCGTAAGCGACGGCGCCGCAACGCTCGCCGGATGCCTTGCCATCTTCTCCGGCTACGCCCTCTTCTGCGTCTACGAGCGCTCAGCCTACGGCGAGTTAGCCGGCGGCTGCACGATCCCGTTGATCCTCCTCTTCGCACTTCGTCGCAAAACAACTACCGGGTGCCCCACCCTCGCCGGGTCTTTGTTTTTCCGGCTAGGGTGGGAGGCCAAGTCCATCCTCCCACTATCCCTAACCATCGCCGCAAGCTGGCTAGCCAACGCACCTGTCGGCGTTATGGCCTGCTATCTGCTTGCGGGCTTCTCGCTCACGCTCGCCCTCGCGCGGCGCTCCTGGCAGCCGATTCTGCGCGCGACACTCGGCGTCACCCTCGGCCTCGGCCTCGCCGCCTTCTATCTCGTCCCCGCCGCCGTCGAGCAGAAATGGGTTGATATCCACGAAGCCACCGACGACCCCGGCCTCAAAATCGAAAGCAGCTTTCTCTTCGCCCGCCACGCCAATCCCCTGCTCGCCGAGCACGACGTCGAACTCGCAAAAGTCTCGTGGATCGCCGCACTCATGCTCGCCGCCTTCTTTGCGGCGCTGCTCGTCTGCTGGCTGCGCCGCAGGCTCCCAGGCGAGCGCAAACTCTGGCTCCCGCTCGCACTCATTCCGCTCGCTATTCTCGCTTTGCAACTCCCCGTCTCGCTCCCGCTCTGGAACCTGCTGCCCAAGCTGCGCTTTCTGCAATTTCCGTGGCGCTGGCTCGTTGCGCTGGAGGCTCCACTCGGCATCTTTCTCGCTGCCGCTATCTGGCCTCGCACACGCTGGCCGCGCATCACAGCAGCAACCCTTTGCGCCGCAGCCTTTATCTCCATCACCGCCTTCGAGGGCACACACTTTCAACAGCCCTGCGACGATGAAGACTCTATCGCCGGCATGACGGCGGTCTACGCCAGCAATAAGGGCTTCGTCGGCACCGACGAATACGCCCCGCCCGGCGCGGACAACACGCTCGTCGCATCCGATCTGCCCGTCGCCTGCCTCGTCAACGACCCCACAGCCGAACTCGGCCAGAGCGACCCCAACAATCCGCCGCCGGACGGGCCGCCCGTCTGGTCGCCTCAGCAGCAATCCTGCGACAGCTTCCACAGCATCACAACCGGCTCCGTCGAACACCGCCGCATCCGTAGCGTCGCGGCTCACGCGGGTTTCCTTATCCTGCGCCTCCGCAGCTATCCGGCATGGAGCTTGCGCCTCAACGGCCAGCCCGTCTCCCAGCTCTTCACTAGAGACGACGGCCTCACCACCATTCCCGTCCCCGCTGGCTTCCTCGACCTCACCGCCGACTGGACCACAACTCCCGACATCGCAGCCGGCCGCTGGATCAGCCTCGCCGCCCTCGTCCTCGTCGCCACAATTCTGCCCGTCGCAATCAAACACAGCAACTCGCAATGAGTTTTCGGTAGTGTCCTGATTTCCTTCCGACATTCCCTCGGGGGCTAAAGCCCCAGCTCATTTCAGGACGCTTATGGCGCGGCTGAAGCCGCGCCCTTTCAAAGCAGGGACAAATTGAGTTTCCCGCTCCCTTCTCCCGATTCACGCGTCATTTATGATGAGAAGGATGCCAGCAGACGTAAAATCACTGATTCAGGAAGGCGCAGACCTTACCGACAAGGCTCTCGAAGCCCTTTTGCCCGGTGCCGGCGCTGTTCCCTCGTCCATCCACTCCGCGATGCGCCACTCCACCTTCGCTGGCGGCAAGCGCCTGCGGCCAGTGCTCGCCATCCAGGCCGCTGTCTCCATCGCGGGCCAGATTCCGGCAGGAATCGAACAGCTCGGCGCGGCCCTTGAGATGCTGCACACTTACTCGCTCATCCACGACGACCTGCCCGCGCTCGACAACGACGCGCTGCGCCGCGGCAAGCCCACCTGCCACGTCGTCTTCGGTGAAGCGATTGCCATTCTGGCCGGCGACGCGCTGCAAACCCGCGCCTTCGAGGTGCTGGCAAATCTGCCCTCGCCCCCGGCGGCCACCGTCGAAATCATCCGCCTCGTCTCGAACGCCGTCGGCACCGTGGATGGCATGATCGGCGGCCAGGTTCTCGACATCGAGAGCGAACACGCCAAGCCCACGCCCGAGCTGGTCGAAGCCATTCACCGCGCCAAGACCGGTGCGCTCATCCGCGTCAGCGTTGTGGCCGGCGGCGTCTACGCCGGAGCCACGCCCGAGCAGGCCGCCGCGCTCGACATCTTCGGCCGCAAGGCCGGCCTCGCCTTCCAAATCGTCGACGACATTCTCGACATGACGGTTGATTCGGCGCAGCTAGGCAAGACCGCCGGCAAGGATCAGGCCACGGAAAAAGCCACATGGCCCGCCGTCTACGGCATCGAGCAGAGC
>JAATFM010000155.1 GCA_015655195.1 Terriglobales bacterium
GCGATCCGGTCAACTCCTTCGGCGATCTGCCGCCCGCCTCGTCGAACCTCCGGAACTTTCCGCTTCTCTCCGAGAGCTTTGCCGTTACCAAGCACACCCAACTCACTGAACACTTGAACTGGATCTTCTATTCGCAATTCTTCAACGCTTTTAATCGGCACCGCTTTACCACGATCAATGCCAATGCCGATAACGCAAGCTTCGGCGTGCCGAGCGGCGTAAGTATGCCACGGCAGATTCAGTTCGGGACGCGCTTTCTCTTCTAGGGCGGAACGGCCTGGGGCGGCCAATGGAAGAAACTGGCCGCTCCGGGATAATTCCCTTCTCGTTTCCGATCGGTAACAGCAGTCTCGCCCGATGTCCAGCCTCATCAAGCTCATAGGAACGATTAAATTGCTCCATGCAAAGACTTGCTGTGCTTTTTGGGACACCTTGCAGTGCACAAGCAGTTCATTCGGTTCGACGGTCATGATGCCGTAGCTCTCAAGCTCAACTTGCTTATCGCGTCCGACCGAGCGTTCTCAGACCATAATGCAATACGAAGACTGGAATTGATTTCACTTGAAATTCTGTCTCAGTTGCGGCTCTGCGCCAACAGTGTTTCTGGACGGCCGGCGTCAGGGCGGGTATCTGGAGCCATGCTGCAGACAGAGGGAGTTGGAAGTGCTTTGGCCAGGGGGGCTACCTACTCCTGCCCTACCAGTTCAAACAACACGTGGCTCGCACGGACTAATCCCAAATCCAGCACATTCATTGAAAAGGAAGCGATGTTACTTTTCGTGATGCTCTATTCGCTGAATGGCACGCCGAACGTGAGCAAAGCTTCATGTGGTGGACGGTGCTGCGTACCTACGGTGTTCGGCTGCTTGCTCATATTCCTCCAGATACTCAGCGCTGTGGCGTTCATGTAGAGCAATCTAACCTGCTCTCGGCTGTTGCCTCGCAGACTGTAGATGCTGAGAGTGGTCAGCAGGCGCGTCTGCCCGGAAGCGATCAAATATGGGCCCATGCTCACCGATGGAGCATTCTGAATCTCCTGCACCTCGTCGGCGCTTTGCGCAATTACCGTATAGTTCATGGCTTCTGGAGGGCGCTCTGACACTAGTCGTAGCAAGAGATCGTTCGATGTGGGGTTGGGCGAGGGTTCCATTCAGCTCTCTTTTTCGTCGATTCGCGAGACGTGCTCCTCTGTGGCCCATGTCCAGCAGATGCTTCAGGCTGGGTATGAGGCATGAAAGGCAAACCAGTAATACCGCCTCCAGCAGAACATACAGCGCACCGGCTGGAGCGCAAACATGCTGAGGAAACCGTCGAACGGACGCGACTTGTCCGGCCTGAATTCGACCGAGTTGCAGATGGGACATTTGTGCCGCATCCAGAGCAGATGCGGCAACCAGTTCGGCCAGTTCTGACTTGCCGTATTCATTTCTTCTCCTTTACCCATTACAGCCGGCCCGTGTTTTCTGAATCGGAGTGCAGGTCGAGCCACGCCAGCAGAGCACTTATGCTGCCCGTTGCCATCGCCATGCAGGAATCCGCCGCGCCGTAATAGAGATGGATCGTATCTCCGTCGGCACCGATGGTTTGCCCGCAGGGGAAGACAACATTCTTCACATCTCCATTGCACTCATAAGGAGCCTCTGGCCCAAACATCCACGAGTCTCCTCGCTGCAGGCAAACTTCCGGCTTATCGAGGTCGAAGAGCGCTAGACCCAGCCGATAGATGCTCCCCGAGGCGGTTTGACGGACTCCGTGATAGATCGCCAGCCAACCTCTCGGCGTTTCGATTGGCGGCGAGCAGAGTCCGATCTTGTTCGCATCCCACCATCCGCCACGCCGCGCTTCCAGCATGACTTTGTGGCTTCCCCAATGCCGCAGGTCGGGCGAGTACGAAATCCACATGTGAGCGCCGGTCGGCGTTACCGGCCGATGAATCATCGCCCAGTAGCCGTTGATCCTGCGCGGCAGCAGAGCCGCATCCTTGTCTTCAGGCGGCATGATGACGCCGAACCGCTCAAAGCTACGGAAATCTTTTGTAAGTGCGAGCGACACTCCGGGACCACCTCGCGCGAAGGAGGTGTACGCAATCGCGTATTGCCCAAGCTCCGGAACGTAGGTAATACGAGGATCTTCGATGCCCCAGATTTCTTCCGGATATTCCCGCGGCTTGGCTTTCAGCGTAGGTTCGGAATCGATGCGCCAACCATCGATTCCATTGGCAGAGCGGGCGGCGCACAAATGTGACAGCCCGGTTCGGTCTTCCACCCTGCAAAGCAGAAGGGTGTCGCCATCGACCAGTTGCACTGCGGCCGCGTTGAAGACGCTGTTGATCGGATACGGCCAATCGTCGCGGCTGAGGATCGGATTGCCGGAGTGGCGGGTAAACAAGGGAGAGTCCGTACATGGTGGCAGCTTCAATGATTCCGCGGTCATTGGCTCTGGCGATAGCGCAGAAGAGGTATTTATGTTCAAAGGGAAACACTCATTTCGTGACGACGTTCAACTGCGTTTGACCCCTTCTCCTCTTGTATTTCGAGGAGGGCCATCAGGAACGAGAGCGTTGATTCCGCGCCCTGATTTTCATTCACCCGGTCGGGATGGAGTCCGTCTCTGCACCCGCCCGTCGCCGCATCGTATAGCGGAACCTGCAAATCATTGTTGCCGAGAAACCAGCGAAAAATCTTTTGTGCTTCTTCAAGCCAGCGTTGTTCGTGCGTGAACTTGTAGGCATCGAGACAGGCGGAGATTGTGGCGCAGGCCTCAACGGGCTGTTGATCGAAGCGGGCTTTTTCTTTGCCCTCAGTGAAAAAGCCGTTTGAGCCGATAGGCACAAATATCTCTTCATTACCCTGGTGCTGCGCGGCCAAGAGCCATTCAAGAGATTCGATTCCCGTCGCAATCATCTTCTTGTTCCCGCTTCGCCATCCGGCTAGAATCAGCGCCTGCGATAGCCGTGCGTTCGAGTAAGCGAGACTCTTCTCGAACCATTGCCAGGTCTCGGTGCAACTCTGCTCGTAGATATGCAGCAGCCGATTGGCAAGCGTGTTGCGCGCGCCCTGAACGGCCCTGTCGCCCGGAAACCAGTCAAGATAAGCCTGCATCCCGAGAATGCTGAATGCCCATGCGCGCGGGCTGCTGAACGTCAGTGTCACAGGCATGGCGGCCTCGAAGAGCCTGCCCGCCGCGCCGCGCAATCCCGCATCCTCCGAGTGCCCAAGCACGGTGCCCAAAGCCCACAGTGCGCGTCCGTGGCTGTCTTCCGAGCCTACGTTTTCCAGCCACTTCCGGTCGTAGTCAAGAAAATTTCTGAACCGCCCCGTATCGGAATGAAATGCCAGCCATAGAAAAGCCAGATACCGGCGCGAGAGTTTGCGATGCCCATCGATGTGCGCAAATTCAGCACGCTCTTCCAGAAGAGTGGACACAATGAGGGCGCGCGCGTTGTCGTCGGTTGTATAGCCCTCGCGCGTGTTAGGCAAAGAGAAAATTGCATGCTGCAACATGCCGGTGTCATCGGTCATGCTCAGCAGGTGCGCGGTATTCAATGCCGGAAGATCATCGGGCGTGTTCAATGTAAGTTCATCCAGTTGCGCAGGTCTTGGCCGCAAACTGCGCTCGAACCGTGCACGCTGGAAACTCGTCATATATGCCCGCGCCGTCTTGGGCCACGTGGTTTCACGCGAGTGGAGATACGCTCGCTTGCGCATGGCATGACGTTCCGCGTCATTCTCTAACAACCGCAACACTGCCTCGGCGATGGAACCGGGATCGTCAAAGGGAACAATCACGCCGCGTCCATCGGCTAGCAGTTCTTTCGCGTGCCAGTATGGCGTCGAGATAATTGCCTTTCCAGCGCCCAGCGCAATGGCGAGTGTGCCGGAGACAACCTGCGCCTCCTGCCGGTAGGGCGTGACATAAATATCCGCGGCGCCTACGTGCTCCACCAGTTCCTCGGCACTCACAAAGCGATTGTCGAAGATCAACTGGGATGAGACGCCAAGCTGCTCGGCAAGCGCCTTCAACTCTTCGCGATAACGCTCGCCCTCGCGCCGCCGGATATGAGGATGTGTGACTCCGGAGACGATGTAAACCACGTTCGGATGCCTTGCCAGAATTGCGGGGAGCGCACGGATCACATTCTCGATGCCCTTGTTGGGAGATAGCAGGCCGAAGGTCAGCAGGACGGATTTTCCTTCTGTGCCGAACTTGTCCTTGAAATAGTTGGGGTCCATGAACGGCATCTCCGGCACTCCATGCGGAATGATGTCGATCTTTTCGCCGGGAACCGCGTAAACATCGCGCAATATCTCAGCCGCCAGCTCACTCATAACCACCAGACGATCGGAAAGCTTTGCAATCTCTTCCAGCACGGCTCGCTGATTCGCATCCGGAGCGCGCAGAACCGTGTGCAGCGTGGTGACCAGCGGCATTTTCAACCGGCGCAGTAGTGTCAAGATGTGGCTGCCCGCGTCCCCGCCGAAGATGCCATATTCATGTTGCAGGCATACAAGATCATTGCCATTGAAGTTAAGAAAATCGGCTGCTCGTTCATAAGAAGCCGGGTCTTCCTGCTCAAGCTCCAGGCGCACTTGCTCCGGGTAGTCATAACTTGAATCGGGATCGTTGACGGGAATAGCAAACAGCCGTTCCTGACCGTATTCAGATGCAAGCGCGGTGCAGAGGTCGGTCGTAAACGTCGCGATGCC
Source organism: Terriglobales bacterium (assembly GCA_015655195.1). Taxonomy (GTDB): domain Bacteria; phylum Acidobacteriota; class Terriglobia; order Terriglobales; family Acidobacteriaceae; genus Telmatobacter. Next base: position 4,707 of record JAATFM010000155.1, read on the forward strand.
GCACTCACGCGGAAGATAGTTCCCGACAAAGGCGATGCGCGTAGGCAATGGAACGTGTGGAGCCTTGAACCCGTTTGACTGATGCACTGCGGAAACAAGCTTTCCGGGCGATGTCACGGGAGACGTTGTTTCGGGCTGCGTCATTTCTGATTCGGTCATTGTATGGAGAGGCATTTTGTCCTGCTTTCGTTTAGGTCCAAGCTGCTCTGACGGTCTTGGCAATCTTGCAGAGAAGACGCAGGAAACAGGGACTGGTTTTGCCTGAGCAGGCAGCCTGAGAATGTGTCGGCGCTAACTGCCTGGTCCCTCGTCGAGCATCTCCAGCGAAGTGTGTTGCTGGATTTGGCGAGGCTCGACGGCGACCTGTGCCATGTAGAAGCCGGGATACTTTGCCACCTGAACAGAATCCAACTCCGCGGCATTGAATCGCCCTGCGATTCCCTTCAGTGCATGAGTCAAAGCCCGACTGGTCGCGTTTTCACGAGTGGTTCCAAAGCCTCTTCGGGCGCTGGAACCATGGACCCATATAAAGTGCCATCCAGATTGACGAATCACCGCATCGAAGGCCGACGCTGCGATCTCTTCGACCATCGTCCAGTCATCGCCAACAGACTCTTGGAGCGGGTCCAATCGATTCGGCAGGATACAGCCCTTGCGCAGGAAAACGGAATGAAGGTTCACGTTTGCGCGCTTTTTGATGCTTCAGGCGCCTGGGAACTGGCGGAGTCGACCGGATGATTGGCCGAGAGGACAGCCGTTTGGGAGAACGAGTGTTCCGCAAGAAAATCGTTAGCAAACTCCGATGGGCTTGGCCGCAACAGGTTTGGTCCCGGCAGATCAGGCATGGTCAGGTCAGGCCCAGCCGAGCCCGAATCGGAGCCCGAGATGCCGGTCGCATCCGGTAGGCTTTTCGAACGATCCAGATAAACCAGCTTGTGAAATCGCGCCGAATGGTGATTCTGTATATCGTTTTTCTTGGTGAAACTCATAGCAACTCCAGTCGCGCTGTTACGTGCTTGAACGGTGCTCGTCCAAAGTGAAGCCTGGATTGCCGAAGGCGAGAATCGAAGATCGTACTGCTGCTGTGAGCATACGCCTTAATCCGCGCGCGTGCGACCCCATTGCCTGAAAACATCTGACATGGAAGCATCTGCTTGCGGCTTCCTCCAGTACGCGATATTCCGCGCACTGGCTTAGCTGCGTCGCACCACGCCTCAATGTCCTACGCGGAAATCGGTCAGGTAATGGAAGATACCAAAGAGATTAGCGAGCCATAGGACCACGACAATCACCACGACGGCATTCAGAATCGACTTGATGGTCCCTTGCATTGGTATATAGCGATTGACAAGCCAGAGCAGCACGCCTACAGCAATGAGCGCAATAACGACTTCGATGAGCGGCATGGGATTCCTCTTTTCCGAAACGATTATTGCAATATCCGGGCACAAATGCTGAGCCGGATAGCTCACGTTGAATAAACAGTAACCGGGAATGGCTCGCAGGACTGTGAGCAAATGTGAGCATCTTTGAGTGGCCCGTTTCCGTGAATATCTCTTTTAGATGTGGCGATACGACAGCCTATTCCGTTGACAGTCGCATTTTGCATGGAAGCGACTGCAGTGATCCGGTAGCGTGATCCGATAGCCAGGCGGAATGGCCGATGGAAGGGCCCTTAAATATGAAGATTCGCAGAACAATGCTTCAATTGCTGGCCGCTCTTGCCATGGTGACTTTGCCGGTGTTCGTAGAATCGCAATCACTTCCCGATTCCCCTACACCAACCAGCACTGCCGAAAGCACAACTTCGAGGGAACTGGACCTGACGTACGTACGCCCGACGCAGAAAACGAAGCTCCGTAACTATATCTTCGATGCGTTCGGCCCGTATCCGATTGCTGGCGCAGCGCTCATAGCAGGCATCAACCAGGCAAGCAATGCACCTCCGGAATGGAACCAGGGCGCTGAGGGCTATGCCAAGCGATTTGGATCTAATTTTGGAATTGCTGCGATTGGAACCACAACGCGCTACGGGTTGGCAAAAGCTCTGAAGGAAGATACGCTTTACTACCGTTGTGAATGCAGCGGTGTATTCCCACGCACGCGACACGCTGTGTTTTCGACCCTGACGGCACGCCACGGACAAGATGGCCATCGCGTCTTCTCATTTCCCTCGCTTCTTGCACCCTATGCCGCCTCAATGGTTGCAGTCTACGCATGGTATCCAAACCGCTACGGCGCGAAGGATGCGTTTAGAACCGGCAGCTACAGCCTGCTGACTTATATGGGGGGAAACATTGCGCTGGAATTTTTCTATAGCGGACCGCACTCCTTACGCGCTCGCATGCATCTGAACAATGCGCATGGCTCTCCGGTACAAGGTCCGAATCAGTGAGCGACCGTGGACACACTACCATCGCTGGGACTATCCCGTCTCCATCTCGTCGAGGGGCCGCGCTCTTTCCTTCTGTCATCGATTCCTCTACGAAACTGGTGAACGGATTCTTCGACTGGTTCGGACATCTGAGTATTTTTTCGTGGCGGGTTTTGCGAGCTGCCGTGACGCCGCCGTTTGAAATTCGAGAGTTGATTCGGCAGCTCGACGAAGTTGGATCGAAGTCCCTGCCGCTGGTGGCTTTGGCTGGCGCCGCGGTCGGCGTTGTCATTTCGCTTGAAGCTCGTCACAGCCTGACTCGATTCGGCGCAAAGTCTCTGTTTCCCGCAACGCTTGTGTATTCCGTGGTCCAGGTGATGGGTCCGATCATTACCGGCCTGGTGGTGAGCGGCCGCGTTGGCGCCGGCATTGGAGCGGAACTCGCTTCAATGAAAGTGACTGAGCAGATCGATGCCATCGAGGCGTCCGCGATCAACCCTTACAGGTTTCTGGCGGCAACCCGCATTCTGGCCTGCATATTGATGCTGCCTCTGCTGACCCTTGCCGCCGATGCTTGCGGTTTGATGAGCGGCTGGTTCGCACAGTCCATGGTCGAGCCGCTCTCGTTCCATCAATTCATTGAAAGCGGCTTTCATGGCGCCACCTTCAACGCATTTCTGCCGCCGACGTTCAAGACCGCCGTATATGGCCTGATTATCGGGCTTATCGCGTGCTTTCAGGGAATGCGAACACGAGGAGGAGCGGAGGGAGTGGGCCGCGCCGCTACGAATTCGGTAGTGCTGGCTTCGCTCTTCGTGATCCTTGCCGATGTTGTGCTGGTGAAATTCATACTCGTTGTTTTTCCCTGAACCTGATTCTGGATGGGTTGTTCGTGAGACATCACTATGACTACAACTTCTGAGAATGCGATGACGCAAAGAAATTCCCCGGCAGATGGCGGCGCCACGAGCGTGCCAGTCGTCTCCGTTGAAAATGTGCGGAAAACCTTTGAGAGCCACATGGTTCTCAACGGGATCAGCATCTCGGTGAGCCGCGGAGAAACATTGGCTGTGCTTGGGCGTAGCGGCACAGGAAAGAGCGTCTTGCTGCGTCTCATCATCGGCCTCGAAACGCCTGACTCCGGCTCGGTTCGCATCCATGGACAAGACATCGCAGGCCTGACTCTCGACCGCATGGGCGAAATCCGGAAGAAGATGGGTTTTCTGTTTCAGCATGCGGCGCTTTACGATTCGCTCACCGTCGCCCAGAACGTGGCATTTCCGATCGAGCATCATCGGAGAGAGATGGCGAGTTCTGAACAACGCGACCGGGTCAGGTCTTTGCTGGCTGAGGTGGGCATGGAACACGATCTGGAGAAGATGCCCTCCGACATTTCGGGTGGAATGCAGAAGCGCGTGGGCCTGGCGCGGGCGCTCGCTCTGGAGCCGCAGATATTGCTTCTCGACGAGCCAACGGCCGGTCTCGACCCCATCAGTTCGGGAGAGATCAACGATTTGATTCTCAAACTTCAGCGGGAACATCAGATGGCGTCCATTGTCGTGACCCATGACATGCATAGCGCCAGGACGATCGCCGACCGTCTATCCCTGCTGGATCAAGGCAATGTGGTGATCGAAGGCAAGTTTGAAGACCTTCAGCAGAGCGACATCGAGTTTGTGAAGGAATTTCTAAAGCAGTCGTAGGAGAACACATGTCAAGAGTGGCACGGCTAGGATTATTCATTGTTGCGACGCTGGCAGTTCTTGCCACTGGGATATTCGTCATTGGGAGCAAGGAATATCTGTTTCGCTCCACTTATCGTTTGAGGACGCAGTTCGCCAACGTGGCAGGTCTGGCTGCGGGAGCCGACGTGCAGATAGGCGGCGTTCATAGCGGAACAGTGCACAGTATCGAGTTGCCGCACAAACCAGGCGACAAGGTCATCGTCGTCATGGACCTTGACAGGGCGACGCATGAAATCATCAAACGAGACTCTGTGGCCTCGATCCAAACCGAAGGCTTGCTGGGCAGTCAGTATCTTGCTATCTCGTTTGGGTCCGCAGGGCAGGCCGAGGTAAAGGATGGCGAGACAATTCCAAGCGAGCCTCCGCTCCAGATGTCGGACCTGTTCAAGAAGACGAGCATCATTCTCGATAGCAGCCAGCAAGCCATTCAGAACGCTACTTTCGCGACGGCCCATTTGAACTCGGTAAGTGCGAAGATCGACTCCGGCCAGGGAACCGTGGGAGCGCTGGTGAATGACAAGCAGCTCTATAACAACCTGGAACAAACCACGACCACTCTGCATGACACAACGCTCAAAGCGCAGACCGGAGTTACCGATTTCCAGGAGAACATGGAAGCCTTGAAACACAACTTCCTCCTCAGCGGTTACTTCAAAAAGCGTGGATACGAAGACTCCGCCGATCTGCAAGAGAACGAAATTGCGCGACTTCCATCCGGGACACCGGTCAAGACCTTTACCTATTCCCCTAAGACGATCTTCGATGGCCGCGAATCGGCGAAGCTCAAGAATCAGAAATCGCTGGACGACGTGGGCAGGTTCCTCGCGCAAAACCACCTTGGAGTCGCGGTGATTGTCGTATCTGCCGGCATGGAAGGGGATGCACAGAAGGAGCTGATATTGACTCAGGCTCAGGCGATGGTCGTTCGCGAGTACCTTGTTGGAAACTTCGCATTCGACGACAGCCAGCTTAAAACGCTCGGCATGGGCAAGCAGACAGGCGCCGGCTCAGAAGCAGGATGGGGAACTATACAAGTTCTCATCTTCCCCGCAGGGACTGATGTTCCTCCAAACAAGCAGGGCGCGGCTGGTATTGCATCCAAGACAGCAGAAAGCCCAATTCCGGCATCTGCCGCCGTGGCGCCGAAGCCATAGCTGCCAACGGCAATGGGGAACGCCGCGAGCATCGAAGCCTTGATCGATTTATTCCTTTTGTGCTGAATTGCACAGTGCTCAATCGGCGCGAGTGAAAGACTGAATGCACAGGAGCTATGGCGTCCTCGATACACCCCATCATTTCCCCGGAAGAAACAGTACAGTTCAACAGAATCGGAGAAGATTATGACTGAAATCGCCAAATGCGCGCGTCCCACCTGCAACTGTGTGCCAGCGGATGGAGAACAATACTGTAGTTCGACCTGTGCCGATGCAAAGGGAGTAACAGAACTGACATGCCAGTGCCAGCACGCAGTGTGCCAGGGAGTGACGCCGGAGCTGCTACTAGTCAATGAATCCAACGCCTCGTTCGCATAAGCCATCCATCTGCGCGGAGTCAACATCCAATGCAGGAGAATGAAGCAGAACGCAACCAGACATACCCGCCGCGCCTGATTTTGCCCGCGCAAGGGATGTTTGGGCAGTTCAGCTAATATTAGAAATCGAGGCGACTGATGACAATCTCCCGCTCCGATGCGTTGGTGGTTTTTGGCGTAACTGGCGATTTAGCACACAAGATGATCTTCCCCGCGCTTTATGCGATGGTGAAGCGAGGCACGCTCAAGGTTCCGGTGATCGGAGTTGCTTTTCCGAAATGGAGCCTGGAGCGGCTGCACAAGCGCGTAGTCGACAGCATTAAGCGATCCGGCGGAGTCGATGACGAGCGCGCCCTCAATCGTCTTTTGTCTCTGCTCACGTATGTGAACGGGGATTACAACGATGGCAAGACATTCGCGGCGATCAGGAAGGCACTAGGAAACGCGCGGCGTCCAGCGCATTACCTGGCTATTCCGCCTTCGCTCTTTGAGACGGTCATCAAGGGACTGGGCGCAGCGAAGCTGTCTGAGAATGCGCGCGTCATTGTCGAGAAGCCGTTTGGGCGCGACCTGGCTTCCGCTCGCGCGCTCAACCGTGTGGCGCGGGCTGTGTTTCCGGAAGACTCGATCTTCCGCATCGATCACTTCCTCGGCAAAGAAGCGATCATGAATATCCTCTACTTTCGCTTTGCCAATTCCTTTCTTGAGCCGATCTGGAACCGCAACTATATAGCCAGCGTGCAGATCACTTTGTCTGAGAACTTTGGCGTGGAGAAGCGCGGTGCATTTTACGAAACCGCCGGCTGCCTGCGCGATGTAATCCAGAATCATCTCTTCCAGGTTGTTGCACTGCTTGCCATGGAGCCGCCCGCGGGCCGAGACTACGGGGCCGTGCACAATGAGCAGGCCAAGGTCTTCAAAGCCATGCGCCGTCTTAAACCCAGTGACATGGTGCGCGGACAATACGCCGGCTACCGCGATGAACCCAACGTGGCGAAGCGTTCCGATGTCGAAACATTCTGCGCCTTGCGATTGTTCATCGACTCGTGGCGTTGGGATGGAGTGCCGTGGTATCTGCGCTCCGGCAAGTATCTTGCCGAAACCGCGACCGAGATTCTGGTGGAGTTGAAACCGCCACCGCAGAAACTTTTTGCCGATGCAACGTCGGCGAATGTCCGGACCAACTATCTACGCTTCCGGCTCTCTCCCAACTCTGCCGTTGCGCTCGCCGCGCGCGTCAAGCTCGCTGGGCAGGATTTTATCGGCGAGCAGAAGGAACTTTACCTTCTGGAAGAACAGCCGGGTGAGGAATCGCCCTATGAGCGGCTTTTAGGCGACGCCATGGCCGGTGATGGAGCGCTATTTACTCGGGAAGACGCGGTTGAGGCCGCGTGGGCCGTCGTCAATTCGGTCCTCAAAAAGCATCCTCGAGTCCACCCCTACAAACGCGGCGGATGGGGGCCGAAAGAGGCTGACGCGATCATCGCCTCCGATGGTGGCTGGCACAATCCCAGCCGCACGAATTCAGCGGGATGATGCTGCACTCACCTGCATCTCTGCCGCTGGCATTGCTGGCGGCCACACCAGCAGACTGCTCTGCCATGCAGTTAGCACAATTTGTTGCGCCGAACCTGCATCATGCGCTTATGCCGCACTGGCTCACGCATCTGGGAGGGCTGGGGCTCCTAGCCGTTGCGGTAGTCGATTCCTCCGTCATCCCTATTCCCCTGCCCGGCAGTACCGATCTGTTGTTACTTTGGCTGGTGGCTCACAGCGGCAATCCCTTACTGCTTGCATCGATCGCTATCGCCAGCAGCTTGTTGGGCGGTTACACTACCTGGCATATCGGACGCAGAGGCGGTGAGGCAACTCTGCGCCGTTATGTACCGGCACGCCTTCTTGGACGAATTGTTGTCTGGGTCGAGCATCATCCCGTTCTTGCCGTTTTTCTTCCCGCCGTGCTTCCTCCGCCTATTCCTCTGTCGCCGTTCGTGCTTGCATCCGGAGCGCTCGGCGTTTCGCGCGGCCGGTTCCTCACAGTGTTCGGTGCGGCACGCATTCTGCGCTACTCTCTGGTTGCCTGGCTTGGCGTGGTTTATGGGCGTCATGTGATCCAACTGTGGACGGGAACGTTGCAGAAATGGTCGGCGCCGTTGCTTTGGATCTTTGTGGTACTCATGGTTGTCAGCGTATGCGTGGGAATTTGGAAAGGCCGCAGCCTGGTGAAATCCGATGCCGCCGAGGAACTCACGTTGCAGGCCGGCACCAACTCGCGCAGACTGAACCGCGGATCGTAAAACTCGATTCCATGAGTTCAGCAGCCTACACGACAAACATCGCAACACCCGCAACGAACATAGCTAGCGTGGTAACGGCTACGACAGTCCATCCCAGACGGGAACTCGGCTGGCCCTGCATCAGCTTCTTGTCCGCGGCAACTATGAGGATAGCGACGAGGAGAAAGGGCGCCAGCAATCCATTGATGACAGCCGCCCAGTAGAGCGCTTTCACCGGGTTGATGCCGATGAAATCCAGCCCGACTCCCACTCCTGTGGAGACAAGAATCACACCGTAGAACCAGCGTGCCTGCCCAAGTTTCTTGTTCAATCCCTGACGCCAGCCCAGGGTCTCGGCAAAGGCGTATGCGCTCGACCCGGCCAGCGTCGGTATGGCAAGAAACCCGACGCCCACAATGCCCAGAGTGAACAGAGTCGCAGCAAAGTTGCCGGCAAACGGGCGAAGAGCCTCGGCTGCCTGGCGGGAAGTTTGTATATTCGTGATGCCGTGCCGGTTCAGTGTGATCGCGGTGGTCAGGATGATGAAGAACATGACCATATTCGAGAAGAACACACCAATGCCCACATCGATGTTTCTGAGACCAAGTTCCTTGGATGTCGCACCTCTGCGCTGAGCAAGCGTGCTCTGGCCCGCCGATTTTTCTTCCTCGACTTCTTCACTGGTCTGCCAGAAGAATAGATAAGGACTGATCGTGGTGCCGAGGATTGCGACCAGCGTTGCCCATTCCTCTCTGGAACGCGGCATCGATGGAATCAGGGTATCGCGCAGCACCTGGCCCCAATCAGCTCCCACTACAAACGCAGTCACCAGGTACGCGAAGAGCACAAGGACAAGCCATTTGAGCACGTTCGCGATCTGATGATATTGGAGCCGGACCGTTGCCCATGAGATTAGAAGCGCAAACGCCACCACGAACCAAAGGGGCTTGATCCCTGACAGCATTGCGGCCGCATCGGCCATGCCCGCGAGATCCGCCGCGATATTGATTGTGTTTGCGGCCAGAAGAGCAATCACAAATACGAGCAGCAGCCATCGTGGAAATCGCTGCTTGAGGTTTTCCGCCAGGCCCTGCCCCGTCACCTTGCCGATGCGGGCACACATGATCTGAACCGCGGTCATCAACGGCCATGTTATGAGAGCGGTCCAGAGAAGTTTGGTTCCGAGCTGCGCGCCGGCGACTGAATAGGTGGCAATGCCTGACGGATCGTCGTCAGCAGCGCCTGTGATGATGCCCGGCCCGAGCGATCTCAGCAGCGTTCGAGCCCATCGAAGTGGAGCAAATGCTGGCACGACGGTGTTGGGTGTCACGTTCCCCTCGAATCAGAATGCTAACCGCAATGGGACAGCGAACGCCAGCAATTCTGGATTATGCCTGCCTGGGCTCCATCGTTATGGATGAAGCGCTATGACTACTAGCTGTGGTAGACATCTGACGGCAAATGCTGCTGTTTTGTTTCCACCTCTGTGTCCTGTTGTTCCCTGGCATCTTCGGCAACCGCGTCACGAACCGCATCTTTTGCCTTGCCCCATGTGTTTTCAAGCTTGCCTTTTACCTGCTGCGCAATGCCTTCGACCTGAAGCGGAGTATCGTGGGTCAACTCTCCCGCCTTCCGCTTGACGGCTCCCACCACTTCGTCGAGAGTGCCCTTCAACCGATCCTGGTTCATAAGTTTATCTCCATGTATTCGATCTGTGTAGATTCGACTGAGGCGCTGGAGTAAATCCCAGCGCCTCGGTCGAAAGTGAGTTGTTTGGTCCGGCAAATGGTGCATATCCGGCTCCATGCAGGTGCGGGATCAGTAGCTGGCATGTGCCGCCGCATGATGCCGCATCTACAAGTTACCTATGGCCGCCACCACCGTGTGACCCACCACCACCATGCGATCCACCGCCGCCACCGTGTGATGCACCACCGCCACCACGTGATCCGCCACCGCCGTGAGCTTGTCCACCACCGCCGTGTGAGGCACCACCACGCGGCGCCGAAGCGTGCTCTGCTCCATGAGATGCGCCGGGGCGCGCTCCACCAGCATGGGAAGCTCCGCGGTTCATGCGGTCTCCGCCTCCGCCACGCGCTTGTCCGCCATATCCACCTCGCCCACCGCCGCCGGAACGTCCACCGTAGGCAACGCGGCCGGCTCCGCCGTGATAGCGTCCGCCACCATCGCCACCGAAGCGATGGCCGCCCCAGCCGTGGTTATAACCCCAGCCGGACCAAGGACCCATGCCCAGGAAGATGCCGTTGTAGAAATATCCTGACCCGTAATATCCCATAGGTGCGCAGGCATACGGTGCATATCCGTAATAGCCATACGAACAAGAGGGTTGAACGCCGATGTCAATTGCAACTTGCGAATGAGCCGCAGGCGCTAAGGCCAGTCCTGCGAGCAACGCTGTGGTTGAGACTAGAGTTTTCAGTCTACGCATTTGTGACCCCTCTGAGGTGTCTGCGGTTCCGTTTGTTTCGTGGGATGCCTTGTCGCCGTTAAGAACAATCCAGCAACAGCACAGCCACTATAAGGATTTTGAAACCGCTCCTTGAAACCATTCCTGGAGACCCTCACAATATCGGGGGCGCTTGTCTAGCTGTCCTTACGTTTCTCACTCTAGTCATTCCTATTGCCCGAGTCTGAGCAATAACGACCAGCTACCGAAACTGACTACACAGCTAGTTATTCTGCGTAGCGGCTCACCTCTCCTACTGCCCTTTTGAAGACAGTTCCGCACTGCGGAGCGGTGTTGGAGTATCGATGCTTCGATGAAACGTCATTGAAAGCATCTCATCCGGCTGCTTCACAATCGCGTAATGAATCAAGCTATGACAATGGACGCAGTCTGTCTCGTGAACCGCGTCTGCAGAGCCGCCTATGCTCTGGCTAAAAGTTCTCAGGCACTCCGGACAGGCAATCATCACAAATGCCTCCCCTGAAGCGTTGTGCCCGTTCTTCTGAATCCAGATGGGGGCCGAACTACTCGTGCGATGCGGTGATCTCTGTTCCAGCCAGGGTGGGGTTCCCATGATTCTCAACAATTCGCCCAGGCCGCCGCCTTTTCTGTAGAAAGCATCTGCAGCTACACACGAAAGCACTTCGTCGCTGGAGAACGCGCCGCTCGCTGCGATCACGCGAATCGTAGGAAACCGGCGGCGAACCACGGACAACAACTCAAAGCCGGACATGCCCGGCATATTGAGGTCGGAGATCAGGATGTCCGGGATTTCGCGCCGTATCTCGATCAATGCCGCAAAGCCATCTGCGGCCGACCGGACACTATGTCCGAACTCGGTAAACACATGCGACAGTGATATGCGAATCGATGCCTCATCGTCCACGATGAGGAGCGTTGGTTTTACATTGGGCATTTCTCACCCCATCTGTACTGCAATTCGAGAGAATGGAGTAAGTATTCCAGTGCGGAACAATCTATACTGTTCCCTTTTGCACACGTCGAATGGGCCGAGCGGGCTTGGATCGAATCGGCGGAACCGCAGAAAGCTTGGGCCTTGCGGCATTGTCCTCCGGCAGTTGATCGTGCAAAACCACATTCAGCAGGGATTTATGGACACGGATACGACCGTTGTATTCAATAAGGCCCATTTTGCGGAAGCGGTTCATAAAGAGGCTGACGCGAGACCGCGTAGTGCCTATCATGTCGGCCAGCGTCTCCTGCGTGATCTTGGGAATCAGCGTCTCCGGTTCCCCGGGTTTGCCGAATTCCGCCATCAACAGGAGAATCCGAGCCAAACGCTTTTCACTGGAGTTGAAGAGCTGATCGACAAGATCAGCCTGAATGCGCATGCTGCGGGCCAGTAGAAACGAAAGGAAGAGGTCAGAGAAAGCATGTTCCTCGTGCATTACGCGGATCATCTCTTCCTTCATGATCTTGAGTGCGGTGCAGTTGCCCACGGCGGTCGCCGTGGCCAATCGCAGCCCCGCCACGGACGCAAGCGCCTCTTCTCCCACAAAATCGCGAGCGGAGAGAAGCGTGATAGTGGCTTCCTTGCCGACTTGCGATACAACAGTGACCCTGGCGCGGCCTTTCTGAAGATAGAAGACGGAATCCGCGGCATCTCCTTGGGAGAAAAAGTGCTGGTTTGGCTTCAGTTCGACGATCCTTCTACCAAGACCGGCATTTGCCAGGAATGCTGCGGGATCAAATGAGGTGGGAATAGTGCGAGTCATCGACAATCCTTTTTCCGGCCAGTGTCTTCACAATGGAAGCGGTCGCATCGGAAGAAGGCCGAGCCGCACGCACACCGTGTCCAGTATCAGTCTTTCACGCGCTGCGAGCGGAGTGTGTCTCGTTTTATACGCTATTCCGCTATTTTGAGATTTAAGACGCCTCGACTCCGCCCGATTTCAGGCTCGGCCCATTTCGTCCGTGAGCATTCTTGCTCAGACTCCCTGCGAGCCATTCCTCTAAGGTGAAAACACCTTGTGCGCCTCCACTGCGCGTAATCAACAAGACGTCAGCGCATGGGTAGAAAAGGTAACTTTTATGAAGAAACTCACGATATTGGCGGCAACACTCTGTCTGACGAGTGCTGCATGGGCGGGAACAACCCGCGAAGATGTGCAAGGCCGCCTGGATAACGCGGGCAGAGTGCTACACGAGATCATGGCCGCGCCCGACAACGGCATTCCGGAAGAAGTGCTGGATCATGCGAAGTGCATTGCCGTGGTACCACACATGATCAAGGGCGGTTTTATATTCGGTGCGGAAAACGGCAAAGGTGTCGCCACCTGCCGGACGGCAAATGGATGGAGCGCGCCAGCGTTCTTTGACATCACCGGCGGCAGTTGGGGATTGCAGATCGGCGTCGAAGGCGTGGACCTTGTGCTGATTATTCAGAACGACAAGGGAATGCAGCAGTTGCTCGCGAGCAAGTTTGAACTCGGCGCGGATGCCTCAGCGGCAGCCGGACCCGTTGGGCGCCATGCGTCTGCCGATACCGATTGGAAGCTCGATACCGAAATACTGACTTACTCGCGCGCCAAGGGCGCCTTTGCCGGTCTTACGCTGAGCGGGTCTGCGATTCGCCGCGACGAAGACGCCACGGAAGCGATCTACGGACATGACATCTCCACACGCGCCATTCTGCACGGCGAAATAGCTGTGCCGGCCTCGGCACGCTCCTTCATCGACGCCGTCAGAAATGCGAAGGCACAGGCGATTGCTGAAAACAAGTAATTGGTTGTGAATTCATCGCGGGCGCTCAGGCAAGTTCATGGCTCTGGGCGCCTGCAATGCAGAAAGAAGGAATATATGCTTTGGACAATCTTTGTCATCCTTGTGGTTTTGTGGCTTCTGGGCTTCAGCTTTCACGTCGGCGGCGGTCTCATTCACCTTGTGCTTGTCATCGCAGTGATAGTCCTGATCTACAACCTGCTCATCGGCCGCAGGCGCGGTCTGTAACTCCAGCAGCATGAAA
>JAATFM010000140.1 GCA_015655195.1 Terriglobales bacterium
CCGTGTCCGGTCGAGACGGCAAGAATGGGTGCCAGCAGCAACGCGCACACACCCGCAGCGCGCCGCATCGCGCTACGGAGCATGGGGAGCCTCCACGCCGAGGCCTGCGGGAAACGGCTCGCCGTCGGCCCAGACCGCACCGTCGACAAACGTTTCCTTCTTCCAGATGGGCACTGTTTTCTTGAGCGTGTCGATCAGCCAGCGGCAGGCGTCGAAGGCCTGCCCGCGATGCGCCGACGCCACGATCATCAATACGCTGGTTTCACCGATTTGCAGGCGGCCTAGTCGATGAACGATGGTCACGTGGCGAACACCGAATTTCTCGCGTGCCTGCCCACCCAACTCGGCAAATTGCTTCGCGGCCATTTCTTCGTACGCTTCGTAATCGAGATGCAGGGTCTTCCGCCCGCGCGAGTTGTCGCGCACGATGCCGTCAAAGACCACGACCGCGCCGTCTTCCCCCTGCTTGACCGCAGCAACAAGCTTGTCGGCAGGAATAGCGTCGCGCGTAAGTTGGGTGAACGTGTCGGGCTGAGGCGTTTCAGGAACGTTCGCCGTGCGCGCAGCACCGCCCGAAACCGGCGGCAGCAGGCCCACTTCATCCCCGTCGTGCAGCGCTTGCGAACCGGTCGCATACTCGGCATTCACGCTGACGGCAATGCCCTGCAGCGCCGCCGCCGGATAGCTCCGCGCAACTGCAGCGAGCAGATCGGCCACCGTGGCACTCTCGGGCAGCGTAACCGAAACTGAATCGCTGCCAATCGCGTCCTTGAGCATGCCGAAGGCCAGCACACGAACCTGGATCATAACTGAAAGCATAATGCCTGCACTGGTTAGACGTGCCAGCGCAGGAAGGGGCGAAACGGATGCCGCAAACAAAAAGGCCGGCAGTTTCGCCGGCCTCATTTGCAGGGGTAAGGATTTACGCTGCCGCGGTAGCGCCGCGCTCGGCGTCAATCGGCACCGCATCGGGACGCGCCTTCAGCAGCGGCAGAGCCACCGCCAGCACGTCCTCAATGTGTTTGGCGTAGTGGATATCAACGCCTGCGGTCATCTCCGGCGTCAGATCTTCCTCTACGTCCTGGCGATTCTCGGCAGGCAGAATGATGGTTTGAATCCCTGCCCGGCGCGCCGCCAGAAACTTCTCCTTGATGCCTCCCACCGGCAGCACATTGCCGCTCAGCGTGATTTCACCGGTCATGGCCGTCAGCGGCCGCACCGGCGTATCGGTCAGGAGCGACGCCAGCACCGTCGTCATCGTCACGCCCGCCGAAGGCCCGTCCTTCGGAATGGCGCCCGCCGGCACGTGGATGTGCAGGTCGAGGTCCTTGTTGAAGTCCTCGTCGAGCCCAAGCAGCGTGTAGTTCGAACGCACCCAGGTCAGCGCGGCCTGCATGGATTCCTGCATGACCTCGCCAATTTGACCGGTCATGGTGAAACCGCCCTTGCCCTTCATCTTGTTGGCCTCGATGAAGAGAATGTCGCCGCCGGCTGGCGTCCACGCCAGACCCACGGCCACGCCGGGCCGGTTCACCCGCTCCTCGACTTCGGTATCGACGCGAACGAGAATGTTGCCGAGGAACTCCTTGAGAAGCTCCTTGGTTACGGCGATCTTCTCCGTCTTGCCCTCGACGACGCGCCGCGCTTCCTTGCGGCAGACCGTGCCGATGACCTGCTCCAGCTTTCGCACGCCAGCTTCCCGCGTGTAGTGGCGGATCAGGTGGCGTGTTGCCTCCTCGGGAAACTCAATCTGCTCCGGCGTGATTCCGTTCGCCGTGATCTGGCGCGGAATCAGGTAGCGGTTGGCAATGTGCAGCTTCTCTTCCTCGCTGTACCCTTGCAGCGGAATGATTTCCATTCTGTCGAGCAGAGGGGCCGGCACGGTGTCGAGCATATTCGCCGTGCAGATGAAGAGGACTTTCGACAAGTCAAACGGCACGTCGAGATAGTTGTCCCGGAAGGTGTTGTTCTGCTCCGGGTCCAGCGTTTCAAGCAGCGCCGAGGCCGGGTCGCCGCGGAAGTCGCGGCCCAGCTTGTCGATTTCATCGAGCATGATGACCGGGTCGTTGGTTTCCGCCCGGCGAATGCTCTGGATGATCTGCCCCGGCAGCGCGCCGATATACGTGCGGCGGTGGCCGCGAATTTCGGCCTCGTCGTGCATTCCGCCGAGAGAGACGCGCTGGAATTTGCGGCCCAGCGCACGGGCGATCGATTTGCCGAGCGAGGTTTTGCCCACGCCCGGAGGTCCGACGAAGCACAGGATCGGTCCCTTCATGTCGGGCTTCAGTTCCAGCACCGAGAGGTAGTCGAGGATGCGGTCCTTGACCTTCTTCAGCTCGTAGTGGTCCTCGTCGAGTGTTTCCTTCGCCTTCGAAATGTCGATCTTGCTGCCTGTGCTCTTGGCCCAGGGCAGCACCGCCAGCCACTCGATGTAATTGCGCGTGAGCGAATAGTCGGCCGCCATCGGCGACATGCGCGAAAGGCGCGAAAGCTCCTTGAGAGCCTCCTTCTTCACATCCTCCGGCATCTGCGCATCGTCGATCTTCTTGCGCAGTTCGTCAGTCTCGCGCTGGCCCTCGTCCTGCTCGCCGAGCTCCTTCTGGATGGCCTTCATCTGCTCGCGCAGGTAGTAGTCGCGCTGTGACTGCTGGACCTGGTCCTGCACCTCGTTCTGGATCTTGGCACGCAACTGCTGCACCTCGATCTCCTTGGCCAGATGCGTATTCAGCATTTCGAGGCGCGTCCGGGTTTCCACGGTTTCGAGCAGTTTCTGCTTGTCTTCCGTGGTCAGGAATGGCAGCGACGAGGAGACGAAATCCACCAGCCGCTCGGCGCTCTCAATCGTCGAGACAATCGACTTCAATTCATCGGAGAGCGTGGGCGATTCGCTGACGATCTGCTGGAATTCGGAGACGACGACGCGCTCCAAGGCCTCGGTATCGGCATCGCCGGCGGCTTCTTCGCCGGCAAGCGGCTCGACTTCGGCAATGAGAAACGGCTCGGTCTGAACGTAACGGACAAGCCGGACCCGCTCGACGCCTTCAGTAAAGACGAAGCGGCTCTGGTTCGGCATCCGGACGATCTTATGGACCGTTGCCAGCGTGCCGATCTCGTGCATGTCCTTGGGGCCGGGTGTGTCCTGGCGCGCATCGATCTGCGCGGCTACTGCGATGGTGCGCTCTTCGGAGAGCGACTCAATGAGCTGGATGGAGCTTTCGCGTCCTACTGTCAGCGGCAGAACGGCATGGGGAAAAAGGACTGTATCCCGAACAGGGAGAACGGGGACGCGGCGCAAGCCCGTGACGGGTTTGCCCGTGCCCGGATTCTGGGGTGCATCGGAACTTTGGGGGGAGAGGGGCTGGTTTGGCATTGAGTCTCCTCGTATCAACTTACCTTACATTAGACCACGCACTGCGGCAAAAGTCGCAAATTTCGCAACTACCTTCTACCCACCCATATGCTTGCTCTCCGTTCGTCGTTCCGGGACTCCTTCGGGCTCGTATGGATACCCATAGCTGCCCATGAGTCTGAATGTAGAAAACCCTTTCAGGAGTTGCTGCAAATCTTAGAAACTACAAAGGATTCACTGCGGCACTGACTCCGGATTTATCGGCGGGGGCGACGAAAAGGTGAGATGGCGCGATACCGGATGCGCCAGAAGAAAGGTTCGTGCTGCCCCACCCTTACGCCGGGAAAAAGGCGCAAGGATGGTGCACGGGGCTCCGTGATAACAACGGGCGGGGGAGGTCCGTGCGATCCCAGGCCCGAAGATACGGACCTGGGGAACCCGATACGCATTGCAGAGTGGAAAAGCGGGTGCGGCGCCTTATCTCTGGCTGGTGGCGTCTTGTTCGCGGATGGCGGACTCGATCTGTTCCCAGAGGCGATCCGGTGGGTCTTCGATAGGGAAAAGCTCCCGCGCCGCGGCAGCTATCGATTCAAGATCGGCAAGCAGGGCCCGGCACAGCTCGCACTCCAGCACGTGGGGGTGCTGAGAGGCATCTTCGCCGGAGGCAATCAGTTCGGGCAGATGGGCCTGAAACTCCTCGCAGCTCATAGTTGTCTTGTCCTTTGGGTTCGCGCTGGGATTCTCGTTCATCGCCGCCGCTCCGTGGGGGAATGTGCGCGCATCGCATCGCGCAACTTCAGCCGTGCCTTGTGAAGTTGGGATTTACTGTTGCCGATTGAGCAGTCGAGCATAGATGCTATCTCGTTGTGCTCGTAGCCTTCGATGTCATGCAGTACAAAAATCAGGCGGTAGCCCGCGGGCAGGCTGCCGATGGCGCGTTCAAGCGCCATGCGGTCAATCGAGCCGGTGAGTGAGAGGTCGGGCGCACCGAAACTGCGGCCCGGACCCTCCTCGTGCGTCGGCTCCATTGCCTCGTCGAGCGAGACCACTTGCAAACCTTTTTTGCGCAGGTGCATCAGAACCACGTTGATGGCAAGGCGGTGCAGCCAGGTGGAAAAGGCCGAGTCGCCGCGAAAGGTGGCAATCTTGCGGTGCAGTTGGAGGAAAGCTTCCTGCGTCAGATCTTCGGCTTCGGCCGCGTTGTTCACCATGCGAAGACAGAGCGAATAGATGCGGCGCTTGTGCTGGCCGTATATATCGGCAAAGGCATGCGGGTCGCCAGCCTGCGCCCGCGCCAGCGCGTCCGGGTCGGCGGCGCGCGCGACCACGGCAGGGCGCGCGGGGCGAGTTGCTTCGGCGGGCTTGGCCGGAGCGGTATCAGACTGCGGAATCGGCATTCGCGATGCGGTCATTCGTTTCCTTCCGGCTCAGGGTCAGACTTGCCGTCTGCTGCGCAGCGTGCCTTTCCTCGTTCGTACCGGCCTCGTTAGTATAGTGGGCAGACGGCAAAGCGGCGAACAGTGACATATTTATTGTGCACGAACTGCATTCGGAACTGCTTGAATCTTCGATAGTATCGCGGGAATCGGCGAGGTGGAAAGTTTTGAGGCGGAATCCTCCGTGGCGTACAGAAAAACTGGATGACTTCTGCCTTGCGGTTGCGTGCCTGGCGTGGTGCCTCGCCCTGCTCGCCTGCCCCG
>JAATFM010000211.1 GCA_015655195.1 Terriglobales bacterium
ATGGAGGCCATGATGACCGTGACAAGGATCAGCATGGACCACTTGAAGGAACCGAACATCGCATAGAGGATGAGGAAGATGGCGAGCACGGTGATGGGAACGACAATCGCCATGCGCCGGTTGGCGCGCTTCTGGCTCTCGTACTCGCCGGCCCATTCGAGATGGTAGCCGGAGGGCAGCTTCACGTTGTGCTCCACTCGGCTGATGGCTTCTTCCACCGTGGAGCCGAGGTCGCGCCCGCGCACCGAGTATTTGATGGCGATGTAGCGCTGCCCGCCTTCGCGGTTGATCTGCTCGGCGCCGTCGTCGGTGCTGGCGTGAGTTAGCTGGGCAAGCGAAACGCGCTCGCCGGAGGGAGAGAGCAGGCGGACATTCTCAATCGCCTCGCGCGTGTCGCGGTACGGCTTCTGGTAGCGCAGCGTTACGTCGTAGCGAGCCTCGCCCTGCTGCACCTGGGTGACGGCGTTGGAGCCCACAGCGGTCTGCAGTGCGTCCTGAATATCGGTAACATTGATGCCCCAGCGCGCCGCGGCGGCGCGGTCCACGGTGAAGTTGAGGTTAGGCTGGCCAACGATGCGGAAGATGCCGAGATCGCCCACGCCCTGCACGCCGGACAACTGGCTTTGAATCTCCTCGGCCTTGTGTTCGAGCGTGCGAAGGTCGTCGCCATAAAGCTTCACAGCCAACTCGCCCTTCACGCCGGAGACGGCCTCTTCCATGTTGTCGCTGATGGGCTGCGAGTAATTCCACAGCACGCCGGGGAATTGCGAAAGCTGCTTGTCGATGGCGGCGATCAGCGCTTCCTTGTCCTGATGGAAGACCGGGCGCCACTCCTTCTTCTGCTTCAGATCGACGAAGTATTCGGTGTTGAAGAATCCGGATGTGTCGGTGCCGTCGTCGGGCCGGCCTATCTGGCTCACCACCTGCGTGACTTCAGGAAAGGAAGCGAGAATGACGCGCACCTTGTTGGCGAATTCGACGCTTGCGGTCGGGCCTTCGCTGGGCGGCAGCGTGCCGCGCACCCAGATGGAGCCTTCGTCGAGATGCGGCAGGAACTCCGAGCCGATGGGACCGCCGACGGTGAGATAAATCGCAATCGCAAAGAGGAAGGCGCTGATGCCGACGGTGATTTTGCGATGCACGATGGCGGCGCGCACCGCGACGCGATAGCGGTTCGTGAGCCAACCCATGATCGGGTTTTCCCACTCCTTTGCGCCTTTGCGGAAGAGCAGGCTCGACATGACCGGAGCCACCAGCATGGCGAAGATGAGCGCGCCGATGAGGGCAAAGGTCACGGTCCACGCCATCGGTTTGAAGAGCTTGCCCTCGACTGCCTGCAAGGTAAAGATGGGCAGGTACGAGACGATGATAATGCCGCGCGCAAAGAAGACCGGGCGCTGCACTTCATGTGCCGCGTCGCGAATCTTTTGAATCGGCGTGCGGGTGTCGTCCTTGTGCGCCAGGTGTCGGATGATGTTTTCAATCATCACCACCGAGCCATCCACCACCATGCCGAAATCCAGCGCACCGAGCGAGAGAAGGTTCGCAGGAATGTGACTGATGTTGAGGCAGATGGAAGCGAACATGAGCGCGAAGGGAATGGTGAGTGCAACAACAATCGCGCCACGCACATTGCCGAGGAAGAGAAAGAGAATGATCGAGACAAGGATCATGCCTTCGGTGAGATTGTGCTCCACCGTTTCCACGGTAAAGGCCACAAGCTTCGAGCGATCGAGGAACGGTTTGACCTCGACGCCCTTGGGCAGAATGTGCGCGTTGATGTCGTTAACTTTTTCGTGAATGCCTTGCAGAACAGGGTCGGAGTCGTCGCCTTTTTGCAGCAGCACAATGCCTTCCACGGTGTCGGGATTATCGACAATTGTGCCGTTCGCGTTGTGCCATGCGCGGCCAATCTGGCCCAGGCGAATCTTCGGTCCCTGCTCAACGACAGCAATGTCCTTGACGCGAATCGCCGCACCATTCGTGGTTTTGACGACGGTGTTTTCAATGTCCTGAACACTATGGAAGAGGCCGAGCGACTGCACATTGACCTGCTGCGCGCCCTGCTCGATGAAGCTGCCGCCGCCGTTGGTGTTGTTGCTGGCAATCTGCTGCTCGACCTGCGAGATGGAGAGGCCATAGGAGATGAGCTTCTCCGGATCGAGCTTGATCTGGTACTCCTTGGTCGGGCCGCCGAAGCTCGAAACATCCACCACGCCCTTGACGCTCTTGAATGTTTTTTCAAGCGTCCAGTCTTCGAGTGATTTCTTCTCCATCACATCGTAAGCCGGGTTGGTGCTTTCAAGCGTGTACCAGTAAATCTGGCCAACGGGGCTCCAGTCTGTTCCCATCTGCGGCACGAGGCCGGCGGGCAGGTTTACCTGGTTCAGCCGTTCGAGCACATGCTCGCGGTTCACGTCGCCGACCGAGTCGTCGTCGAAGACAAGCATGAGGCTCGAAATGCCGGAGAGCGTGGTGGAGCGCAGATGCGTGAGATGCGGAATGCCCGCCATCTGGATTTCGACCGGCACCGTGACCTGGCGCTCGATCTCTTCCGCCGAGCGGCCCGGCCACTGCGTGATGATCTGCACGTAGTTGTTGGCAACGTCGGGATAGGCCTCGATGGGCAGATTGCGGAAAGCGAGAACGCCCCACAGCGTCAGCAGCACCGTTCCACCGAGAACGATCCAGCGGTTCTTGAGCGCGAAATCGACAAGAGCTCGAATCATTACTGGTTCCCCGCGGTTTCAAGCATCAGCGCATTGCTGACAACCTTCTGCCCCGGATCGATGCCGGAGAGAATCACCTGGCGATTGCCGTCCATCGTCTGCCCGGCGTGTACTTCGGTGCGTTTGAAGCGGTTTTCGCCGGCCGGCACAAAGACCCATTCGCGGTCGTGCAGGTGCAGGATGGCGTCGGCTGGAACCACGGCGTGCTGCTCGGTCTTGCGGCTCGTGAAGGTCGCGGTCACAAACATTCCGAGCTTGAGAAAGCCGGGATTCGCTACCTGAATGCGAACCTTCGCCGTGCGAAGCTGCGGGTCGAGTACGGGACCGATGTCGCTGACGCGGCCGACGAGCGGCTTATCAGGATAGGCGTTCACCTTGATATGCGCCTCCTGGCCCACCGCAATTTTTGCAATGTCGTTTTCAAAGACATCGCAGATGACCCATACTTCCGAGAGGTCGGCGATGGTGAAGGCCGTTGCCGAACCGGAGAGCGTGACACCGGCGGCTGCGGCATTCGTGATGTTCTGGCCCACGATGACGCCGGAGATCGGCGCGTAGACATTCGCCAGGCTGCTGGGGCGATTGCTGTCAACGCCGTAGGTTTTCAGTTGATCTTCGGCGGCGGTGAGATCGGCCTTCGCATTCTTTTCCGCGTCATCCGCCTGCTCGAACATGGCTTGCGAGACGGCGCCGTGATCCAGCAGATCTTTAGCGCGCGCAAGCGCTTTGCCGGCGAGTTGCTCGTCGTTCTTCGCTTTCAAATAGGTGTCGAAGGCGTTGGTAATGTCGGGGCTCTGAACCTGAAAGAGCAACTGGCCTTTCTTTACGCTGTCATCGAGCCGGGCGCGAATATCGACCACGCGGCCGTTGGCGAGCGAGATGACAGGCACCTCGCGCGAAACGTCGGGCGAGACCGTGCCAGTGGCATTCAGCTCCGCGGCGGAATCAACCTTGTCGGCGGCGACAAGCGAGAACTTGTCCGCGTCGCTCTTATCGAGCGTGATCAGGTTCATGTCCGTTACTTGAACGACCTGTGCGGGCGGCGGCGCGCCATCGCCCTGCACTTTGTCTTTGCAGCCCGCAATTAGCAGCGCGGCGGCCACGGCAAGCGATGCGAAAGCCGCGGCGGATTTTTTCGTAGAATGATGCGGCGTCATGGAATCACCTCGCGTCCGACGGCAAGATTAAGTTGTCCGGCAGCGGTCAGATACGTGCCGATGAGTTGCGCATAAGCCAGTTGAACCTGGCGGAAATCGCTCTGCGCATTCAGAAAATCCATAAGCGAAGCGCCACCGTGCAGGTAGGAGTAGCTCATGGTGTCCCGCACGCGCGTAGCCTGATCGTTGTACTTCTCTTTGAATGGCTTGAGCAGCGTGATGGAGCTTTCGAGCTGTGCGTAGGCCGAGTCCACATCGCCGAAGACCTGTGCGCGGGCGGCCTCGGTGGCCTGCTGGCTGCGGCCAATGTCGATAGCGGTGCGCTGCTTCTCGCCCTGGTTGCGGTCAAAGAGGCGCAGCGGAATATTGACGCTCAGGCCCAGCGTCTGCGTGGCGTTGGGATTGTTGTTCGAGGCGTTCCACGTGTACCAACCGCCGAAGGTCGGGTCGGTGGAACCGTTGGCAACGGCCAGCTTGTGATTGGTCTGCGCCTGCTGCACGGCTTCCAGCGCGGCGCGCAGATCAGGCCGCGTGTCGAGCGCCATCTGGCGAAAGTCTTCCAACGGTTTGAGATCGGCGGAGAAATCGAATGTCCCCTCCACGTCGAACTGTTCAACCGGAGTGCGGTCGTTCAGCAGTTGCAGAAGCTGAATCTTCGCGGTCCGCAGATTTACCAGCGCGCCTTGCAGCTCAGACTCGTATTGCACGCGCTGCAGTTCGATGCGGTCCAGGTCGATCTGCGCAATGTCGCCGGCCTTGAAGCGTTCGCGGCTGATCTCGATGATGTGGTCGTAGTAATCGAGATCGGCCCGCGCCAGCGTGACAATCGCCCTGGCTTCAAGCGTGCTGACAAAGGCTGCGCGCAGGGTGAATTCAAGATTCCGTTTCAAGTCGTCATGCTGCGAGGCGGCAATCTGCGTGCCTTCCTTGGCGCTTTCGGTGCGAAGCTCGCGCTTGTGGTCGCGCTCATGCAGGTAACTCAGCGCGGGCACCACGAAGGTTCCGCTCATGGGCTGCCACACGCCGTTATGCGGCGCGATCTGCGTGCCGTCCACCGTGCCGGTGAACTGCGGGTTGGGGCGGAGATTGGCCGTTACTTCCGCGGCGCGCATTTCATCGACACTGAGCGCGTCGGCCTTCAATGCGGGATTGGAGTTCTCGAAGCGCGCCTTGACCTGTTCCCAGGTTAGGCCTTGCTGCGCGAGCGAGCACGCAGGAGCCAGCATGAGCAGCGTGGCTGCGGCCGTTGCGGACAGGGAAGGGAAGACTCTGTTCATACGGATGCCTTGTGCCGTGATTGACACGGCGAAACCCAGAGACGAAATCAGGACTCGAAACCTGAGTAGAAACCAGGAGTTTCAAGCAGGAGTCGTAATCAGGATCGAAACCAGGAATCGAGATCAGGAGTAGTCAAGCAAAAATGCGCGGAAAAACAGGAGAAGTTCAGGCAGCAGGCGGAGGGCGGCTTTGGATGCGAGTCAGTGCAGGGGAATCGGCTGCAGTGGCCGTGAACTGACTCGGTGTGGCGCCATACAGCACCGCAAAAGTGAGCCCGAAGAAGGCCGGTGGCGGCACGGAGGCAATTGCCGGGGCCGGATGCTGCTCGTCGGCGGCAAGGTGGTTGCGCCGCGCGAGGCTGTCGGTCTCCGCCGGATTCTGTGCGAACATCAGGTCGTCGCTCACCGAGATGACCGGGAAGAGAATCGTGATGAGCACAAACATGGCAATCATCTGCGCACGGCGGTTGCTGCCTTGGCTGCTGTCACTGTGCAGCCATTGCCAAACCAGCGCAAAGGACAAACCTGCCCACACGAGATTGAGGAGGATTTCCACTCTTGATCCCGGTTTTATCCTACCAGCAGAAAAGGCGGCAGGTGAAAAACGCACTCGCATGCGGTCGGATGGTGTGGCTGTCGGCACCATCCGACCCGCGATTTCAATTTTTCCCAATGGGAATGTTGTTCGCATTCTGGATAGGCGCGAGAGCACTTCCGTTCTCCGCTTGCGTGCAGTTTGACCTCCGCCGCCGACTCCCGTTATTATGAACAGGTTGGTTTATGGACCCCAGCGCCCGCTGAGGCCCGCCGACACAAGGCTGCAGACAGTTTTGTGCTCGTTGCCCCCTCGTTCAATGGTAGGACAGCTGCCTCTGGAGCAGCATATCGGGGTTCGAATCCCTGGGGGGCAGCCAAATACCCACTTTCAATCTAAACTCTCCTCGACGTTACTCGACGTGTCTCCTGTTTTCTTCTGGATCTATCGACTTCAAAACAAAAGAGTTACTTTATTTATTATCGACGTTTCTCGACTGTTTGATATTAAGAGGCATTGAGAGATTTTTCTACAAACAGCGATTTACTGTTTGCATTTTTTAGAGTATGCCTCGCACATGCAAACACTTGGCTGTTTGCATGTGTTTGAGAGAAGACAAAATGCAAACAGAATCGGGAGGAGACAAAGAGCATGTCGCTGCGCAACCACAACCACTTGGATTTGGGCAGGAGAGCGTAAACTCACACGCTCGTTGTCCCCTGAGAGTCGTGTGGCGTGCAACGCCGCGCGGTTCGAAATACACCTCCAAGCTAGTGTGGCAGGCTCACAATCTGCTCTGGCGTATTCTTCTTCCCGCGTGCCATGCAAGGCTCCTTTCATACCAGTTCCTCTCAACTCAACTGGTACAAAATTCGCCGGGCACTCCACAGCTTCCTGCATGCGGTTTCTACAACGTTCCAGATGCCTGGAAGAACTGTACCGTCAGCGCCTGGTTGCCGTTGCTGTCCTGGGCTTGAATCTGCCAGCTGTACACATCCTGGTCGGTCAGCGCGAAGCCAGGTGTGAGATCGTTGGTCGCGTCGGTCGGATCGATGCCCCAATTGAGTGAAGTAATTGAGCTTGAGA
>JAATFM010000168.1 GCA_015655195.1 Terriglobales bacterium
CTGATAACCGGCCATGCCGCCGCCGACCACGTAGGAGTTGGTGGTGGAATAGCTGTTCGAGGTGGAACCGGCAACGTTCGTGGAAGTGAACTGGGTGCTGGGCGTTGTGCCAAGCAGCGAGTACACTTCGCGGCCATTCAGCGGGGCGCTCTCAAGCTCCTCCTGGGAGATGATGGTGCTGCCGGAACCGCTGGCGGTGTCGATGAGCGGCGGGGCGATGGAGACGGTGATGCTTTCCGAGACTTCGCCAACATGGAGCGTGAAGTTCAGGCCGCGATATTCGCTGGCCTGGACGAGAACATCATTCTGGACCTCTGTATGGAAGCCCTGGGAGCTGACCTTGACGGTATAAGTGCCGGGAATAACGTAGGGAATGTAGTAGGTGCCCTGCTTTGTCGTGGTGGCTTTGTAGGTCTGCTGAGTTGCATTGTTAATCGCCAGAATGTCGGTTTTACCCATTACGGCACCGGACTCGTCGGTGACTACGCCGGTGAGGGTAGCGCGAAATTCCTGCGCGCCGAGATTGCGACAAAGGCTTAAAAACAACAGAAGCATCAGGCAGGGGACAAGGGCGCGCCCGGTCCTTAGCTGAAGCATAAAGTTTCGCATAATTCTTTCCTCGCTGTCTGGATGGTGTGGAGATGCGGTGTGTGCGCTTCGGTCTACCGCCGCTGCCATGTGCAAAGGCGGAGTGCGCATTTCAGTAGTAGCAGGGGCGTTTGCTTGGAAGTAGTCAAATCACAGGATGAAACATGTGACAGACAAACCTGTGACGTGGGTGCACTTAACTGAAAGGATGAGTGCTTAAGGAGCCGTAGAAAACCGTCGGTTTATCGTAATTTCATACTCACGACATAGTCTGAAAAGGACGCGGAGTTTCGATTCGATGGTGGAATAGGATTGTGCGCTCGCACATCTATGAGTTATCGGACCAGGAATGATTGAGAACATTGCAGCTTTCAAGGTACAGGCCGACTCTGGGAGTAAAAACGCTCGCAGTTAAACTGCTGCTCGCATCTATATATATAGGAATAGGTCAAGATCAAGTTGATTGCTCGATGGGTATTCCTGAATGCTGTTGCCGAATACATTGGATGTGAACGAATCGACTCAATGCAGTAACGGTATCGTGCGATGGAGTTCCATGGTTGCCTCAGCGTGATTGAACGCAACGTGCCGACTGGTCTCGAAGTCCCCCTGCTCCTGGACAACTATCTCACACTCAAAAGGCGGCAGATCCGCGAGTGACGAATCAAACGGTCGCGCTTTCACCTTCCTTCGCGCCTGCTTCGATTACCCGATTCTACCGCACTTCCCCTTTGGCCTTTCGTCATCTCGGACATGTTCCAGGCTACATTGCAAATGTGAAAATTACGAAAGACGTGTAGTTTCCTCTAACTCTTAAGTGCCAATTATTTCAATCAAGTACACCCATGTCACAGGTTTGTCTGTCACATGTTTCATCCTGTGATTTGACTACTCCCAGGCAACCGTCCCTGCTAGTACTGAAATGCAAGGTATTGGGTGCAGGTCGCAGCACGCCTTGCGTTTTAGGCACGGCAGGGAAATCACCCTGTTTGCGTAGCCTCCATGAATAAAATGCTTCGGAAGGTTCAATGAGACTTATACAAGCCGCATGGGCGGCCCTGGTATTTCTTGCGTTCAGTACTTCGACCTTTGCTGCAATATCACATTCTCGCGCCGACAATGTGGACCCACTGATTGGGACATCCCAAAAAGGGCAAACAACGCCGAATGTCGGAGTGCCGTTTGGCATGACGCAATGGACCCCCGCCACACGTAACGGCGAAGTTCGCACGCGAGCCCCTTACTATTACACCGATCAAGAGATCGTTGGTCTTCGCGGAACACACTTCATGAGCGGCTCGGGAACAAAAGACTACGGCAGTTTTCAGTTCCTTGCCGGTATGGACAAACCGGAGCTATCCAAAGGCTATCTTGCTTATCCCTTCTCGCATGCCGATGAGAAAGCAAAGCCATATTTGTACGAGCTTCGACTCCCCAAGGCAAGCGTTTCCATGGCCATGACCGGCACAACGCGATGCGGCCTGATGCGATTCAGCTTCGAAAAGCAAGGCCGCGCCTGGATATCCGTTCAGAATGAGGCCAAGTTGGGGGACGGGAGCCTCATCATTGATCCCACGGCAAACAAGATCTCGGGGGAAAACAAAGTCCGCCGCATCTATGCAGGTTCGGGCCAACTCGCAGGATTCAGCGGATACGTGGTCGTTGAGTTCGATCATCCGTTTCATGTTGGTGGCCGGTGGTCCAATGGCAAGATCGCAGTAGCTGACGGCGACAAGAACACCACATCCGCAGATGAAGGGGCCTTTGTCACCTTTGATGTGAAAGCTGGCGAGTCGGTACAGGCTCGCATCGGCACATCGTTCGTCAGCGTTGAAGAAGCGGAACGCAACCTGCACGCCGAGATTCCGGACTGGAACTTCCAAAAGGTCGAAAATGCCAGTCGGCGTGCCTGGGACACAACTCTCAGCCGGATAGATATTGATGGCTCGGATGACGAACGGCAAATTTTCTATACGGCGCTCTACCACGCATCGCAAGTGCCCCGTATCAGCAACGATGTAAGCGGCTCGTATCCAAGATTTTCCAGTCCCGGGCAGATCGAGCATACGCACGGAACAAACTACTACGATGATTTCTCATTGTGGGATACCTTTCGCGCTCTGCATCCGCTGCTAACGCTCATCGATCCCATACGAGAGAGTGAGATGGTGCAATCGCTGGTATTGAAAGGGGAGCAAGGGGGCTTCCTCCCGATGTTTCCCGCCTGGGCAAGCTACACCCAGGAGATGATTGGCGATCATGCCGTTTCAGTGATTGGCGATGCCTACATGAAAGGTATTCGCGGATTCGATATTGATTCGGCATATCGTCTTATACGAAAGAGCGCCCTGGAATCACCACAGAATCTCATCGACTACAAAGACGGGCAGGGACGGCGTGCTCTTCAGTCCTACCTGCGTTACGGATATATTCCCTTGGAAGACGAGGTGACAGATGCATTTCATCGGCAGGGCCAAGTGGCTCGAACCCTGGAGTATGCCTATGATGATTTTGTGATTGGCGAACTCGCGCAGGCACTGGGGAATAAAAATGACGCGGCTCTCTTTCATCGGCGGGCAGCCAACTATCGTAATGTGATTGATCCTGACTCCGGCTATGCCCGCGGCAGGCATGCGGATGGCACATGGGCATCTCCTTTTGATCCATCCAAGGAGTATTCGTACTTAACGGAAGGCCTGTCTTCGCAATACACGTTCTTCGTTCCGCAGGACATGGATGGGTTAATTGCCCTGGAAGGCGGAGCTAAGCCATTTGCCGATCGGTTGGATAGTCTTTTTGCCAAGAAAGAGTACGACCAGGGAAACGAGCCTAGCCACCATATCGCTTACCTCTATGACTATGCGGGATATGCCTTTAAGACTCAGAAACAGGTTAGCGAGCTTAGGGATACCCTGTATAGGACTTCGCCAGGTGGGCTGCCGGGAAATGACGATGCCGGACAAATGTCGGCCTGGTATATGTTCAGCGCACTCGGCTTCTATCCTGTTACTCCGGGAACTGCAGAATACGCGATCGGTACCCCAAAATATGCCAAGGCAACGCTGCATCTGCCGAATGGCAAGCGATTTGTCATTTCAGCAATCGGCGCTTCTCCCGCGCATCCTTATATCCAGTCTGTCACCCTCAACGGAAAACCCGTATCTTCCTTTCTGCTAAAGCACTCAGGCATTACAAGCGGAGGGGAGCTGGTCTTTCACATGGGCGCTGATCCTAACATCGCGTGGCCTACGCCTGCCAATACAACAGCAACGATGAAAGGAACATTTTGATGAATCGGAGAGAATTCATTGCACGAGCAACGGCCGGAGCCGCTGTAGCTTCTTTATCCAGCGTGGCGGCATAATCTTTCCCTACATCCCGGGCAGATAACAGGCCAAAACTTCGATTCGCAAAGCTGGCTACGATACCTTCATCACCGGTAAGTGGAACATCGCTCGAAGAACACTAGCTGCATACGGAGCTTTGGGGCGGAGAAAAGCCAACGGCCATTGAGTGTAGTGCGTGCTGTACCGAGAGGATCGCCATCGTTTGACTGTCCTATAAAAAGACTTGTCCTCGAATCAGCCTGAAGGTTCTGGGTATGCATAGCCATATTGCCGATCCAAAAGATCGGTCGTCCAATGCAGTCGATCGCGTAGGACATGAGAGAGCCGAATGGATATCCGGAACGCTTGCGCGAGACTGTGGAAAGAGTCGCAATGCTATTGAGTGAGACCATCGTGCGCACACGCTCCGCATGGGTTGGCTCCGGCATCGGTTGTGCCGTGGGATCTGTATAAGCGTGCCTTCTGGATGGATTGATCTCTGCGGTAGACATTCCTTCTCGACTCCCTAAAAGCCCCTCTCTCATTTTGGCGCTTTTTCGGCACGGCTAAAGCCGTGCCCTTTCAAAACAACTTCAAACTGAAGCACCACGAGAAAATCGCGTCAGGTGCGGATTTCGGTAATGGGTCAGTTTGGAAGCGGGGGCTAAAGCCCTCTCTACTTATGCGGCTCATTGGGCAGCCGGGGATAAATCCCCGGCCTACCAGTCGCGCCCTGTTACGAGGCAAATTCAAACTGACCCACTACCGGATTTTCACCGGTCGAGCGGCCTGGCGTAGATCTCTGCCGCGTGGCCGTTTTCGTAGTAGCTCTCGTGCCGGCCATGGCGCTGGTAGCCGCAGCCCTGGTAGAGTGCAATCGCCCCCGCATTCGTCTCGTCCACGTGCAGCCAGATGTACGTGGCGCGGGCCTCGCGGGCCGACTCCTCCGCCCGCCGGATCAGCTCGCGTGCAATGCCGCGCCGCCGGAATGCCGGATCGACTTCGATGGTCTGAATGTAGGCCACAATTCCGCGCAGCATCCGGGTCCACTCTAAGATTGCGAAACCTGCCAGGCGATTCTTCTCCTCGGCTGTCCATGTCGCGCTGGAATCGCGCTCGGTGAGCTGCTTCATATAGTGGCGGTCGAAGCGCAGCGTAGAGTCAAAGCACGCCTCTTCAATCGCGTAGAGCTGCTCGAAATCGTCGGGATGGTAGAGGCGGTATTGCACACCTGCGACTGTAGCGGATTGGTGAAAGGAAAAGCTATACCGCAAAAAGGGGGGATTGCGGGTTCCCACTCTTGCGCCAACAAGAAGGCGCAAGGGTGGGGCACGGAAGATTTCTGCTGGTGCGGAACGAGAAACCGCTAGACCTTCGCTTCAAGGCCAGCAATCACGTCGAAGAAGCGCTGGTCGAGCCGGCGGTTCGTCGCAATTGCTTCCTTGATCGTGATGTCGGTAATGTTGGTGCCCTGGAGAACCGCGATGCGGCCCCACTTGCCTTGGTGCACCATGTCAATCGCGTGCAGCCCGTAGCGCTGGCCTAGCAAGCGGTCGTACGCCGTCGGCACGCCGCCGCGCTGCGTGTGGCCCAGGTTTACGCTGCGCGTCTCAAAACCGGTCTTCTGCTCGATCAGCTTCGCCAGCGACTCGCCAATGCCAGACAACTGCGCGTGTCCGAAGGAATCCACCTTGCCCGAGCCCAGAACCTGACCTACCTCCGGCAGATGGCAGCCCTCGGCCACCACCACGACGCCATAATGCTTGCCATGATCGTAGTTGTACTTGAGCAGCGCGCAAACGTGGTCGATGTCGATGGGTTTCTCCGGCACCAGCACCACGTGCGCCCCGCCGGCAATGCCCGACGCCATGGCAATCCAGCCCGCGTCGCGGCCCATCACCTCAACGACAATTACGCGGTTGTGAGAATCGGCAGTGGTATGAATGCGGTCCACGGCCTCGGTGGCAATCGACACAGCAGTGTCGTAGCCGAAGGTCGCGTCAGTGCCGCTGATGTCGTTGTCAATCGTCTTCGGCACGCCGATACTCGGCACGCCGTGCTCGCTCAGAAAGAGCGTCACCGATTGCGTGTCGTCGCCGCCGAGCGCGATCAGCGCGTCGATCTTATTCTGCTTCAGGACTTCCTGAACCTTCTCGATGCCCCCCGGAATCTTCTTCACGTTGGTGCGCGAGGAGTGCAGAATCGTTCCGCCCTTGAGCTGGATTCCGTCCGTGCTTTCGAGCGTCAGCGGAATCCACTGATTCTCCAGCACGCCTTTCCAACCATTCAGAAACCCGATGAACTCGTCGCCGTAGGTGTTGATTCCCTTCTTCACGGCCGCGTAAATTACGGCATTCAAGCCGGGGCAGTCGCCGCCGCCGGTCAACAAAGCTACTCGCATCGAAAAAGCTCCCCTTCAAGAGAAATCTGCGCTTTAGTTCCGCGCCGCACTGTGCGTCGCCGATGCGCGCCATTGTGGGGCGCGGCTGCTTTGACGCATATTCAGTTTACTCCGCTGCGGTCAAGCGAAAAGTGATGCCGGATACATCGTCACAATGATCGTTACAATGAGAACCGGCTCACTTTTTTAGAAATTCGCACTCAGGAATGTTCCAATACACTATGCCCGGAACCGGAGCACTTTTGCTGCTTGTCTTCGCCGCTGTCGTCGTCGCGGTGCTGCTTGTGCTGCTCCAGCTCACGCGCTTCGGCTACCTAATCCGCACCACGATTCCGGACCGCCCGCGCCGGCGCATGTTCATCGCCTCGATTTCATTCCTCATTACCTTCGTCGGCGTGCGCTTCCTCGTCGGCGCTGTCGTGCAAAACCGCGGCCCCTTCCAATGGGTCATGGTCAGCGGCGTGCATATTCATCACCTTGTATGGGGAATTCTGATTCTGCTGCTCGTGGGCTACGGCTGGCTGCTCGATCTGGGCCGCTCGCACTCGCCGCTTTCGATCTTCTTCAGCCGGCTCATGTCCGTCAGCTACGGCGCGGGCGCCGCGCTCACGCTCGACGAGTTCTCCCTCTGGCTCAATCTTGAGCCAAACGCCTACTGGACCCGCCAGGGACGCATCAGCATCGATGCCGTGATTCTCTTCGGCAGCCTGCTCGCCGTCGGCGCGTGGGGCGCGCCGTTTTTCCGCGGACTGCACAGCCTCTGGACCAAGCGCGGCGCCTTCGGCCGCGGCCTTGTATCGCCTATCCGGCGTGCGCGGTTGCTTCGTCCGCGTAAATTGCGGCGACAAGCCCCGCATAACGTTCCGTAATCACACGCCGCTTCAGCTTCATGGAAGGCGTAAGCTCACCCGTCTCCTGCGTCCACTCCTCCGCCACCAGCCGGAAGCGCTTCAGCGTCTCGAAGTTTGCCAGCCCCGCGTTCGTCTCCTGCACAATCCCCTCGTAAAGCGCCTGCACGTGGCTGTCGGCGACCAGTTCTGCGCGGCCTGGGCAAGCGATTCCCTGCTGCCGCGCCCATTCTTCCAGAGCCGTGAAGTTCGGCGAGATCAGAACGGAAATAAACTTGTGCTTGTCGCCGATCAGTGCTGCCTGCGCTACCAGCACATTCGTTTTGAGCTTGTTTTCAATCGGCTGAGGGGCCACCAGCTTGCCGCCGGAAGTCTTCAGCAGCTCCTTCTTGCGGTCCGTGATGTAAAGAAAACCCTCCGTGTCCAGACGCCCGATGTCGCCGGTACAGAACCATCCCTCCGCGTCGATGCACTCTGCCGTCGCTTCCGGCTTCTTCCAATAACCTGCGAAAACAATCGGCCCGCGCACCAGCAGCTCGCCATCCGGCGCGAACTTGATCTCGATATTCGGCTGCACCGGTCCAACTGATCCCATCCGCTGCGCCACGGGATTGTTGAGCGCAATCACCGGCGAAGTTTCCGTGAGTCCGTACCCCTCCCACACTGGAATCCCAACCGACGCGAACCACCGCGCTGTATCTACGCCCAGCGGCGCGCCGCCCGAGATAAAGCTACGCACGCGCCCACCAAATGCTTCGCGCACCTTGCTATAGACGAGCTTGTTCGAGAGCTTCCATGCAAAGGCTGTGGGCGCATTGCCGCCGTAGACCGCACCGCTGTGTTTGCCGCCCAGCTTCACCGCAAACCCGAGCAGCCGCTTGCGAATCGGGCTCGCGCCAGCCTTCTGCTCCACGGCCTGCCGAATCTTCTCGTAGACGCGCGGCACGCCGACGAAAAACGTTGGGCGAACCTCCTTCATTGCAATGGGAAGCTTGTCGAACTGCGAGCAATACGCGACCTGCGCGCCTGCGCCATACATCACGTAGTCCAGCGCCCGCGCCGTGATGTGCGAGAGCGGCAGGAACGAGATGCAAACGTCGCTCGGGCCAATCGTATAGCCGTCGATTGCGTGATTCTGATTGGCGGCAATGTTGCCGTGCGTCAGCATCACGCCCTTGGGTTCGCCGGTTGTGCCCGAGGTATAGATCAACGTTGCCAAGTCCTTCGGCTCAACCGACCGAGCCAACGCGTCAAAAACCGCATCGCGCCTGCCGCCCAGCGCATCCGAGCCGGAAATCAACTCGCCGAAAGGAATCGCTGCCTGGGTCGCGATCGGATCCATCATCACAATGCGTTCGAGATACGTCTGCCCGCGCACCGCGTTCAGCTTGTCGAACTGCGCCTGCGTCGATACAAATGCCACGCGGCAGCCCGCGTCCGCGAGCAGCACGGCAATCTGTTCGCCGGTCAGCGTGGGATAAACCGGCACATCTGCCGCGCCAATCGCAAGAGTGGCGAAATCCGCTACCGCCCACTCCCAGCGGTTTTCGGAGACGAGCGCAACGCGGTCGCCCTTCTGCACGCCCCACTCAAGCAGCGCCGTTCCCACGGCGCGCACACGCTGGTAAATCTGATCGGAGGAAAGCGGCTGCCACGAGCCGACCGCATCCTGCCACAGAACTGCGCGCGGATTCGCCGACTCCACTACGCGAAAGAAAAGGTCATTGATTGTATTGATCGAAGCTGATTCACTCATGCGGAAGCCAACAGGCGCTGTGCGGATCCCTTCCCGGTTCGGCCCGGATTCCAAGCACCGGAATCAGAGCCAACCGAGAGTGTAACAGCCGCGCGCATGTTTGGTCGCTATGCCCGCGATTTTGGCAGGGACAGTTTCAAAAGAAGCTATCCCTCAGGGGCTAAAGCTCCATCGATTGCGTGGCGCTGAGCATACGGGCTAAAGCCCGTACCTTTCAAACCAATCCACTACTGCGGTTTTGGCGTCAGGCGCACGAAGCGCTGCGACTCCTGCGCCCACTCCGCGAGCAGATGCTGCGCACGGCGGCTCTGCGTCTTCGCTTCGTGCAGTTCCACCAACTCGTGGATCGACTTCCGCGCTGCATGGTCGAGATCGTCCCATGTTTCCGCCTGCAAAAAGGCTTTATGGTAGCGTCCTTTCGACAGGAACTCGCCCGCCTCGTCGTAAATCCACGCCAGGCCGCCCGTCATTCCGGCACCGAAGTTAATGCCGGTTTTGCCCAGCACCACGGCGAGGCCGCCAGTCATGTACTCGCAGCCGTGATCGCCTACGCCTTCTACAATCGCCAGCGCGCCGGAGTTGCGAACGGCGAAGCGCTCGCCGGCGCGTCCGGCGGCAAAGAGCCATCCGCCCGTTGCGCC
>JAATFM010000066.1 GCA_015655195.1 Terriglobales bacterium
ACGTACACGCGGCGGAAGCTGAGTAAAGAGGGTTGCTTACTCTCATCGCTGTTTGCGGTTTCCTCATTCTTGCGCTTCGTGGCAATCATCGGAACAAGATAGCGATAGCATCGGCAGCTTGGGAAGCCCTTCAGAAGATAGTCGTGGATTTCGTAAGCGATGCAGCAAAGAAAATGTTGGGGACTAGCTAGACGCCCAACTGGTTGATAGCGTTCCAGATGGCCCTGCTGATCATGCGGTTGGTGAGATAGCCGACGATGCTATGCCTGTCGTCATTTTCGTTGGAAATGCCGACGAGGTTGTGGATCTCAGCAGATCCAAAGGTTCTGTTGGTCAGATCAGGATGTAGAGCTACGAAATCCCGCCCATCAGCGGCATTGATCCATTCGCCCACGCCTTCAGGTTTGATTCTCGGAAAGGAAGTACCTTCCGGACCGCCTC
Organism: Terriglobales bacterium; assembly: GCA_015655195.1. Classification (GTDB taxonomy): domain Bacteria; phylum Acidobacteriota; class Terriglobia; order Terriglobales; family Acidobacteriaceae; genus Telmatobacter. The sequence continues at coordinate 442 of JAATFM010000066.1, forward strand.
CGACGCCAATGGAGATCCCAGTGTCATAAACATGGGGACCCGCAGGTCTGATCCGAGTTTGCGGAGGATGCGATAGGTGATATTCGATAGCTGGCAGCACATGCTGTCCGTAGGCTGGCAAGATTATCTGAAGAAGACGCTACCGGTATTCCGGTCTTTGCTTGATACAGCAGAAGACTATCGTTGTGCAGGCGATTTCGTTCCAGAGTAACAGCGTTCCCGTCTTCGCCTGATAGAGCAACAGGCTGTCCCCATGCAATCGGTCTCGTTCGAGCGTGATGGCATCGCGAATGCGGAGTCCGCTCCAACGCATAAGCAGTGTCATAGTGTGGAGGCGCGTGCGAAGGTCTTCAAGGGGAATGAAGCCACCTCGCGGATCTCCGTAAACGTTAATTGCATCGAGGATTTTCTGGAATTCCTTCGGAGGGAAATAGTCGGTCGGAATGTGAACGACCTTGACCTTCCCTAAAGCGAGGGCGGGATGCTCGCGAATGTAATGCCTACGAAGGCAGGCCCAGAAAAAGCCGACGACGCGGCTTTGCTTCTTCTGCCTGGCCGGGGACCGTCCTTCCATGTATTGCGGAAGTTCAACAAGGCATCATGATCGATCTCGTCGATGTATTCGAATCCTTGTCCCAGGACTCAAGACTGGAACTGCTTGCGAAAGAGATGATTTTGAGTTTCTCGAGGGTAGACTCGGCCACGTTGCGGCTCGCGGCATCGTCAAGGTACGCGTCGACGGCGTCCTCGATCCGGACGCGAGGCCTCTTCGGAGCCGGAGGCAGACTCTCCGAGTCTGGGTTGCGCGCGCTCACGGTTGGCGGAAAGATGAGATTCGGTGTGGATACCGGAGACTCGGTGTTCGGTTGCGAGGCGGGGAGAGTGGCCAGAGCTAATCCCTGCAGCAGGCGGAGCCGACGCTCTTCGGCCTCCTCCCATAGATGGGTACGGGCGCTACGACGGATGAACGTGCCGTTGACAGCTCCCCAAATCCACTTTGGGCAGCTGCAGCGGCGCCAGTCTTTGTCGCTGGCATTCTTGCAGTCCGGATGATGGCGGGTATAGACGGAAAGCATTTCGACCCCGACTTCAGCGAGATTCTGCTTCGATCGCTGAACTGGGTCAAATCAAGTAGGGCAACTGTACAGTGACTGTACAGTTTTGCCCTGATTTTTCCGTCCGATTGGCTAACCTGTTGATGTCAGGTTAGTTAGACTTGGTGGAGGCGGCGGGAGTCGAACCCGCGTCCGAAATCGCTGTCAGCCAGGAGTGTTCATGCTTTGCCCGGTTCCTTTTGGTTTCGCTTCAGGCGCTCAGAACGGACAAGATGCGCCGGAAGCTAGTCCGATTGATCTTGCGCGAAGCCGCACGGACCGAGCCGCTCGCGCCAGCCTGCTGTATGACGTCTGCTCGTGGCCCACAGGCAAAGCCACGGAAGACGGCTACTTAGTTAATTAAGCAGCAAGTGCCAGATTGTCGTTGGCAACTTTGTTTTTGCAAGCGATTACGGGTGCCCGCACCCCGACATGCCTCCTGAGCCGCAATCGATCCCGTCGAAACCGTGACGCCCCCATTTGCTGCTCTGCTCCTTTCGATGAAGAAGCAGGCTGGCAGGGTGCAAACGCGGACCTTGTGGGTCGTGCTGCTCTCCTATTCTACGCTGAAATGAAAATACCCGCCTGCGCTGAATGGAGCCTTTCGCGAAGGACGGCGTAGAGAGTCCCGGTTCGATTCCAGTTTGGCCAATCCCGTTCAAGTTCCGGATTGATCCTTTCGGCCCTACTTACTGCTTGTCGAGGTCAATGGACTCGTAGTCGTGGCGCGCAATTCCAGCGCGAATCTGCGCGGGGGTCTTGCCGAGCTTGGTCTGCTGGTAGGCGTAAAAGCCTTCCTTGGCGCAGGTGGAACACTCAGTACCGTGCAGACCCTCAAAGCAGCTCCGCAGGCTGGTGTGGCCCAAGGCACGGTCGCAGCGGCAGTTGCAGGGAAGCTGGTAGGCGACGTTTCCGACCTTGGCAACCTGCTGATAAACATGCGTCTGCCACGGATAGCGGAAGTTTGTCCCGGTAAGCTTCGATCCAGCCAGAATGGGCGGCAGGGCAGCGATGTGAAGCGGTGCCGAAGGATGGTAGGCCGGCACGTCTGCGGCGGGGTTGGAAAACTGCGCGTAGCTGACCGCTGTAAGGGCCGCGACGGCGAGCCCGAGAAACCACTTCTGCCGGAAGAGATGTGTCATTGCGAGGTTCTCCGCTGTTATTGTAGACCGGCCTGGCATGCAGGCGTTATCCGGAACGCATCGGCGCAGGCAGCTCGCGCGCAGAAGCTGGGCGAAGACCGCGCACGGCGATGGTACGAGGGAGCCTCCACACAAAAAAAGACGGCACGAACGGTCTAGCTGTTCGTGCCGGGAGGCCAGTGACGCAAACTACTTCCAGCAGCAGAGGGTCAGGAAACTACCCCTCGACGACTGGAATATATACACCATACCATAGACAGAGAGGAATGCAAATACAAAATTTGAGAATTTTGAGGGTATTTCGGACACGTTTTGCACAGGGCAAACAGTCGCAAATTTTCCCGCCCTGCGAAATTGCAAAGCCAGCACGAGGCTCCGAGAGCGGGATTTTCCGTCTTCCGGTCGGACAGGCCGATGGCGCAAAGTTTTCATATGACACGAGGCAAAAGCGCGATACAATCGCGCTTGGGAAGCTCAACCTCTTTGGATTCAAAAGATTCCAACGCGCAGGAGAGTGCTCTGGCAGAGCGCAAGATTCGCTCGTCGTGGCTCAAGGTGGGCGCTGTGGCTGCAGCCTCGGCGCTGGCTGGCGGACTGGCTGCGGCTTGGTTTTACCGCAAAACGCTGACCGAGATGCGTTCGGCAGACGCGGAGGACGGGAATTCCAATTTTCGTACTCCCGAAACTCCGGAAGACGAAATTTAGGATTTCCCTCCTCCAGTTTGTTAACTCGCTGACCCGCTAACCTGCGAAATCAGAAAACACAATTCCCTTCCGCCGCTCCAAAATCAGATTGCCCGTAGAATGGAAGCAGGTGATTTGGAACGATGCGACGCGTATACATGGATGCGAATGCGACGACGCCCCTGCTGCCGGAGGTAGTGGAGGCGATGCGTCCCTATTGGATGGAACACTTCGGAAATGCCTCGTCGATTCATCTCGACGGGCAGCAGGCGCGGCGAGGCGTGGAGCAGGCGCGTGAGGCGCTTGCCGAACTGCTGGGCTGCCGGGAGGCCGAGGTTGTCTTTAACTCCGGTGGCACGGAGGGCGACAACACGGCGCTCTTCGGGCTTTTGCGCCCCGGCGATCACTTGATTACGACGGCCATCGAGCACTCGGCGGTGTTGCAGGCCGCGGGACGGCTCGCCGAGCGGGGCGTGGAAGTCACCCACCTGGCGCCGACGGTGAGCGGGCTGATTGAGCCGGAGGCGGTGCGCGAGGCGCTGCGGCCAAATACGCGACTCATCAGCGTGATGCTCGCTAATAACGAGACCGGCGTCCTGCAACCCGTCGCCGAGATCGGGCGGATAGCCGCCGAGGCAGGCGCTTTCTTCCATATCGATGCCGTGCAGGGTGCGGGCAAGGTTGCCATTGATGTCGCGGCAATCGGTTGTCATCTGCTCTCCATCAGCGCGCACAAGATGCATGGGCCCAAGGGTGTCGGCGCGCTCTATATGCGGCGCGGCACGCCGGTTGAATCGCTGATTGTGGGCGGAAGCCATGAGCGGCGGCGGCGCGCCGGCACGGAGAACGTGGCCGGCATTGTGGGACTGGGCAAAGCCGCCGAGCTGGCGCTGAAGAGTCTGGCCGACGGCACCATGGACCGGGTTGCCGCGCTGCGCGACCGGCTCGAAGCCGAGGTTCTGCGGCTACCCGGCACAGGTTTGAATGGCGCGGGCGTCTCGCGGGCGGCGAATACAGCGAACATCTGGTTCGACAATCTGGAGGGCGAGGCGCTGGTAATTGCACTCGACCTCAAGGGTGTGGCAATCTCCGGCGGTTCCGCCTGCCACTCCGGCGCCACCGAGCCGAGCCACGTGCTGATGGCAATGGGCGTCGACAAAACGCGGGCGCGGGCAAGCCTGCGCTTCAGCCTGCTGAAGACGGCGACTGAGGCCGACGTGGATTACGTGCTCGGAGTTGTGCCCGAAGCTGTCGAGCGGCTGCGGGCGGTTTCGCCGGTGGAAGCAGGAACTTTGGGTTAACGAAGTCGGCGGAGTTAGCCGCGCTCTGCCGAGTCAGCAAGTCAGCGATTGTGCTATCCCAGGTCCCAAAATCAGGGACCTGGGGCACCCGACACTCGCGAGTCGGCGGCTGTGCTTGTCTCACCCTTGCGGCAGAAAAAAGCCGCAGGAATGGGGCACGGAGCATCGAAAGAATGAGAGATTGATGCAGCAGAACGAAACCATTGCCGTTGCCATGTCGGGAGGGGTTGATTCCTCGGCCGTAGCGGCGATTCTCGCCCGCGAGGAGAACACCGTCGTCGGCCTTACGCTCCAGCTCTGGGACCAGACGCGGCTTGCCGGCAAGCATGGCATTCCCGACGCGCCGAAGGCCGGACGCTGCTGCTCGCTCGACGACGTTTACGACGCGCGGCGTGTGGCCGAGCACCTTGGGATTCCTTATTACGTCGTCAATCAGGAAGAGCGCTTCGAGAAGGATGTGGTGCAGCCGTTCGTGAGCGAGTATCTCGCAGGACGCACACCGATTCCCTGCTCGCTCTGCAACAACCACCTCAAGTTCGATCAGCTCCTCAATACGGCGCGCTCGATTGGCGCAAGCCGCATTGCGACGGGGCATTATGCGGTCAATGAATACGATTCGGCACGCGGGCGCTGGATTCTGAAGCGGCCCGCGGATCGCGCCAAGGACCAGACCTATTTCCTCTTCGGACTCACTCAGGAGCAGTTGGCGTATACGCTCTTTCCGCTTGGCCGGATGACGAAGCCGGAGGTTCGTGAAGCGGCACGGCAGCACGGCCTCGCGCTCGCCGAAAAGCCGGATTCCCAGGAAATCTGTTTCATTCCCGGCGGCGATTACAAGCAGTTTTTGACCGCCTATCTTGAAGAGCAGGGCGAAGCGATGCCGGAGACGGCGGGCGAGCTGGTGAGTTCGTCGGGCGAGGTGATCGGGCGTCACGAGGGAATTGCCAACTTCACCGTCGGGCAGCGCAAGGGGCTGAAGATTGCCTCGCCAACACCGTTCTACGTGCTGCAGATCGACCCCGCAAGCCATCGCGTAACAGTTGGCGCGGATGCGGAGCTTGCGACACGCACGCTGCGAGCGGGCCGCGTGAACTGGATCAGCGTCCCAAGGCTCACCGAACCCATGCGCGTCGAGATCAAGATTCGCCACCGTCACGAGCCGGCATGGGCCATGCTTGCACCGGCGGAAAACGGCGAGGTTGTTGCTGAGTTCGACGAGCCGCAGCGCGCTGTAACGCCGGGCCAGTCTGCGGTCTTTTACGACGGCGACGAAGTTGTAGGCGGCGGCTGGATTCTGTAGCCGGGATTCGGCCCACGCCGGCCCATCAGACTGCATGAGAATGCCGGCTAAATAGTGACGCCTTTGCCGTGATCGACGGGCTCCGGCGCAGGTTCATGCTCGATGCGCGGAGCAGGCTTGCCGAGAGTCTCGACAAATGCCTTGATTGCCGCAAAGGCGCTGGAGACGGTGCGCGCCGGGCCTCGAACGGCATCTGTCACTGCGCGTCCGGCGCGGTCCACGCCGTCGAGGACGGTGCTTGCCATACCGTCAATGCGCACAACCTGATGATGAACGCGCCCGTGAATCTCGCTGGCCGTGGACTCGAACTGCGTGACCTGAGAGCGGGCGGCGCTTGTAATGCGGGCAAGGTCGTCTGCGGCTGCATCGAGCCGCGGCTCAATGCGGGCGATGAGGTTGTGCGTAGCCTCAAGCAGCTCGCGGGAATGGTTGAGCACCGGAACCACAGAGACGCGCAGCTCGTCAGCCTTGGCGATGGCGATCTTCGCCGTTTTGTTGATGGCAAAGAGCATAGCGAGCAGCACCAGCGCCTGTAACAGTACGGCAAATGCCGCAATGCCTACCATCGCGATAAGAAGAGTTTCCGTATTCACGCTCTGCCTCGGAATTGCACGATTCTGGAACTGCGCGATTCTGAAACCACGTAATTCACAGGCCCCCCCGCCGGCGGAATTGGCTCCGCCGGAGAGAGAGCGATTGCCTCGCGGAACTTATCTTCAGCGCTTATGCTCCAGCGCTTAAGGTCCCGCTGGTCTCGTGTTCGGGCTCCGGAGTTTCCACCGCCGTCCCCGAACGATAGGCCTCGCGGCCGGCCTGCACGGCAGCCGCCACGCGCGTGGACTGCTCGTTCACCAGCCCCTTGCCGCGCTCCACGAACTCGCCCCACTGCTGGCGGCCACGGTCGGCATAGTCGCCGGCATAGTGCTTGCTCTTGTCGTAGAGATCGCCGGCGTAGTCCGCCGCCTGCTTGCTCTTGGTGCGAACGAACTCGGCGCTTTCGCGGGCCGAGTTGGCAAGGTCTTCGCGGGTCTCCTTGCCAGTCTTGGGCGCGTACAGGATGCCGACGAGAGCGCCGACACCGAGCCCGGCCAGAAACCATGCTGTTGTGCTGATTGGGTTGATCTTGTTATCTTCTGCCATAACTAAATTCTCCTTTCGCTCGATACTGACGAGCACTGGAGCATTCATAGTACCGCAAACGCCCGCTTGTGGGGATGGTCAATAGCGCTCTTAGGCACAAAACTCGCCGGAGCGCAGCCGAAGAAGTTTCCATGCCGCCGGGTTCCGAGTCCATTGGAACAGTGAACCGAGGGGGGTGAAGTGGGCAGCAGACCGGGGATGTCTGGCTGAATTTCCTTTCCCGGCCGCCTCCCCGGTCAAAAATGTCCGTCATCTCACCTGTTGTTCCCTCCGGCCACATAGTCTTTTGCATGACATATTTTCAGGATGGCAGAAGGTGGGAAATAATCTGCAAATCTTCCGGAATTTTTTGTGTCTCGATTGGAAGGATTTGCCGGTTACTTTGACAACAGGCCGCGGGCCACGGCGTCCAACAGGCCGTTGAGAAAGTTGATGGACTCGGGCGCCGAGTAGCGCTTGCCGATTTCGAGCGCCTCATCGATGACGACGGGGAACGGCGTGGATTTGAAGCCGAGCATCTCGCCCACGGCCATGCGGAGCAGGTTACGGTCCACAGCCGGCATCCGCTCGATGCGCCAGTTTTTCGAATTCTTCAGGATGATTGCATCGATCTCGTCGCGGCGCAGCATGGCAACGCGGAAAAGGTCTTCCGCGAAGCCGCGGACCTCGACTTCGACGGGATCGGTGGAAAGCCAGAAGGTAGCGCGCACCTCGTCTTCGGTCTGGTGGCCCATGTCGGCCTGGAAGAGCATCTGCATTGCCAGCTCGCGGGACTTGCGGCGGGTTTTGGCGGTCATGCAACGCTCGATTCCGTCAGCTTGCTGCGCAGGCTGACCATTTCGACGGCGGCAATTGCGGCCTCGAAGCCCTTGTTTCCCGCCTTGATGCCGGCGCGGTTGAGGGCCTGCTCCAGCGTCTCGCAGGTCAGCACGCCGAAAGCGTGTGGAATGCCGGTCTCCTGCTGCGACTGGCCGATGCCGCGGGCGACCTCGTTGTAAATGGCCTCGTAGTGTGCTGTTTCTCCGCGCAGCAGGCAGCCGAGAGTAATGATGGCATCGACTTTAGCCTGATTGGCCAGCGTGCGGGCTGCGGCGGGAATCTCCCATGCGCCGGGAACGCGGACGATTTCTATGTCGGCACGCTTTGCGCCGCTGCGCAGCAACCCATCGAGCGCGCCTTCGAGCAGGCGATCGGTGATGACGGCGTTCCAGCGCGAGACAACGATAGCAAATTTCATGCCTGCGGCGGAGAGATCGCCCTCGATGGCGATAGGCTTGCCCTTGAGCGGGTCGGTCTTGGTTGCATCCCAGGCCCAGAAGGAAAATTTGTGCCCGGCCACGGGCTCGACCGTAAAGTAGCGCGACTTCCAGTCGGTCTCAGCAATGGCCCCGAGCAGTGTTTCGGATTCAATGCCTTCGACCTTGAGCCACGCCGCAGCAGCCTGATACGCGGCATCGAGTGAGCTGACTTCGACCGTGAAGCCGGCAAAGGGCGGCAGGTCGCCGGAGATCAATTCCACTCCGCCGGAAGGGGCGGCAAACAGGGCTCCGCTGCTTGTCTCCTCCTTCCACGCGCGGCCTGTCTCAAAGCCCAGCGCGGCAAGAAAGCTCGCGAGCTTCTCGTAGGCCGCTGGGCTGGCAGTGGGATGGAGGAATGCGATGCTCTTAATCACTTCTTGATTCTATCGCGCTGCGAAGCGGAGTCCGGCATGAGGCTATCCCGCCCTCTCGGCAGAGAATTCCAAAGGATGGGACGCTATCGATTGTGTGGAAGATGGATAAAAGTAGCAACGCCCAAAATGAAGCGGGCCACGATGTACGTGGCCCGTTTCACACAGGATGACAGCGCTGCTTTGCGCTCTAGGTGGTAGCGCGGGGCTTGACAGTGATAACCGTGGCCGGAACGACTGTGCCCGCGCCTGTTGTGGCGGGATTGATGCAGCCCGAGTCGTTGCCGCCGGCGGAGACCGGGAGACACGCGGGCAGGTTCGGTGTCACCTGCTGCTTGTCTGTAAGGGTGGTGGTATCGATGTAATGCACCTTGTTGTCTCCTGCGGTGGAGACGAAGAAGAGGCTGTTGTCCGGGCTGAAAGCGCCGGCGATCGGCGCAGTAATGGAATCCGCGCCGGTCAACGTCACGGAACCAACCGTGCCGCGCGAACTAGTGTTGCCGATGGTCTGCGTATAGTAGGGCAGCGTGGCGCCGGTGGTTGAGCCGGTGTAGGTAACAAAGCTCAGGCTGTAAGCCGCGCCCTGTTCACCCGTGGTAACGGCAGCCGGCGAAGTGACAATCTGGTTGACAGCCGTGGCGGTGGCGCTCATGGTTGCCTGATTCACGGTGTGCGTAAGCATGAGCGGCTGCAGGACGCCTGCGCTGTTGGCAGCGGGACAATCGCCGGGCGGAATATTGAGGCCAATGTCGGTGAAGGAGATCGGGCCGCCAGATGCCGAGGTGGCCGAAGCACCGAGGATATGCTGGCCGTCAGCGGTAGCTGCAAGGATGTCGGTATCCACGTCCACCGTATCGCCCTCCGGATAGAAGGACATGGAGGTGTAATCGCTTGCCGTTCCCGTGGGGCACCAGGTATGGGCCACGGTGGGGTTGCCGCTCTCATAAGCGCCCACGCCGGGGACGGTGATGGCGAGGCTCTGCGCGCCCGCCGAGTTGCCTCCGGAGGGAGTGCAAGGGTTGGCTTTTGTCGGGCCGCCGGCCGAGCACGGCAGCGGATAGGTGGTCCAACTACTGTTGGCGTTGTAGACGTAAAGCGTGTCAGTGTGACCAGCAATGCCGGCGGCAATGTTGGCCGGCAGGTTGTTGGCCGCAGCGCTGTCCGTGATGTAGAGCGTCTTCGAGTCCGGCGTCCAGGAGGCGGAGCTGCCCATGCCGGGCTCAGTAAGGGCAATGGAGCCGCTCGCATTGAAGATGTAGAAGACCCTGCGGACCTGATCGTTAATCAGCACGGTCGCATCGTTGGGCGCAACCGCGAGCACGACGCCGGGAACGCCAGGGAACTGGTTGCTGATGGAGTTGCTGGCGGTGCTGTAGACCATCAGCTCGGTCAGCGAGCCGAAGTAGAGGTTGGTGCCAAGCTGGTCCATCACCATCGAGTTCGGCACATACGGCAGCCGTGCGGGCGAGCCCGGCGTTCCGTTCAGCAGCGAGTAAGGCACAAAATACTGCGACCGGCCCGGAGCGGCAAACCACATGAAGGCGCTGGCGGTGCCTGGAACAGTAATGTCGACGGGATTCGAAGAGATGGAGAGGCCGGTTCCCTGCACGCCGATGTGGTCGATGGGTGCCGGGTTGCAGGTGGAAGGCTGGCAGATAGCATAAACCGTAGCCGAGCCGGGGTAGCTGGCGGTGATGGCGCCGGCGCCCGAAACAGAAACATTCTGCGGATTGGTGGACTGGTAGTCAAGCGTGAGGCCGGTAATGGGCATGGGCTGCTGCTTGGTGTCGAGCACGCTGGTGACGAGGTTCTGCTGCACGCCCTGGGTAACAGTGCCGCTGTCCGCGCCGTTGAGCGTGACGGCGATCGAGGCTGGCGGGCAGGTGGAGAAGTACCCGGCGGTGGACCCGGAGCCCGCGATATTTGCGGTAATGACGGTCGTGCCCGGCAACTGGGCCGTGATCTGGTTGGTCTCGGGGTTGATGGTGCCCACCGAGCCGGTGCCAAGCGTAAAGGACATGGTGCCGATGGAGTTCTCGCAGGTGGGCACGGAAACGCCGGGATTCTTGCAGGAATACTGATCCGGGGTCAGCGTGGCCGGGGCGCAGAGCTCATACTGGACATTGCCCGCGCCGGCATAGCAGGCCTGCGCATCAAGCTGCGCGACCTGATTCTGCGAGGTACAGGTCGATGGACCTACCAGCGATATGGATGTGACGTTCGCATGCACGTAAACGGGAACGGCGTTCGACGTGACGGTATCCGCCGCAGCGGTGAGATAGGCCACGGCATAGGGCAGACCGCCAGTGTCGGGAAGCGGGTTCGGCGCCGAGCAGATGGTGTAATCCGCAATGCCGCCACCCGAGTTGCGGTTCCAGGTGCCGGCGCAGATATTCCCGGAGGGGGAAACATCGACGAGCCGGTTATTGTTGGTGCCGTAGCTCCAACTGGAAACACTCACGCTGGTGTTTTTGCAGGTAATGCCGGCAGGCGCATTGCTCTGGCGTGTCTGGCCGTAGGCCAGCGAGATGCCGGTGTACTGCGGGGTGAGCGTGATCGCGTAGAGATCGGTAATCTTGGGACCGTTGCCGGAACCGTCACAATAGTTGGCGTCCGGATTGCGCGTGCAGCCGGAGACCGAAATCCCCGCCGGAATAGCCAGCACCAACAGAAAAACAAGCGTCAAAAACCGCCGCATGAATCCTCCCCGCCCCGTACGCCCGAGCGGCGGAACGGTCTTTCCTTCAGAAAAATCCATCACAAAGGATGTGTCGAAGCTCCGGAGCCCTGGCATGGCCGGCAAGCCATCCGCCGCGTGCTCCAAAATCCGGTAAACCCAGCGCGGCAAGCATCCGCGGCTGGAGAAAACTCTTCAAGCAAAAGTGTATCAGGGCGGGGCTGAGTCAAAGACCGCCTCGCATAGTGTTTAGACTGTGCCAGACCGTGAAGGGCGAGCGAGCTTCCAGCTCTGTTCCCGCACCCGGTGGAAACAGCCTCTAGTTGGCCGGCATATAGCGGGCAAACCACTCCACGGCCCGCTCCATCACGTCGCGGCGGTGAGCTGGATCGACAAACCCATGACCCTCGTTGGGATAAACCACAAGCTGCGTCGTTACGTGCTCGTCGCGAAGGGCGTGCCACAGCTCGTAGGACTGCGGTGCGGGACATTCGCCGTCGCGGTCGCCAACCACGATCAGCGTGGGCGTTTTTACCTGCTTGACGAAGCCGATGGCCGAGCTTTTCGCGTAAACGGCCGGATCGTCGTAAACGCTCGCGCCGAAGTACGGAATCATCCACTGGCCGATAGAGTTTTCGCCATAGTAGCTCTGCCAGTTCGAGATGCCGGCCCCGGCCACAGCGGCCCGAAAGCGATGCGTCTGCGTGATGGCAAACATCGTCATAAAGCCGCCGTAGCTCCAGCCGGTGAGGCCCACGCGGTTGTTATCGATCGGGTACTTCGCCTCGGCGGCATCGACTCCGGCCAGAATGTCACGCAGGTCGCCATAGCCGAAGTCCTTGCGGTTAGCCTCCGTAAATGCCTCGCCCTGGCCAAAGCTGCCGCGCGGATTGGGTTGGAGAACGAAATAGCCGAGCGCCGAGAAGGCCGTCGCGCTCAACCCGCCGCCCGCACCCCAGCGCGATTGCACCGCAGCCGCCGGGCCGCCATGCACCAGCACAATCAGCGGATACTTCTTCGCCGGATCGTATTCCTTGGGGAGCATCAACCAGCCCTGCACATGGAAGCCGTCGCTGGTCCAGCTCAGCGACTCCGATTTGCCCCACGCCGGCTCGATGCCGTCGTTGAAGTGGGAAAGCTGGGTGAGCGGAGCAAAGCCGGCGTCCGCGGATGCGGGACGGACGGAATAAATCTCCGTGGGGTGGTCCATGCTGCTCATGCGAAAGACAAAGAGAGAGTGATCAGCCGTCGCGGAAAGCGAGTGCGAAATGCGGCCGTCGCCTGCCGAGCCTGCCAGCCTGTAGGCATACCGCTCGTCATCGACCGGGCCGCTGGCTGGCACATGGACGCGAAGAAGGCGGTCGTTGCCGCCAGCAACTTCGCTGATGAAGAGATGCTCGCTGCCGTCCCACTCAATCCACGCCGGCGTGGCAGCGCGGCCCGGAGTGAGATTGTGCGGCTGGCCCCCTTGCGCCGAGACAAGCCAGACATCGCCGCCCGTCGAGCCCTGATCGCTCATCAGGCCGCCGATGAAGGCAATCGACTTCCCATCCGGCGACCAGCGCGGAACCGCAATCTGCAAGCCATGCAGAGGTCCGGAGACTTCCGCCGGAGCAAGAATGACCTTCGCTTCGCCTTCAATCGCCTGCGTGTAGAGCTTTGCCGTCCACCAGTTGTTTTCCCCCGGCGGCTCGGCGGCAATGTAAGCGAGGGATTTGGAATCCGGCGACCAGTCGAACTCAAACGCGTGTAAGTTCGCCGGCGTTCCCAGGTTCGGCGCCGTCGGCTCGCTGGCGGTTGCATCCGCAACAGCCACGCGCTGCACCTCGATGCCATCTTCGCCAATAACGCCCGCCGGAGGCTTCATCGCCGCCAGAGCACCTGCCGACCGCGTCGCGCCTTCCACATAGAGAAACGCAATCTTCGTCCCATCCGGCGAGAAGGCGGAATCGTTCACATACCCGTTCAGCCTGGTCAGGCGCGAGGCGGGCTGGCCGTCGAGATGCGAGAGGTAGAGGTCAGTCTGCTTGCTGTCGCCGCAGACAGCGAAAAAGGCCAGGGACTTCGAGTCCGGCCGCCATACAAGGTCGCTCTGCTGGCAGCGGTCGCCCAATTTCACCTGCTCGGCCTTCGAAAGATCGCCAATTGGCGACACGCGAATCCCAGCCTCGCGGCCATACTCGATCCATGCCAACCGCGAGCCATCCGGCGAAATCGCCACTTGGCCGATGCTGCGGCCACGGCTCAGGCCGCGAAGAACCTCATCGATGTGGGCCTTTTCTGCCGACTGGTCAGGAGCGGTCTGCGCGGATGCAGCAGTAACGAAAATCGCAAGAGCGAGCGACAGGCCGACAAAGCCAAGCCTGCGGAAAGATGCGGCAAAGGAACGGGAAAGCATACGTCCGATGCTAACAAATGCCGACAGGCTGCGGCCTACTTTGCTGCTTCGTGGATGGCAAGCAGCGTCTCCAGTAGCGGCTTCAGAAGGTCGAGCCGGAGCGCATTGGCACCGTCAGACTTGGCACTCGCCGGGTCGTCGTGAACTTCGAGAAAAAGCCCATCCACGCCCGCCGCCACAGCCGCCTTGGCCAGCAGCGGAATAAACTCCGGCTGTCCGCCCGAAACGCCATTCGCCGCCGAAGGCTGCTGCACAGAGTGCGTGCCATCGAAAACCACCGGCGCCATCCGGCGCATCACAGGCAGTGAGCGATAATCGACGACAAGGGTGTTGTAGCCGAAGCTCGCGCCCCGCTCGGTGAGAAAAACCCGCTCGTTGCCGGTCGAGCGAACCTTTTCGACCGGGTGGCTCATGTCCCATGGGGCCACAAACTGGCCCTTCTTGATATTGACGGCACGGCCCGTTTTGCCGGCAGCCACAAGCAGGTCCGTCTGGCGGCATAGAAACGCAGGAATTTGCAGCACATCGACAGACTCGGCGGCAATTTCTGCGTGGCCGGGTTCGTGAATGTCGGTCAGCACGGGCAATCCCGTGTCTTTGGCCAGACGGCCAAGGATCGCCGTGCCTTCCTTCAAGCCGGGCCCGCGGAAGCTCTTCACGCTGGTGCGGTTGGCCTTGTCGTAGCTGGCTTTGAAGATATAAGGAATGCCGAGGTCGCTGGTAATGCGCTGAATCGACTCAGCCATAAATCGCACATGCTTTTCGGACTCGATAACGCACGGCCCGGCAATCAAAAACAATTTCCCCGCGCCAACATGCACAGGACCGATTTCAAAAGATTGGCTCACAAAATAAATCCTGACTTGCTCAAAGGAGCAATCTAATTACGGGTTGTTGCCGTTTCATCAGCAGCTTGCTTCGCTGACAGTGCGGAACGGTTCTTGTAGCTCGCCGCGATGAAGGCGTGGAACAACGGGTGCGGCTCCAGCGGCTTCGACTTGAACTCCGGGTGGAACTGGCAGCCGAGGAAGTACGGATGCTCGGGCAGCTCGACGATCTCGACGTATGTCGCATCCGGCGTGGTGCCGCTGATGCGGAGGCCCGCGCCGGTAAGCAGCGCCTCGTACTCGCGGTTGAACTCGTAGCGATGGCGGTGGCGCTCGCTGATCTCGGTCGCGTCGTCGTAGGTCTTTGAGGCCAGCGTGCCGGGCGTCAGGATGCAGGTCCACGCGCCGAGCCGCATCGTTCCGCCCATCTCTTCCACGCCGAGCAACTCGCGCAGCTTGTAGATGACGCGGTGGGGCGTGGAGGGGTCGAACTCGCTCGAATTCGCGTCCTTCAGCCCGCAGACGTTGCGCGCAAACTCGATGCACGCCGTCTGCATTCCGAGGCAAATCCCAAAGTACGGCACCTTCTTCTCGCGGGCGTAGCGGATGGCGTTCAGCATTCCCTCGATGCCGCGCTTGCCGAAGCCGCCGGGCACGAGAATGCCGTCATAGCCCGCAAGCTGCGACTCGTATCCGCGGTCCTCGCGCGACTCGGTTTCCAGGCCCTCAGACTCGATCCAGGTAATGTTGAGCTTCAGATTTTCGGCCAGCGCGCCGTGGGTCAGCGCCTCTTTGAGCGACTTGTAGCTGTCCTCGTACTCCACATACTTGCCGACGATGGCAATCCTGACCTCGTCCTTGGGATTCGCATAGCGGTGCGCAAGCTCTTTCCATCTGGTCAGGTTGGCTTCCGGTGCTTCCTTGTGCAGGTACTTGAGAATGAGCCCGTCCAGGCCCTCCTCGGCAAAGTTCAGCGGAACCTGGTAGATGGAAGGCAGCGTGGTGGCGCCAATAACAGCGCGCTCCTCAACATTGCAAAAGGCGGCAATCTTCTGCTTGATCTCGCGCGAAAGATTCTTGTCGGAGCGGCAGAGCAGGATGTCGGCCTGAATGCCGATGCCGAGCAGTTCCTTCACCGAGTGCTGCGTCGGCTTGGTCTTGAGCTCCTGAGCGGCGGCAATCCACGGAACAAGCGTGAGATGGACGAAGACGGTGTTCTCGCGGCCCAGTTCCTGGCGCATCTGGCGGATGGCTTCGAGGAACGGCAGCGATTCAATGTCGCCGACCGTGCCGCCGATCTCGACGATGGTGACATCCGCACCATTTGACGAGACCTTCCGCATGGCGTTCTTGATCTCGTTCGTGACGTGCGGAATGACCTGGACGGTCTTGCCGAGATAGTCCCCCCGGCGCTCCTTCAGGATGATCTGCTCGTAGATGCGGCCGGTGGTGAGGTTGTTGTCGCGCGAAAGCGGCGCGTGGGTAAAGCGCTCATAGTGGCCGAGATCGAGATCGGTCTCCGCGCCGTCGTCGGTCACAAAGACCTCGCCGTGCTGGAAGGGCGACATGGTCCCCGGATCGACGTTGAGATACGGGTCGAACTTCATCATGTTGACGCGGAGGCCGCTGCTCTCCAGCAAACAGCCGATAGAAGCGGCGGCAAGACCTTTGCCAAGACTGGACACGACTCCGCCCGTCACAAAGACATACTTCGCAGACATGGGTGCGACCTCTGGATTAGATTGTCTGGGTTGGACGTACCTGGTGGGCACAATCAAGTATGACAGAGAATTTACCGTTCCGGCAACCATGTGTCCCATCTTGCGGACGAACGACTTGCTGTCCGTGGTTCCCCCTGCTTCGCCGTCGCCCATGACCTGAACTATCTCTTGTATTTTCCTTATCTTGCAGAGGAAAATGCCGCGAAAAGCCCTCCGGAGAGCGGCAACGCACAACGGCCTCCACCAAAGCGGAGGCCGTTGTGCATTTTCAACCAACTGAACCCTAAGGGTTACTTCATATTGCCACTGGAATCCATGACGATACCGCCAGGGCCCGCGTTCTGCTTCTCTTCGTTGGCCTTGCGGGCTCCCATCGCCTTGCTGGCCCAGTCCTTGGCAGAAGCCACATCTGCCTTGGCGGTCGCGGGATCCGTGTAATCCACGTCGGCCTTACGGCGGTAGACGAGATTGAGATAGACCATGGCGTCGTCGTAGTTGGCGCGATTGGCAATGGCCTGACTCAGATACTGGATGGCTTCGTCGACCAGCGCCTGATTCTTATCCTTGATCTCCTGAAGAATCTTCTTGCCGGCCTTGACGTTGCCTTCCCCATCATCGTTGAGACCAGCGCCGCCGAGCGCATCCTTGGCGTTCTTGTAAGCGACCGTATAGTCGATAACGCCAACAGTGTAGGCCGCTTCCGCATCCTTGGGATCAATCGCCAGGACCTTCTTCTGCCATTCCTTGGCCTTGTCCAGATCGTTGATGTTGAAGTAGATGCTGGCGACATTCTTGAGGCTGTTCACATCCGAGGGGTCCTTGGCCAGAACGTCCTGGAAGATCGAGATGGCCTGGTCGGCGGCCTTCAGGTTCTCTTTGGATGTGACACCGGGAACGATGTTCATCGACAGCGCGGTGGCCAGATAAGTCTTTGCCATGGGCAGGGTTGGATCAAACTGCGTGGCCTGCTGGAAGTGGTCGATGGCTTCGTCGTAATGGCCGGCCTTGTATGCTTCGACGCCCTTGTTGAGCTGGTCGCGTGCCCTGAGCCGGTCGCATCCGCCGAGGGCGATCATCAAGCCACCCAGCGCAACTGCGAGGGCCATCCTACGTACAGGTCGATTCATGTCCGTGTTCTTCTCCTTACGGGGGCGTCCTGAAACTTGTGTCTCCGGTCGCGGCAAAAAAAAACGCGAGTCGGAGGAGAAAAAATTGCATTTCAGCCTTCGCGCCGGCCGGGGAGACAACCCCTAAAGCGCCGTACCGGCCTTGCGCGTGGCTTTGGGAGTAATCAGCGCCACGCGGTCCACCCCCGCCGCATGGCTGATGTCGATGGCCTGAGCCACCTCGGTGAAGGGCAGTTGATCGTCGGCCTTGACGAAGAGCACGCGCTCCGCCCTGGTTGCATAGATTTCCGCTAGCATAGCCGGCAGTTCGAGCCTTTGAACCACCTGGCTGTTAATTCGATAATCCGGCTGGCCGCCCTTGCCGGCAGTGACTTCAAGCACAACCGGATCGTAGGGACCGTGCAGGGCCTGTGTCGCGGGCCTGGGAGCGAGCGCATTCTCGCCCTTCGACATGACCGGAACGATCACCATGAAGATGATAAGCAGCACCAGCAGAACGTCGATCATCGGGGTGACGTTGATCTCCGCCTGCATTCCGTTTCCCTGATTGCTAACGGTCATGGCTGGTTCTCCTTTCAGGTGCGTTACTGACTGGCCCGCTATAGACCGAGCTTACTGGCCGGCAAGAATTTTCGGCGTCATCAGGCCGATGTGGTCGGCATTGGCCGCGTGGCCAATGTCGATGACCTCGGCGATGTACTTGAAGTCAACCTCGTCGTCGCCCTTGACGAACATGACGCGCTCGGCACGGTTGGCGTAAATGTCGGTCAGCTTCGCCTGCAACTCGCTCTTGGCGAAGGGCGAGTCGTTGATCTTGTACGTGGGCGCCCCCCCCTTGCTGGCGATGACCTGCACGACGATGGTGCGATCGTTGGGCTGCGACTGCTGGGGATTCTTGGGCGGCTGAGGTACCAGCGCATCCAGGCCCTTGGGCGTGACCGGCACAATCACCATGAAGATGATGAGCAGGACCAGCAGAACGTCGATCATGGGGGTGACGTTGATGTCGCCGATTGCGCCACCTTTACCGCCCGTTGTCATTGCCATGGCTTCAAAACTCCTCTAATTCGTTAAAAACTCATCCACAGCCGCTGCCGCACGCGGGATTATTCGCCGCCTGCTCCGCCGGGGCCTTCCCTCTTCTGCGTCAGGAGGCCGACTTCTTCGACGCCCGCAGTGCGGACGGCGTCAATGGCGTCCTCGACAACGCGGTACTGGGAACGCTGGTCGGCGCGGAAGAAGACCATCTTGCCGGGCTTGTCAGCCAGTTTGGCCTGCACGGCCGGCCCCAGCTCGCTGACCGGGGTCCTATTCTGCCCCAGGTACACGCTTCCGTCGCGGGTGATGGCGACAACGATAGCGTCTTCCTTATCGGCGTCCGGCATATTGGTCGGGTTCTCGACCTGGGCCATATCCACCGAAACCTTGTTCTGGAGCATGGGGGTAATGACCATGAAGATAATAAGAAGCACCAGCATCACGTCCACCATCGGTGTGACATTGATGTTGGAGCTGACGTTGGCTGCTTCGTTCCGTACTGCAACTCCCATTGCGGGGCTCCATTCCCTGAAGAATTTTTGCGCTCCACGCGCCTACTACGGAAAGCCTTGAAAATCCGGCGGACGGAGAACAGGAACCATCCCGGTCCCGTCCGCCTTCAAAAGATTCCGCTCAAGCCAGCGCTACCGTGCTTACTTCCTGTGGCTCTGCTTGATGAAGTAGTCGATCAGCTCGCTCGATGAGTTGTCCATTTCGACATCGAAGGACTCGACGCGGCCGGTGAAGTAGTTGAAAGCCATAACGGCGGGGATGGCGACGAGCAGACCGAATGCCGTGGTCACCAAGGCTTCCGAGATACCGCCGGCGACTGCGCCGATACCGGAAGTCTTCTGCGTGGCGATCTGCTGGAAGGCGTTCAGAATGCCGACGACGGTGCCGAAGAGGCCGACGAACGGAGCGGTTGCACCGATGGTGGCGAGCACCGAGAGGCCGCGCTTCAGCTTGGCGTGAACGATGGCTTCGGCACGATCGAGGGCGCGCTCAGCGCTGGCGATGGTGTCCTCGGTCGGGGCGCCGCCGGAGGCGCGGAACTCCTGCAGGCCGGCTGTGACGACCTCGGCAAGGTGCGACTTCTTGTTGCGGTCGGCGATCTTGATGGCTTCCTCAAGCTTGGAGTCCTTGAGGGCGCCGGCGACCTTGGGGGCGAACTCGCGGGACTGCTTGCGGGCTGCCGAGAAGTACAGGTAGCGGTCGATCATGACGGCCAGCGACCAGACGGACTCAATGAACAGGATGATGGCCACGCACTTGGCCAGCCAACCCATATTGCCCCAGAGGCCGAGGAGGGTGAAGCTGACTGTGCCGCCGCCTTCTTGAAAGAAGGCCAGGCTGTTGACCGTGTGCGAAGCAAGGTGTGCGAGCTGAGCGAGAATCACTGAATCGTTCCTCCTAGGGAGATTGCTTTTGGTACAGGGGTTACAAGTTTATGAGCGCATCTACAGGGGATTCCGGCCTTTGGAACGCTGAGGCCGTTTGTGGCCGCCGGAAACCGATTGTAGCTGCATTGGGGATGGAGCTCTATGGAGGAAGCCCTATCCGGTTAAAAGACGCGCGGCCCGTTCCATTCGGAAGCGGGCCGCCGAAAGATCATCCACCCAGGCTGAAGACGACATTGACAGTAGTATCCACCTCAACCGGCTCGCCATTGAGCAGGTAGGGGCGGTAGCGCCACTGCCGAACGGCCTCGATGGCGTTCTGGCGAAGCATCGGCGGACCGTCGATGACCTGCAGGTTCTCGATGGTTCCGGTCTTCGAGATGGTAGCGTGAATCACGACCGTGCCGGAGATGCGGGCAGCCTTGGCGATGGCCGGATAGACGGGCTGCGGCCTGCTGATAGCCATGCCCTGCGCGACGCCGCTCGAAATGGTGATCTTCTTCGGGGCCTCAGCTTTGACCTTGGGCGCCGGAGCGGTTCCCTGGAAGAGACCGCCGATTACACCACCCGCAACACCGTTGCCGAGGCCTTCCATGCCGACTACGCCACCACTGACGGACGGCGGAGCCTCCGCCTCCTTCACATTCTTGATGTCATGCGGGATCTTGGTCGGGGCGACAAGCTGGTTGTTCATCATCTCCGACTGCACGTGGACGACGTGAACCGGAGCAGACGGCGGAGGCGGCGGAGGTGGCGGCGGAGGCGGAGGTGGAGCGACAAGCAGCGTCTGCATCATCGCCTTGGGCAGCGCCTCAGGGTACAGCAGCGGGATCAGGATGATGACCGTGATAATCGCAAGGCAAAACGGAAGCGTGACGAGCATCCAGAACTTTGCTTTGCTCTTGATCTTTCCGCCGGATTCAAATGTGGAATCTTCAAACATGGCCAGCCTCGAATCGGGGTATTGGTTTCCTCTATTTAGACACCGCGACAACGTTGAATGTTCCCGAAACATCCTCGCGATCAACCAGCGTGCTCAACCTATAACAGATAGCGCGTACCCCTTGCAAAAACCTGCTGCAAAACCTGTGCAAATTTACGCGAACCTGATTCCATGCGGGCAAAAATTTTGCGCCGCGCTTAATGATGTTAGCCCCGGCCGCGCTTCGCCGCGGGAAGAATCGCCGATTTACCGTTCTTTGCGCGCCACTCCTGGTATGCCACCAGCATGGGCGCGGCGACGGCGATTGACGAATACGTGCCGATGATAATGCCTACGACCAGAGCAAAGGAAAATCCGCGCAAAACCTGCCCACCAAAAATATACAGCGAGAGCACGGTGAGAAATGTTAATCCGGAGGTAAGAACGGTCCGGCTCAGCGTCTGGTTGATGCTGCGGTTGACGACATCGGCCAGTCCCTCGCGACGGCTGAGGCGCAGATTCTCGCGGATGCGGTCGAAGACGACGATGGTGTCGTTCATCGAGTAGCCGACAAGGGTGAGAATGGCCGCGATAACCGTGAGGCTGATCTCCTGGTTCGTCAGCGCGAAGGCGCCGATGGTGATGAGCGTGTCATGGAAGCAGGCCACGACCGCGGCAACGCCATAGATAAGCTGAAAGCGGAACCAGAGATAGATCAACATGCCGAGCAGCGAGTAGAGCGTGGCGAGAACCGCCTTGCTCTGGAGCTGCCTGCCCACGGTGGGGCCGACGACATCGACCTTGACGTCCTTGACGGGATCGAAGGAGTTGCCCGCGTAGTGCTCGTGCAGGGCGTTGACGATCAACTGGCGGCCCTGGTCGAGCGTGGCTTCATTCTTCTGCTCGGGCAGGCTGATGAGAACTTCGTTGGGGCTCGACGCGCCGCCGTAGGACTGAATCTTGGCGTCCGAGATGCCGGTGACGCCGATGGCCGAGCGGATGGCGCCGATGTCAGGCGTGTTCGCGAACTGAATCTGGATCTCCGTGCCGCCGCGGAAGTCCACGCCAAGAGGCACGGGGCTGCCGGTCTGGGCAAGGTGCACGCCCATCGAGATGATGCCGGCAACGCTGAAGATCAACGAGAAGGCCAGGAAATACCACTTCTTTCCAAGCCAGTCAATATTGACGCCGTGAAAAAGTTCCACTGATCGCTTACCTCAGGGGCTAAAGCCCCAAATCTTTTTTTACTCGTTCTCGGCACGACTAAAGTCGTGCCCTTTCAAAACTTACTGACTTCGATTGCCAGGGCTAAAGCTCTGGCCTACCAGCCCCGAATCTTTTTCTATCCGTTACCGGCGCGGCTAAAGCGGCGCCCTTTCAAAACACGTTCCTGTTGCCGCTAGATCGAAACCGTCTGTCCGGGCTTGAGCTTGTTCAGGTGCGAGTCGAAGATGGTGCGCGAGACAAAGACCGCGGTGAACAGGTTGGCCAGCAAGCCGAAGACCAGTGTTGTTGCAAAGCCCTTGACCGGACCGGTGCCGAAAAGGAAGAGAATCGCAGCCGAGACGATCGTTGTCACGTGCGTGTCGACAATCGTGATCCATGCGTGCGCAAAGCCCTGATCTACGGCTGCCGAGGCCGACTTGCCCTCGCGAATCTCTTCGCGGATGCGCTCGAAGATCAGCACGTTCGAGTCGACACCCATACCGATTGTCAGGATGACGCCGGCGATGCCGGGCAATGTGAGCGTGGCCGTCGAGAAGCCCATGAAGCCGAGAAGAATCAGCAGGTTGAGCAGCAGCGCGAGATCGGCGTTGATGCCTGAGCCCTTGTAGTAGACGAGCATGAAGAGCATGACAACCAGCACGCCGACGACAGCTGCGGTGACGCCCTCCTTGATGGAGTCCGCGCCGAGCGATGCGCCAACGGTGCGGGTCTCGATCTCGGTGAGCGAGGCGGGCAGCGCGCCGGTGCGGAGCAGCTTCGAGAGCTCGTCGACCTCTTCCTGGCTGAAGGAGCCTTCGATCTCGCCCTGGTCGCGGATGCCGCTCTTGATGTTCGCCACTTCGCGGATCGAATTGCCCATCACGACAGCCATGGGGCTGCCGATGTTGTGGCTCGTGTAGTCGTAGAACTTGTCGCCGGCGTCCGTGGTAAGGGTGAAGCGTACCATGCGCTGGCCGGTGTCGGGGTTGGTGGCCGAGTCAGCGGAACGGAAATCCGAGCCGGAGACGACGGGAGCGCGCTGGAGGACGTAAACCGAGTCCGTGGCGTTGGGATTGCCGATGGTGCCGGAGAAGTGCAGCACTTCCTGATCCGGCGGAATCGCGCCGCCTGTGGTCTGCGCGGCAGCCTGTTCGTTGGGGTACGGACCGCCGACGACAGGATGAATCTCAAGGCGCGCCGTGGCCTGGATGATGTTCTTGACGCGATCGAGGTCCGAGATGCCGGGCAGCTCGACGAGAATCTGGTTCGCGCCCAGGTTGTACTCCTGGATCACGGGCTCGCTGACGCCAAGAGCATCGACGCGGCTGCGAATGGTCTCAATGGCTTGCGAGAGAGTGCGCTTTTCGAGGTCCGACTGATAGCTCGGCTTCATCGTGAGCGTATAGGAGCCGTTGGCGCTCGCAATGTCGTACTCGGTCGAATACTTCTGGTCGAGCGTGGAGCGGAGCTGGCTGGCGCTCGTCGAAGGCACGCCGTCAATCGTAATGAACGCGGGCTTCGTCGGATCGGGCTTCGCGACACGGCCGGCGGGAATGTTGGCCTTCCGCAGATCCTGCTGCAGCGCGGCAACGGTGTTGTCGCCCTCGGCAGAGACGGCCTCCGCAACTTCCACGCGCAGGATGAGGTGCGCGCCGCCCTTGAGGTCGAGGCCGAGGTGAATCCGGTTGGTGAGGGCCGCAAGGAGATCCGGGCCACTTACGCCTTTGGGAATGCCGAGGATACCGAAAAGGCAAACCAGCAGCACGGCAACGATCAGCAAAACTCTGTTTCGGATGTTCTTCATGTTTTCTGTTTCACTCGTCCCAAAAAATAAAGCGCGGAAGCGCCCTAAGAAGATTTTTCCTCGGTGGTAACGGAGGCGATGGCGCTCTTGGCTATTTCCATCTTGATGCCGTCGGGAGCGATCTTCACGATGATGACGTCGTCCTTGATGGACAGGATGGTGCCGCGGATGCCGCCGGCGGTGGTGATCTTGTCGCCTGGCTTGATTCCGGCCAGCATCGCCTGCCACTGCTTCTGCCGCTTCTGCTGCGGACGGATCATTGCGAAGTACATCACGGGGATCAGGAGCAGCAAGGGAAGCATGGTCATCAAGCCTCCGCCGCTGGCGCCCGACCCGACCGGTCCCGCTAAGATTGCCAAACTTATTGCCACACTCATCCTTTACCGCCCTGCTTTTTGAGGCATAGGCCGTCCGGCGACTGGCCGGACATGCAAGCGAAATTTGTCTCCGGGAAAAACTCTTCTCCGGATTCGTGGCCCGTCTCCTGGGGAAAGGAGTGCCACGGCCGGATTCAGACTCGGACGGCATTCGTCCGCTTCCTGTTCGACACGGCTCTCGACTGAAGAGTTTACGGAGGAACGATAGCGCCTGGCGCTGTTCCACAGCCGGAAAATCCCGCACGATTGCCTAGCAAGATAAGAAACGGCGGGAGGCTAGCGTGTCAAGGAGCTTCGCTGACGTTCCACGTGCCATTTGCGGGATTTTGCAAAACACTTACAAAGAAGTTGCCGCAGCTTTATGGAACGGAGAGTCCGCCGGGTACAGCGTAATCGAAGGTGCGCCGGGGTTCCGGATGGTATCTCCCAAAGTGCTTTCTCCCCTGGAGCTGCGGTATCTGATCCTGCTTCCGTGCTCGCTTGCGGAGGCGGCAATGCTGTGGACTCTGTGGGGTCCGATATGCGAGACACGGCGCAGACAGGGGCTCTATTGCTGCTGGCCCGGAGCGGCAGAGGCCGCTTCCGAGTCGTCGCCGGAGCCCTCGACCAGCACCGCCGAGCCGGGAACAATCTCGTACATAAAGTCGCCTTTTCCCACCTGATGAAAGGTGATGCGGAGCGGGTCGCGCTGCCAGTCGGGCGTGAGGCAGGCGGGGAGCGCGGGATCGGGGCTGTAGACATCGAGCTTTTCCGCAAGGACGGGCTTGCGCGCGGCAAGCTGAGCTACAACGGCATAAAGGGTCTTGCCGCTGGCGGTCAGGCCGCAGTAAGCGGCGTAGTCGCGGAACCAGCTCACCTGGCTCACCCCCGGCTGGTAGTCGGGCAGCTTGATGGCGGTAATGTGGCCGGAGATGCGATCGACCATGAGCCACGGACCGCGCTGCCAGACCCAATGCTCGCGGGCCGCCGTAGCTTTGTCGCCGGGCAGCGCATCATTGAGCCGCACGGCGCGACGGACAAGGAAGGTGCGGTCGGTAACGTCATGCGAGTCGCCGGTGGTCCATTCCTTCACCAGGCCATCGACGAGCAGCGGGCGAATTTTGAGCGATTCTTCGCCGTTCAGCGCGCCCGCCGGGTCGCCGGCCTTGGAGTAGGAGACTTTCTTGAAGACACCGAGGCCGACGGTATGGGTACGCGGCGCGGCCGAGGCGGAAGAGACTAGTACAGCCGCGGCCAGCAGGCCGGCAAATACTGCGGAGATGGGTCCAAGGCGCATAACAACACACTCCAAAACACGGAGAATTATGCAGAACCCAGGGAAAAATGCTTACAAAAACCGTTTGCTCTTGTTTTGTAGCAGTG
Organism: Terriglobales bacterium; assembly: GCA_015655195.1. Lineage (GTDB taxonomy): Bacteria > Acidobacteriota > Terriglobia > Terriglobales > Acidobacteriaceae > Telmatobacter. Next base: position 25,628 of record JAATFM010000066.1, read on the forward strand.
TAGCAAGACGCTACATGCGGGAGTAAAGAAAATTTATCGCTTTTGACTCTCGGCCCATTGCCAGCCGGCAATCGCTTCGCGGATATTTTCGAGGGCTTCCTGCTCGTCGCGGCCCTGAGAGACACATCCGGGCAGCGCGAGGCATTCGGCGACGATCCAGCCGTCTTCGGATTTTTCGAGGGTCACGTGGAACGTCATGGTTGCTACCCCTGCGCGGCCTCGACGGCGCGAGCGACGCGGAAGGCCGTGCTTTCACCGAGATGCGTGGCGAGGATTTGCATTCCCACCGGCAGGCCAGACGAAGTTGTGCCGCAGGGCACGGAGACGCCGCAGATGCCGGCCAGCGAGCCGGTAACGGTATAGATGTCAGCGAGATACATGGCGAGCGGGTCGCCGGTCTTTTCGCCGAGCTTGAAGGGCGGCACGGGCGAAGTGGGCGTAACAATCGCGTCAACCTCGGCGAAGGCGCGGAGGAACTCCTCGGCCAGAAGGCGGCGAACCTGCTGGGCCTTGCCGTAGTAGGCGTCGTAGTAGCCGGCGCTGAGCGCGTACGTACCGAGCAGAATGCGGCGCTTGACCTCGGCCCCGAAGCCCTCGTCGCGGGAGTGCTTGTACATCGAGGCAAGGTTCTCGCTCGCGGGCGAGCGGTAGCCATAGCGCACGCCGTCGAAGCGGGCAAGATTGGCACTGGCCTCGGCGGTCGCGACGAGATAGTAGGTCGGAATCGCGTACTTCGTTGTGGGGAGCGAGACCGGCTTGAC
>JAATFM010000270.1 GCA_015655195.1 Terriglobales bacterium
TCCACGCGCTGGCGAACGTGGTCGCGCTCGGAGCGCAGCGTCTTGACTTCGGACTGCAACTGCTCGACGTGCGTTACATGCTCGGTGAGTTGCGCGGCGTGTTCGCTCAGCTTGGCCGTGTGCTCGGCCAGCTTGGCCTCCACCTGTAGCGCGCGCTCTTCAGCGGCGGTACGCGCCATGCGCTCGCGCTTCACCAGATTCACGGCACGCAGCACGCGTTCTTCCAGCGCGGCAAACTCGTCTACGCTCAGGGCCAACGCGGCTGTGTCGTGCGTCTCATCCGCGTGCATAGCCTCAGCCGATTCCGGCATACTATCCGGCATCATCTCGGAATCCATCGACATCTGCGACATGGCAAAAATCCTCCGTACAGGGCAATTCGACTGTACGAGTATAGCTCCGCGCCAAAGCGATTCTGCCGTCAGCCGCGCAGCCGCGCACCAGCCTTGCCAACGGCCTCGACCACCTGTGCCTGCCATTCCTGCAATTCGTCGTCGCGCAGGGTGCGGTCCGGCGCCTGAAAGGTGACTCCGAGCAGCAGCGCGTATTCGTTCGCGCCTAGTTTTGGGTCACGGAAAAGCTCGCGGGCGCGCCAGTCGACCAGCTCGGGAATCGCAAGCGCCTGCATCGCGGAGTCGATCTTTTCCCACGCGACCTCTGCGCCGAGAACGAGCGAAAAATCCCGCCGCACGGGCTGAAAGCGCGAGATCTCGCGCGCCGCAGGCTTGCGGATGGGGAGTTTGTAGAGCCGGTCGAGATAGATTTCGCCTACGAGAACCACGTCCTTGAGCTTGCGTGCCGCGGCCTCGCGCGGATGAAGCTGGCCGAACCAGCCCATCGTTGTGCCTTCCGCAGCAATGCGCGCCGAGCGATACGGGTGCAGCCATGCCGGCGTCAGCCCAGCCTCGGCAGGGAAGCGATCAAAGTAGACCGAACTCATCTCGAAGCGCGAAAGCACATGCTCGACGACTCCTTTCACATCATGGAAGTCGAGGTCGCGCGCCGGATGCAGCGTGGACTGTTCGGGCAGCGTACCGGCCGCGCCAAAGGCCAGCGCAGGCCGTTCCTCTACTTTTTCCGTTGTGCCGCTGAAAACCGTGCCTAACTCGAAGAGACGCACGTCGCTCACGTCGCGGTGCAGGTTGCCTGCAATCATCGCCAGCATTCCGGGCACGAGCGAGGGCCGCAGCACGCCGGCCTCTTCACTCAGCGGGTTGCCAAGCGGAACAATGAGGCCCGGCTGCGGCGCGGCCAGCGCGGCATCAGCCGCCGAACAGAAAGTGCTCGCGATGGCCTCATGGAAGCCCGCTGCGCGTAGCGTTGCGCGCACGGCAGCCTCAGCCGCAGCCCACGGCAGTGCCTTTACGCCCTCGCCAAATGCGTGCAGCGTGTTGGCAAAGCGATTGTAACCGTAGACGCGGGCCACTTCTTCAATCAGGTCAATCTCGCGCTCGATGTCGAGCCGCCAGCTTGGCAGTGTGACTTGCCACTCGGAATCCTCACGCTGACTTGCTAACCCGCTTGCGCGGAGCGCGCTGACCTGCTGATTCTTTAATCCACACCCCAACGCGCCTAGAACTTTCTCGACTGTCTCGGCAGTGATGCCTTCCTTATCGACAGTCGTTCCAAGAATGCGATGTACTTCGCTGAGCGCCAGCGCGACCGGCTTGCGCTTTGCCGTGCGCGCCTCGATCGCCGGCACGCGTACGTCCACGAACTCGCCTTCGATGTGGCCGCCGTTGGCGAGCAGAATGCTTGTCACAATCGCCGAAGCCGTCTCCCCTGCGTTGAAGTCCGCGCCGCGCTCGAAACGATGGCTTGCGTCGGTGTGCAGGCCGTGGCGGCGCGCGGTGCGGCGAACGGCCATCGGATCAAACCATGCCGCCTCGACAAGCACATTCTTCGTCGCAGGTGTAATCATCGAGTCCCAGCCGCCCATCACTCCGGCAAGCCCCAGAGGCTTCACGTGATCGGCAACGATCAAATCTTCGGGGTCGAGTGTGCGCTCGATGCCGTCAAGCGTCTTGAGCTTTTCGCCCTTGCGGGCGCGGCGCACGACGATGCCGCCCTCGATCTTGTCCAGATCGAAGGCATGAGTCGGCTGCCCCATCAGGAGCCACGCGAAGTTCGTTGCATCGACGGCATTGGAAATCTTCTTTTGTTCGAGCAGGCCGAAGTAAGTCGCAACCTCCGCGCCGGCAAACCAGTTCCGCGACTCGCCAATGTTGACACCGCGCAGCACGCGGGCTGTAAAGCGGCCGCAGGCGTCCTCGGCCTCAATCTTCACGTCGAATTTCGCGCCGGGCTTCGCTTCGGGCAGCGCGTAGCTTAGCGTTGGCAGCGGCAGGCCGTAGATTGCAGCCACCTCTCGCGCCACGCCGTAGTGGTTCATCGCATCGACGCGGTTTGTCGTAATGTCCATCTCATAAAGAGAACCATTGCCAGCGCCAAGATCGTAGATGCCTTCAACGGCAATGCCGCGCAGGGTCAGGTCTTCGGCGAGTTGCGCGTCGTCAACCGGCAGGCCGGGCAGGTAAGCTCTAAGCCATTTCGTCAAAATCTTCATGCAAACTGCCCCAGAAATCTCATGTCGCCCGCGTAGAACTGTCCGATCTCCGAAACGCCATACTTCATCATCGCAATGCGCTCGACGCCCATACCAAACGCGAAGCCGGAGATTTTTTTCGGGTCATAGGTGGGCTGCTTTTCCGCCGCAAAGGCGAAGACCGCCGGGTCCACCATGCCGCAGCCCAGCAGCTCAATCCAGCCTGACTGCTTGCACTTGCGGCAGCCTTTTCCGCCGCAGAAGATGCAGCTTATCTGCACGTCGGCAGATGGCTCCGTGAACGGGAAGAAGGACGGGAAGAAGCGCGTCTTGACCGACGAGCCGAAGAGCGCCTTCATCGCGTGGTCGAGCGTGCCCTTCAGATCGCTGAAAGTTATGTTGGTATCAACGCAGAGGCCCTCCACCTGGTGAAAGATCGGCGAGTGCGTGGCGTCGGCCGCGTCGTTGCGGTGCACCTTGCCGGGAATGACAATGCGGACCGGCGGCGGCTGCAACTCCATCGTCCGCATCTGCACGGGCGAGGTGTGCGTGCGCAGCAGGAGGCGGTCGCGCAGCGGCCTCCGCTCTTGATTGGCAACGACCAGCGTGTCCTGCGTGTCGCGCGCCGGGTGGCCGGGCGGAAAGTTCATGCTCTCGAAGTTGTAGTAGTCGGTTTCGACCTCCGGCCCGACGCCGACCGAATAGCCCAGCGCCGCGAAAACACTGACGATTTCGTTCAGCGTCTTCGTAATCGGGTGCTCGGAGCCGGTCAGCCGCCGCGTGCCGGGCAGCGTAATGTCGATGGCCTCGGCGGCCAGCGCCGCGTCGCTTGGCCCAGAGCCGGAAGCCTGTTCCAGCAAGCCCTCCACCACGGTTTTCAGCGCGTTGAACCGCTGGCCGAGAGACTTCTTCGCCTCCGCCGGCGCGGCCTTGAGCCACTTGCCGGAGACATCGGTCAGCCGGCCCTGTTTTCGGCCCAGCCATTCCAGGCGGAAAGCCTCAACGGCTTCGGGACCGTCGATGGCAGCGGCGGAATCGCGGGCCTGTGCTGCAAGCGCGGCAAAGGCCTTGTCGAGCGCAGCCTCGTCGAAACTCGTAAGGCTTGGAACTGTCAGATTGGAAATTGGATCGTTCGTCATGCGTAACGAACAGAATAAATGACTGCCGCGCGGCTCCTCACGGAAGGTCGACTGCCCAATCGACGGTTTCGCTCAAATCTTCGATTCGTTGAAAGATTCGGTCATGCGTCACAAGCACGGCTCCGGCGGCGATGGCCTGCGCCGCGATCAGCATATCCATTGCGGCAACGGTGACTCCCTTCGATTCCAGTTTTACTCTTACCTTTCCATAAGCAGCCGCTTCGTCCACGCCCCATGGCAAAATCGTCAGATTGGCCAATAGTCCCTCAATAACCGATGCTCGCGCGTATGACAAACCACGCTTTGCCATACCGTACCGTGTTTCCGCTACCGTGATGGAAGAGAGGCAGACGGAGCAACTCCGATCCCGCGCGGCTTTTTGGAACTGAGTGCGCGCCGCGATGGAGGAGCCTTTGGCGATATAGCTGAAAGTATTGGTGTCCAGCAGATAGATGGACTTCATTATTTGTCCCGGTCCTCAACCGCGTTGAAAAGCTCATCCAACGCGGGACGACCCTCTGGCGGCCGGTGATCCCGCTCAGCCTCGCTCAGGAATTCCTCCGGAAGATTAGCCGCATCGAGCGCGGCAAACACTTCATCCAGACTGGGAATCTCGGAAAGAATGACCTCTCCCGTCTCAGGATTCCGGCGGATTGAAACCTCCGAGGAACGAAAGCGATAGTTGGCGGGAATCGTCACATGCTGGCTTCTCCCGCTCATGAAAACCCGAGCTTTTGCAGTATTCGCCATAATATCCACCCTTGCTGTACAGCATAGCATTACAGCAAAAAATAGGACAAACGAAAACAGAAGCGGCCCCGCTCAGCGAGGCCGCTTCTGTGACTTACTGACTCGCTCTTATGCTGCCTTCGCAGTTGCCAGAGCGGCTTTCGCCTGCTCGACCAGCTTGGTAAAGCCTGCTGCGTCGTGGATGGCGATGTCGGACAGGATTTTGCGGTCGAGCTCGATGCCGGCCTTCTTGAGGCCGTTGATGAGCTGCGAGTAGCTGATGGCGTTGAGCTTGGCGGCGGCCGAGATGCGGACGATCCAGAGCGAGCGGAACTGGCGCTTCTTCTGGCGGCGGCCGGTGTAGGCGAACTTCAGGCCGCGCTCGACGGCTTCCTGGGCTGCCTGATAGAGCTTCGATTTGGTGAGGAAGTAACCGCTTGCGCGCTTGAGAATCTTCTTGCGGCGGTCACTGCGCTTGGTGCTGCGTTTTACGCGGGGCATTGCTGTGTCTCCGTTTGTGTTGCATGTGGTGATTACGCGGCTGGAGGCTGGAGTGCCAAAATCGGCGTGCCTCTTCACTCGCTCAATTCAAGCCTGTATCACGCGATTGGTCGCTAAAAAGCGAGCCAACCGGGGGCCTTGCCACTCAAGGCCCGGAAAACGCTGCTCCGATCAGGAGCGGCATTCACGATCAGGCGTAAGGGATCATGCGCGCTACCTTGGCGTAATCGCCATCGGAGACAAGCACGCTCTTACCGAGCTTGCGCTTGACCTTGGGCGATTTCGACGTAAGGATATGCCGCGTCTTCGTCTGGTTCCGCACGATTTTGCCGGTACCAGTCTTCTTGAAGCGCTTGGCCGCGCCCTTATGAGTCTTCAACTTGGGCATTTTCTTCTCGTTCCGGGCAGGTTTGCTCCCGCCCGCGCGCCTTCCTACAGGGAAATCCCGCTGGAAGACGTACCAAATTAGTATAACTCAGCTTGAATCTTTGCGCTACGGCTGACTGAGTAGTCATCCCACCCTAGGTGCAAAAACAAAGACGCGCCGAGGGTGGGGCACCCGATTTTATTGGGATGGAAATTACTGGGCCGTAGTGACGGTGGTGGGAGCCGTAGCCGCAGGCTGGGCCTGATTGGGCTGTGGCGGGTCGATCTGCGCTGGTGCGGCGGCCCGGGGCTTGGCGGGTTCGGCCTTCTTGCTCGGCGCGAGAATGGCGTGCAGAATCGTGCCTTCCATGCGCGGCATGAACTCGACCACTCCGGTCTCGCCGATGTCCTGGATGAGCCGGTTGATGATTTTGTAGCCCAGGTCGCGGTGGGCCATCTGGCGGCCGCGGAAACGCAGGCTGGCCTTGACCTTGTCCCCGCCGAGCAGGAACTTGACCGCCTGGTTCTTCTTGGTCTGGTAGTCGTGCTCGTCCACGGTAACGGAGAACTTGACTTCCTTGATGACAATGACCTTCTGCTTCTTGCGCGCGGCGCGGTCGCTCTTGTCCTTCTCGTAGAGAAAACGGCCATAGTCCTGAATGCGGCAGACCGGCGGAACGGCGTTCGGCGAGACTTCGACAAGATCGAGGCCGCGCTCGCGGGCAATCTTCAGCGCCTCGAAGGGCGGCAGGATGCCGAGCTGTTCCCCGTTTTCGTCGATCACGCGAATTTCGCGCGCACGAATCCGGTCGTTGATGCGGATAAAGGACTTGGCTGCTCGTTTATCGAATGCGATGGTACTCCTCCAAAGCGTTCCAACCCCAGTTCGGAACCAGCTTCGGAGTTGGCTCCGGGTCACTCGTGGCGGGAAAAACGCATCCTGAGTATACCATTGCTTTGGTTACGTTTGTGTATGGGATTGTGTCCGAGCGTAATCTTCCATCCCGAGTCCGCCGCGCAGCTCTAGATTCTCCGTCAGCCTCTCCACATGCACGCGGATGAGCCGATTTGGCTCCATACGACCTTCCAATTCCACGGGCAGAAAGTTTCCGGTCAGCGCGGCGGTGCGGCCCCGGCTGGCAAGCGCCTCCGGTGTGTGGAGGGTGATGGCATCAAGCGCGCGACCGGTCATTACCTGCCGGTGGGCGCGCATTTTTTCGCGGGCCAGGGCGCGGAGAGCCGCCATGCGCTCATCGACAATGCGGGACGGAACGGGCGACTGCCGGTGCAGTTCCCAGGCTCGCGTTGCGGGACGCGGCGAAAACGAAAAGAGGTGCAGATAGCCGAAGGGCAGTGCGCGGATCAGCTCATAAGTCTCGGCGAACTCGGCGTCGGTCTCGCCCGGAAAGCCGACCATGACGTCTGCGCCAAGCGTCAGATCATCTCCGCAGGCAGCGGCGAGCGCGGCGGCCTTTTCCACGTAGTGCCAAGGGCGGTAGCGTCGGTGCATCCGGCGCAGCACGGCATCGGAGCCCGACTGGAGCGGCAGATGCGCGTGGCGTGCCAGACGCGCCGGGGAGAACTCGCGAAAGAGGCCGATCAGTTCGGCGTCCCAATCCATTGGCTCAATGGAACTGAGGCGCAGGCGGGGCAGGCTGGTCTGCTCCAGAATTGTACGAACCAGCTTGGCAAGCGTCAGCGCGGCTGGAGGGCGATTTGCGTCGAGATCGCGCCCCCAGCGGCCCAGATTGATGCCGGAAAGCACCAGCTCATTGCCGCCTGCGGCGACGAAGCTGCGAACCTGACCGAGAATTTTCGCCGCCGCCAGACTGCGCGAGCCGCCGCGCGTCTGCGGAATCA
>JAATFM010000004.1 GCA_015655195.1 Terriglobales bacterium
AAGATCGGATCGGCTGGGTTTGGGTGCTGGTTTGCGTGCTGGGTTGGGTAGGCCGGGGATTTATCCCCGGCAATAAGGCCAGCCAATGGAGTTGGGCCTTTAGGCCCTGAGGTATGCTTTTGCCTCAATTTTGCACTTGCGCCAGAGTAGCCCTTTCTCGTCCCCGTCCCTGTTCCCTCGCCCCTGTTCCCTCATCACACTTCCCTCATGTAGTCTTTTCCCAGTATGAAAGACATCTATATCTCCGATCTGGCCTCGTATGAAGAGGGAAAATTCTTCGACAGCTATTTTCTGCTTCTCTCCCGGCAGCAGCGCACAACCAAGACGAACAAGCCATATCTGAGCCTGGTGCTTGCCGATAAGACGGGCCAGTTGGAGGGCCGCGTCTGGGACCCATCCGATCCTCGCATTTCGAAAGACGCCGAGCAGGGCGAGATCGTCAAGGTGCGCGCCAGCGTTTCGCTCTTTGACGGCAAGCTGCAAGTCAAAGTAGACCAGCTCCGCAAGGCCACGCCTTCCGAGGCCGACAAAACCGACATGATGCCCGCGACAACCTACGACGTTGCCGAGCTATGGGCAAAACTCACGGGCTTCGTGGATTCCTTCACCAATCCGCATCTCAAGCTGCTCCTCACCACGGTGCTCGGCGACGAGCGCATCGCAGGGAAATTCCGCGAGGCACCCGCAGCCAAGCAGTTGCATCATGCGTGGCTGGGCGGGCTGCTTGAACACGTCGTGAGCCTGCTGACCCTGGCGGACCAGGTCGTGCCGAGCTATCCAATCCTCGACCGCGATCTGCTGATGACCGGCGTAATCCTGCACGACATCGGCAAGATTCAGGAGCTGGGCTGGGAGTCGGGCTTCGAATACACTACGGAGGGCGTGCTGCTCGGCCACATCCAGATGGGCTACGAACTGGCCGCCAAGACCATCGACACGCTGCCCGGTTTCCCGCCGCGGCTGCGCACGCTGGTGCTGCACATGATCCTCTCGCACCACGGCAAGCTCGAATTCGGCTCACCCAAACTGCCCATGATTCCTGAAGCGCTGGTGCTGAACTTCCTCGACGATCTCGACGCCAAGATGATGGCCGCGCAGCAAGCCTTCGAGAAGGCCGCCCGCGAAGGCAAAGCCGCCGACGAGTTCACCGACAAAGTCTGGGCGCTAGACAACCGCCAGTTGCTGAACACAAAGGGCTGGCTGGATCAGAAGTAGTTTGCAGGGAGCATATTTTGATGCAGCACGCGCATGATGACGATTATGTCTGGCTGCACTGTATAGAAGACAACGTGGCGGCCGATTTCTGATCTTCGCAACCCAGGACGGATAAAGTCACAAGTACGGCCCATTAAGGGATTGTTTGCCAGCAGTTCGAAATAATCTTCTAATTGGTCAAAGTATTTGTGTGCCTGATGCAGACTCCAGGTTTCCGTTGTGTAGGCGGTAATGCCGTCGACGTCTGCTCTTGCTTCTGCTGAAAGACGATAGCCTTTCACAGCCGCGCATCTCTCGGCGGCAGCCCATATTTCTTGCGAATGCGGTCCATCGCATCCGGCTCGGCAAGCCCGCTGGCAAGGCCCTTATCAATCGCGGCGCGAAGCGCAATCAGCTTCTCCTCGTTCTCGCGCTCATCGCGTTCGAGCAGGCGGAGAGCCGCGCGCATCACCTCGCTGGCATTGGCGTAAAGCCCCGCTTCCACCTTCGTCGTGATGAAGGTGTCCAGTTCAGGAGTCAGATTTACGTTGCGTGTCGGCACGAGCGCACCTCAATATCAATATAAGGAAATTTGGCCAACTTTGCCAAAATCCGCCGTGCGATTTGTCAGCGTGGCAAAGCCGCCGAGCGAATCGGATTGATGAACTCAATCCCGAAGAAGTGTTTTTCGTTGTCAGTCACGACGATGCACCCGTTTGCTTCGGCAATCGCGGCGATTACCATGTCGAGTGCGTTGCGCGGCTTGCCTCGCTGGCTGCCCTCCGCCATCAGACGGCCCCAGAGAATGCCTGCCCTCTCGTCAAATGGAAGGATGCGGCCGGCAAAAAGAGATTGCGGACCCTCGGGCCCCGCGAACCACTCCTCAAGTGCGCGGCGTTTCCTTCCAACTGGTTCTTCCTGGATTCCCCGCCAGATTTCGGCAAGAGTGAGTGAGGCGAGGAATAGATCGTCGTCTGCCTGCTCTGCCAACCAGTTCGAGAGCCGGGCGGAGGGGACAGGCTTGGTGACATTGCTGATGATGTTGGTATCGAGCAGATAGCGGCTCATAGATCGACAGTGCGTCCCGCGTTCACAGGGCGATCGAGGGAAAGCTCCGCCCCCACGAGAGGCGACCGCCTGAGCGCGGCCAGGATCCCGCCTGCCTTGCGCGGCTCGGCTGCAATGCTGTGCCGGAGTGACGAGCGAATCGTCCCCGCTTTTGGCCCGTTTTCAGCGAGATGGCGGGCCAGGGAGCGAATCAACTCGCGGTCGCCGGGAAGCCCCAGAACCTCGAATCTGGACAATCCCTGGCGATTCAGACGGGCACGGTATTTTTTTATGGCACGCGCTTGTGCGGAATCTTTCATGCCTCAATCCTCCGGCCAGTTTTCTATCCGGTAATATAGCCGGAAATATTTGCGCACGCAAGTAAAGCGGCAAGCCGCCTGCTGCTCGCGCTCAACGGTGTGGCTTCGGCGACGCGTCGTGAATCTCCGCCACGTAGCCACCGGGGAATTGCACCATTGCGGAATGACGGCCGCCAAAAGCAGCAGGTCCGGCCAGCACAGTAACGCCAACGCTTTTTGCCTTGGCAAGTGTCGCATCCAGATCATCGACTTCGTAACCGGTAGTCTCCGCGCCATAAGGCCACGGCAAATGCCCGTCGGTGACAAAGATAAGCATCATTCCGAAGGCGGATGTGATCCGTACACGCCGGATTATCGTATTTGTCAGACCTATCTCGGCTCCCGGTGCATCGGCAATGTCCAAAATTCGTTTCCCGCCGGAAAACTTCAGCCACGCTTGAACAAACGCATCGGCCCGGTCGCGCGAGACATAAACGCGGTTCTCCGGAACGTGTGCGAGCGGTCCATACGATGGCGCTGTGGTGTGCCAGTAGAGTTGCATATTCACTCCGCCCGGCCACTGCACAATCGCATCCACGCCAATCGGGTCAGGAAAGGGTTCCACCAGCACATCGGCGCCGGCGGCGCGCGCCGCGGCAATGGCGGTTTTCATGTCGGTGACGAGATAGCCGTTGCGCTCCGTGCCAAAGTGCGTCGGAATGGGAGTGGTGAAGCCGAGGAGCGAGACCATTCCGACAGGTGTTTGTAGCAGTTGCGAGGTGGTCTTGCTTGGCGTGGGCGTGACCGTCGTGACAACCTGCTTTGTGCTCGTGCCTCCGAAGACGCCGAGGAAGCATTTCACGAAAGCGTCCGTATCCGCCGGAGCCATGTAGACGTGCGTGGAGTCGTACTGCGAGCCGACGGCGACATTTTGCGCCTGAACTGTTCCTGCAAGGAGTGCGAGCGACGCTGCGGCGTGGAGCAGCGTGCGGCGGGTTAACAACATCAGCGGCCTCCGGTGACTGCCATGCAAGAAAGTTATGCGACGAACCACTCCCACTGCTCTTTGGTCAGCGGCACAACGGACAGGCGGCCGATGATGACGAGCGGCGAGTCTTTGAAAAGCGGTTCGGCCTTGATGGCGGCCAGCGTCTTCGGCGTCTTGAGCCGCTTGCCGACCTTGACCTTCACGACAGGCACTTTAGGATCGGCGGGATCGACGCTCGTCACCGAGCCGGTTCCAACGGCGGTGCGCTCGCCGCCCGTGTGGTAGAAGATCCATTTCGTGCCGGGCTTCAGCTCGCGCAGATGCTTGACGGCGGTGGGATTGGCAACGCCGTCCCAGACAGTCTCCTGGTCGCGCAGAAAGTCGTCGAAGGAGTAAACGTCGGGCTCGGTCTTGAAGAGGAAGTAGGACATGGGGAAATAGTACAAGGGACGAAGGGCAAGTGACGAGGGAGTAAGGGACCGAGAGGGCTGAAAGACGAAGGGCCCTCCGTTTCAGCGCGGAATGCGGTGCTGAAACGGAGGGCCGTTTTGCTAAGAGCTAAAAGCTGATGGCTGAGAGTTGCCTTATTGCAACGGCCGGTCCGTCCACAGCGCCTTGTCGGCAATAGTCTGGACGGGATAGAGCCTGCCTGCGAGCAGATGCTCGACCGGCTGCTGGTTCTTGTCCTGCGCAAAGAGCCATTTGCGCTCGCCCGTGCCCCACTGCTTCACAAGCTCATCGTCGCTCAGGAAAATCTTCGGCGCGTCCGGCCAGCAGGAGCCCCATAGCAGCGACGAGCCGTCTCCGAATGCCGAGCAGGGCCGCATGACAATCTCGGCAGGCTTGTGGAAGAAGTTGTGCGTGTAGAAGATCACAGACGAGGCATCGGACTGGTCGCCATAGATGACGAAGGTGTCTGCGGGTGAGCCTTTGGTGAGAATCGTATCGGCAAGCTGCTTCGAGCTCAGCATCGGCTCAAAGCGCGCAAAGGCGATATGCGCAGCCACGAGGAAGATTGCCGAGGTCAGCGCCAGCGTAGTCGTTGCGGCGAGATGCTTGCGCTTGAGCCGCAGCAGCCAACTCACCGCCGGGCCAATGAGCAGCGCCACGGCGGCCAGCAGCGCGGGCAGACGCAGCGCTGCAAACGACGGCCCCGTCAGGTCGAAGAAGTGCGACATGGAGAGCGTGTAGCCGCCCACATCGCGGTGCGCCAGCAGCGTGCCAATGTCGGAGACGTAAGGAATGTTGCGCGATTCCCATAGCGCCCAGCCGAGCGCCAGCGCCACCAGCACACCCACCACGGCAAACAATGCCTGTGCGCCGCTAAGCCACGCCGGCGAGAGCAGCGGACGGCCCTCGTCGCTACTGCGGTGCTCTTCTGCATTGGCCAGCAGGCCGGCCATGAGGATCAGCAGCGCCGGCCATGCCGGAAAGGTGTAGTACTCCTGGTTGGTCGAAATCGAAAAGAAGAGCAGAACGAAGGCCGCATAGAGGCCGAGCAGCCAGTTGGTGCGTACACGGAACTTGAGCCGCGTCACATAGGTTGCCACGTCTTCACGTGCCGCATAGTCAAGATAGAAATCCACGGTCTGCCCCGCGTCGCGTCGCAGGTGCTGGAGCCAGGTTCCTCGCGTCTTCCACGCCACAATGACGAGCGCCGGCAGAAAGAGGCTCCAGGGAAAGAGCCATGCCAGGTGCGCCAGCCAGTAGACGAAGAAGTTCATGCGGTTGTAGTCGTGCGGCCAGCGCGTGCCCAGAAAGCGGAAGACGTGCTCGTTGAGGAAGTAGAAGTACCAGAAGCCGTGCACGTTGCCCGGCGTGGGGTGGTTGCCGATGGGGTGGCCCTGGTCGGGATTGGCCAGTCCGGCAAGGATGTGCCACGGCGCGGCAATGGCGAGAAAGAGCAGCGCGCCGGAGACGGGCTTGAGAGCGCGCCAGCGGCGCCACTGGCCGCTCAGCAGCAGCAGCGGCAGCGCGGCGGCCAGGAAAAAGACCGGCGCAATGAGCCCCTTGGTGAGCGTGGCCAGCGCCAGCGCCGCCCACATGCCGTAGAAGCGGGTGGGCCGCTGGCTTTCGAGTCCCGAAAGAAAGCTGTAAAGCGCAAAGAGCAACAGAAAGCTCAGCAGCGCCTCAGGAATGGCAAAGCGCGTATAAAGAAACGGCCCAACGGCAGTCAGCACGCCAAGCGCGGCATAAAAGCCGGCGCGCCGGCCCCATGCGCGCAGAGCCCACAGGTACGCAATCCACGCGCAGCCGAGGACGGCTAGCGAATTGGCCAGATGCGTCGAAAAGACATTCTCGCCAAAGACGCGATAGAACGCGGCGGCGATCCAGTAGGGCAGCGGCGGCTTTTCCAGATACCGGATGCCGTCGATATGCAACGTCACCAGGTCGCCGGTCTCGGCCATATACTGCGCGGCTTGCGCGTGGCCGGCGTCTACGTCGTCCAGCAGCGGCGGGGTAAAGAGCGAGGCAAAGTGAACGGCGGCAAAGATGAGCGCCAGAACGAGCCATGCGGCAATCGGGGAAGGCCCGGACTGTGCGCGATTGTCTTGCGGTGCTTGTGTCGTCATTGCAAAAAGTTCAGCCGTTCTAGGATAGCAAGCCGGAGCGGGCGCAGTTTCACCTGCCGCAACCGCGGTCTAGCCGGACAGGCGCTTGTTGGCCGCGCGGGCATCTATGCGGCCTTTGCCTTGACGGCGCGAACCTTGACCGCGCGGACCTCGAAGGTCACTCCATCGGCCTTCTGAAGATAAGCGACCAGATCGAGCAGATTGCGGGCCTGCGGATTGCCCGTCGCGCTCAGCATCCGCATCAGGCTCTTGGGCGAGCGTCCCAGCGCCTCCCCCACCTGAATAAAGCCGACTGTGCCGTTAATGTACTCGCGGAGAACAGCCTTTGCGCCGGCAAGGTCGCCTTCCAGCATGTCGCGGACCGCTTCACCGAGAAAGCCGCGGCGAAATTCCTTGTTCCTCAACTGCTCAAAGAGGGTTTCGCGGAAACTGCGGGTTGGAGCCATATCATTTCTCCCTTGTAGTGCGCTTGTACTCTGCCCAGAGCCGCTGTGCCAGGTCAATGTCATCCTGTTGCCGATTCTTTGTACCGCCTGCCAGCAGAATGACGATTTCTTTACCGTCTTGCCCAAAGTAAATCCTGTAACCCGGTCCGAAATTGAGCCGCAGTGCCGATATGCCTTTACCTTCCGGCTTGACAGCGGAGAAATTCCCGTCGCCGAGTCGGACCACAGCAGCGGCAATCCGGAATTGGCTGCTCATATCGAGACTGAGCAGCCACCGGGAGTAGTGATTGTGTCCTCGCACATCAACATACTCGCGCACCTCGATCATTCTGCGATGGTAACGTGCGCGTTACCGATTGTCGAGCGGTTCCATCGGAGCCGGATTCTGCGGGTATTCAGAAACCGCGCGTCATGCGGTCTGTACACTTACGGCGGGCAACGAGGCCCCACCGAATGAGTCGCTCGTCGCGGTCGCGAGCATGACCATCAACGTCATCATTTCGTAATCTCTTCCGAGCCCGAATTTGTGCTGTGTGTTGCACGTTACGGAAATGCAGCAGCGGTCGTGTATCTTCGACAGTGAAGAGCGCGCTGTCCCAGGAGTGTGAACAGGCCCAAAGATGCCGACTTTTGCCGCGATTGACATCGGATCGAACTCCTGCCGGCTGAAGATTGCCCGCGTCGTCGCGCACCGGCTCAAGACCGTGCACGAGGACCGCGAGGTAACGCGGCTCGGCTCCAGCGTCTTCGAGTCCGGGCTGGTCTCGCCTGAGGCAATGGCGCTGACGCTGCGCGCGCTCAAGCGCTTTCAACGCGCCGTGCAGGCCCACGCCGCCGACCAGATTCGCGTTGTAGCCACGGCCGCCCTGCGTGATGCCCGCAACGCAGGAGCCTTTCATGCGTGGGTCAAGGCCGAGACCGGCTGGAATCTCGAAATCATCTCCGGTCTTGAAGAGGGCCGGCTGATTCATCGCGGAATCATGAGCGCCGAAGCGGGCGTGGGCGGCCGAGTGCTGCTCGTCGACCTTGGCGGCGGAAGCTGCGAAATTACCCTCAGCGAGCAAAAGCGCATCCGGGAGACGATAAGCCTGCCGCTCGGAGCGGTACGGCTCACGGAAGGCTTTCTGATGGCCGACCCGCCCACCGCCGACGGGCTGGCGCACATGCGGCAACTGATCGGACGCGAGCTGCGGCGGGCGCGGCGCAGGATTCCGGCGGATCGCATCTCGCTGGTGATTGCCACCAGCGGCACGGCGGCGGCGCTGTGTGAGGCTTCCGCGGCGCTGGTCAAGAGCGGCAAGGCCAGGGCAATTCGTGGCATGGGCCCCGGCGACACGCCCGCGCCTCTGGTGCGAAAGCTGGCCACAAAGCTCGCCAAGTTGTCACTCCCCGAGCGCGAGGCTGTTCCCGGCGTCGGTCCGCGGCGCGCGGAGATCATCGTGGCTGGCGCGCAGGTTTATGCCGAGCTGCTGGAGCATTTCGCCCTGCCGGGCTTTCGCTACTCGCCGCTCGGGCTGCGCGACGGAATGCTCTCGCAGATGCTGGCCGAGCAGGACACCCGCACCACGAGCCACCGCGAGTTCGAAAGCGAGCGCTGGGAGAGCGTGCTCTCCACGGCAAGAAGATATGGAGTAGACCTGCGCCAGGCCGAGCCCGTTCGCGCGCACGTCGTGCAGCTCTTCCGCGAGCTGAAAACCCTCCATGAGCTGCCCGCCGACTACGAGCACTGGCTGGCCGCGGCGGCCCTTCTGCGCGACACCGGCAAATTCATCAACCACCAGGGCCATCACCGGCACACGCAATACATTATTTCCAGTTCCGAGATGTACGGCTACACTCCCGTGCAGCGGACGATCGTTTCCGCCATCGCGCGCTACCAGGGCAAGAGTCGCCCACAGCCGGACGACCGCGCTCTCCGCAACATTTCCACCGACGAGCACCGCAGCGTGCGTCGCGCCGTGGTGCTACTGCGGCTCGCCGTGGCGCTCAATCAGGATCGCGCCAGCGACGTGGTGCGCGTGGCGGCAAAGGTCTACCCCAAGCGAATCTATCTCGAAATCGAGCCGGGGAGAACAGGCGCGGAGCTGGAGCTGTGGTCGCTGCGGAAAGAGGCCGACTACTTCCGCGAAGTCTTCGGGCGCGAGCTTTTCCCCACGCTGGCGTAGATATTGCGCGCCAGTCGCGGATCGATAAGCCACTGAAGCTGTGCGGGATGCCGGTCGAGATCGATGCGGGCAATAGCGCCCTTGCGGAGCCGCAGGCTGGCCCCGCCGTTGCCGGTCACAAGCCTGCCCATGAACTGAACCAGGTTCGGGTTGTGTCCCACGACGAGCAGGCCCTCGCTCGCGGCGCGCCTGTTGAGCAGCGCCTGAAAGTCCTCGTATTTGCCATCGGGCGCAAGCGCCGGGCTGACCTCGATCCTGGCCTCATAGCCCAGCTCGGTGGCCACGAGCTGCGCCGTCTGCAGGGAGCGCTTGAGCGGGCTGGAAACCACGAAGTCAATCTGGACTTTAAGCGTCGAGAGCGTCCGCGCCATCAGAATGCACTGCTCTTTTCCCTCTTTCACGAGGCCGCGGCGGGCATCGAGAAGCGGGTTTGGCCGGCGAAGGCCGGCACTGGCATGGCGCATTATGTAGAGAATCATCGAACCTGTTTCCGGCGGGCTAATGTATGGATGCTGCGTCGCTCGCTTCTTCGCGTATGGATCGATTTTAACACAAATGTAACATTTCCGAGCACCGGTTCTTCTGTAAACGCGGGTGCCCCTCAATGCCTTTAAGGAAGCAAGTTCAACCTCGAACTTTGGGTGCCCCAGGTCCCTGTTGTTGGGACCTGCGATACCACTCCCGTCAACTTACCAGGGAATTGTCATCCTGAGCCGAGCGTAGATGCCGGGTGTCCCACCCTCGCCGGGTCTTTGTTTTTCCGGCTAGGGTGGGATTACTTCTCCGCAAGCGGACCCACTACCGACGCCATATCTCGGCAACAAGCAAGCCGCCAAGAAAGGCTTGCCGGCGCAGGAGGGTGAAGCCAGCTCCCGCCAGCGCGGCAGGGTGGTCGGGCAGGCGGCGGATGCGGAGGCCAGTCAGCAGCCCGAAGGCGCGGTAAAGGAAACCAATGAGCGGAGCCGCAACGAGCCTGCCATAAAGCCCCGGCGGCTGGGCAAAATCGGAGAGAATCCAGACCGCACCGGGCGCGAGATGCAGGCAAAGGCAGTCGGCGAGGCCGCGAACCTCATCCGTCGTCAGGCAATCGAGGAAGAAGTGCGTGACGACAAGATCGAAGGGCTCTCCGGCTTTCATTTTTGAGCCGGATTTCGGGCCCGTTTCGGCATCGGGCCATGAATCCAGCCCAGCCCGAACCCACTCCCGCGCATCCGCGGCATGAGTCGTGACGCGGGCGGCATTCGGACCGGCGCGGCGCAGTAAGGCGGCAAGCATGGCCGGGCTTGCATCCACGGCATCGATGCGAATGTCCGGATTCGCCCGAAGCAGGTCTGCGGTAAATCGGCCGTCACCGTCGCCCAGAATCAGAGCGCGGCGAGCGGAGCCGGCTTCAGCGAGAAACGCGCGCCGGCAGCGATGGAGAAACGGCCCAAAACTGAGCCACTCCATCCAGCGATATACCGGCGCAAGCCGGTCAAAGTCTGGAGTTTCGCCCGAGGCGAGCCGGTTGAAATCCGGAAGCGTCTTATCCGGTCCTGCCCCGCCGCTCATCCGGCCAGCGATGCGGCTGCGGCCACAAGCGCCGCCGCAAGCAGTGGAGTAAGCAGAACAAAGTCGGCAACGGCGCGGAGGGTCAGCGGCGAAAGCCGCGAGCGCCAGCGGTCGAGCAGCGCCAGAAGCAGCGCCGAAGCCGCTCCGCCGAACAGAACAGTGGCTGCGCGCGTCTCGCCGAGCCGTCCGGCAAGGATTGCCAGCCCGATGCCGGAAATCGCAACAACCGCAGCGGCCTGCCGCACGCCTGAGCCACGCAGCGACTCCCACACGCCGATGGCGTAAAGATTGAGCCATGCCAGCGCGGCAAAGAGCGTGAGCGGCAGCAGGGCAGCAGCGCTTCGCGGCCAGGCCGGAAGCGCACATCCCAGCGCAAAGATGAGGCCGACGACGATCTCAGCCATGCGCTCGCGTGCAAAGGCCCGAGCATGGTGAGTCTGCGCCTGCGCCCGTTCCTGCATAGCCCGACCCCGCTGACCAAGATGCACGCTACCGAGCCAGACAAGCGTGGCCGCGGCAACGATGGAATCGCGCCGCAGTGCCTTTTCCGGTAGTTGCGCGAAAAGCAGCGCGGCAGCGGCAAGTCCAGCCAGCGCGGCAATCGCAAGAAAGATGCGCCGATGACGCCAGTGGAAGAAGTGCCGCTCGCGCAGGTGCTTCGCACGGTAGACGTTCCGGTCGGCATTGGTAGCGAGAGTAGAACGAACATCCAGCAGCCGGTCGCCGACGTAAATGACCCAGACGATGAGAGCAAGCGCGGCGGCGGACCAGACCGGCAGCGGCCTGTGAGCGGCCCATGCCAGCGACCAGGCCCATGCTAAGGCAACGGTCGGCGCATCGAGGCTGGCCAGATGCCATAAGTGGAGCGGCGCAACGACGCGGATCGAGCGGGAAGCGGCTGCGGAAGAGGGCGGATTGAGGAGATTCGCCACTGCTTTCATTGTAAGCGGCTGTGAGTTTTCGCAGTGTCTGATGTGCCGCTGTCTTGAAAGGGCACGGCTGGTAGGCCGGGGATTTATCCCCGGCGATAGGGCTCAACAAAATAAGGTCGGGCTTTAGCTCCGGAGGGAATGCTGAAGGGAAATCAGGATGCTACCCGGATTTCAAGCCGTGGCAAGCGTCTCAGTCACAAGCGCATGAATGCGGCGGTTGACGTCATCCGCGTCGATGAAGAAGGGAGTCTTGATGCAGTGCAGGGTGAGCTGCCGCGAGTCCGGCGAGTAATCCCATGCCACCTCGACGCCCATCTTGGCCGTGGAGCCGGAGTGGCCGGCCATGTCGATGCCGGCCTCCCGTGCCTTCTCGGTGAGCCGGGCAAACTGATCGGGCGAGATGTTCTCAAAGACCTGCGGTGTGGTGTGGGACATCGGCTTCTCCTTGCTCCAGTGCGGCGGCTCCAGCGCTTCGCGGCAAGCCCGGTCGCGAAGCGCTGCGCCGCCTACAGAATGACAGATTGGCGGCGCTTACGGGTAGAGGGAGCACAGGTATCCGGCTGGGTAAGGCACAGGTTAACGCGCAGCGGTCAGCCGTTCCCCCAAAAAAGCACCGATAGCGTCCAGAGCAAGGTCGGCAGCGCCGAGCTTTCCAGCGCCGTTGACGAATCCGTGCGGCATTCCCGCCCATATGTCGAGCCGGGCATCGACACCAGCAGCGACAGCGCGCTCGACATAACGGTACGAGTCATCCAGCAGCACTTCATCGTCCCCGGTATGAACCCGGACTGGCGGCAAACCGGCCAGATCGGCATAAAGCGGCGAAGCCAGCGGATTCTTGGGGTCTGCTCCGTTCAGGTAAGAAATCGCAAGCTCCTCCGCCTGAGACCGGACGAAATACGGATCAGCCTCCGCGCGCGTCTCGTAACTCGCGCCCGTCAACGCAAGGTCCGTTACCGGAGAAAGCGCGACCGCTCCCACCGGAGCCACGCCGCCGGAAGATGCCTGTTTACCGGTCAGGGATAGAAGTACCAGCGCCAGATTGCCCCCGGCCGAATCGCCGCTCAGCGCAATCGTCCGCACACCCTCTTCCACCAGCCCGCGATAGCACGCCTGCACATCCTCCACAGCAGCAGGGAAGGGCTGCTCGGGAGCCAGCCGGTAATCCGGCACAAATGCCCGTGTTTTAGCGCCCAAGGCAATATGTCCCACCAGATTACGGAATGCCCAGGCCGTTCCCCAGTGGAACCACCCGCCGTGAAGATGAATCAACACAGCGTCCTGCCGCGATTGCTCCGGCAGAACCCACAATCCGGGGATTCCCGCCACAGTGCCCTGCTCGAAGGCAACACCCTCGGGCGCGGAAACATGCTCCATGATGGCGTCGAAAATGGGGCGCGCGGCGGTTCCGCGCAGTGTGCCTTTGGTGGGAGCGGCTGCGGCCCGCATTGCTGCCGTAATTGCGGCATCTTCCGCAGTGAGCGCGTGCCTGCCAAGCCAGTTTTCCGTTCCTGCTGGACGTTTGTCGATTCCGTTTTCCATTGCTTGGCTCCTTTGACCGATCTCCCTGAGACGGTCAATCAGAAATAATTACTTAACGTAATGTAAAATTAAATAAGCAAAGTGTCAAGACTTTTTATTTACGGACCGTTCCGATAATGTAAGTGCATGGAAAATCAGCCCCAATCTCCAGCCCGGCCGGGCCGCCCGCGCAGTGAGTCGGCCGCATCGCATACCGCGATTCTGGACGCAGTGTATGCGTTGCTGCAAGGGAAGCCTGTAAGCGCCTTCACCATGGAGGCAGTGGCAAAACGCGCCGGGGTGGGCAAACCGACGCTCTACAAGTGGTGGCCGTCCAAGGCAGCCCTGATTATGACCATGTTTCAGGAGCGGCTTGCCGGCAAATTTCAGCCGTCTCCGACCGCTACCGTGGAAGAAGCGTTTCGCGCCGGGATGCGCCACCTCATCAAGGAATTCAACGGACTCTTCGGCAAGGTAATGGCCGACCTGATAGCCGAAGGCCAGAGCGATCCGGAGATTTTGCGTGAGCTGTACGAGCAGCACATCCGCGAAAGACGCGCATTTGCCGTTGCCCAGATTGAGCGAGGCAAAGCCAGCGGCGAGTTCGCGCCCGATGTGAACCCTGAGATGCTGGTGGACGTGATCTTTGGCCCTGTCTATTACCGGATGCTGCTGCGTTTCGCTCCGCTGACCCAGGAATATGGCGACGAATTGATCGGGCAGGTTTTGCGTGGCGCGCGGCCTGCCCCGCCTCTCTAACCGTCCTGGCCTTGGAATGGATGAAAAAAGCGCGTGCGAAGACAAGCTGTGGTACATTTTCTACGTCCGATTTCCAAGATGAAAACTTCGATTGCTAACGGCTTACGGAGGGGATGCGAATGTACTACAAGCACTATTTCCAATGCGTCAAGTGCAAGGGACATGTCGTCGAATTGACGGACTCTGAGATTGCGGTACCACCTGGGCGCACCCATTCGGAGGCTCTGCAAAACGGCGGCGAGCCCATGATCAGAAATACAGTCGTTCCCTTTTGCCTCGGTACGATCGTCTACTGCGCGGGTTTCGACAAATTTGGCAAGCCGTGCGGCGGGAATCACCACAGAGGCACGGACACCTTCAACGACCCACCCGCGCCGCCGCCCAACCCGGAGTGGACGGAATTCGCAAACCGCGTGCACGCCGCGTGGCAAGTCTACGTCAATAGCGGATACAACATCGCAAATCGCGGCCCCAACCACGATCGCGCGCACAGAACTGCGCCAGGCGTATCGATGGTGTTGCAGCGGTCGGGAGGCATGGTCAACATCCAGGGGGGTCTGTACAAAGCCTCGATCAGCCTCACCTCGGACGCCTCGTTAAAACGCAACGCTGGCAGTCACGCGGTCTTTATCTATCATTTGTAGCTGCGATGCCTTTTGTCGCAGGCCTGTTGCGTTTGAGCTAGTCCGCGGCCACTGCTTTTGCAGCCTTCTTCGCGGCCTTCTTTACGGGCTTGCGCGGCTTGTCCTCTGACTCTGCCACGACATCCGGCTCGGTCACAGCCTCCGGTTTGTGCGCGACAGCGGCGTGCGCGTGCGAAGCAGACGGGACAGGAATGGCGGAGAGATCGTTCTTTCCCTCGGCCAACTGCATAAGAAAATCCTGCGAGGAAAACGCCGGCGCATCCTTATAGATTTTCGCAGCGCGGATGTACGCGCCATCCGGCTGCTGAATGCGCGCCTTGACCGTGTCGGCCAGCAATGCCGGAAGAATCTCATGCTGAATGCGCGCGCGAGCCGCCGGGTCGCGGACAGGGAAGACAACCTCGCAGCGCTCGAAGAGGTTGCGAGGCATCCAGTCAGCCGAGCCAAGGTAGATTTCGTCCTGGCCCGCGTTGTGGAAGTAAAAGACGCGCGAGTGTTCGAGGAACCGGCCCACAATCGACCGTACGCAGATGTTTTCGCTCAGTCCCTTCACGCCGGGCTTGAGAATCGAGAGGCCGCGAACGATCAGATCGAT
>JAATFM010000217.1 GCA_015655195.1 Terriglobales bacterium
AGCACATCTACGCACTATTCTTTTACGCTCTATTTTCTCTCGACTATATTTTTTTGAGAGACTTTGAGTGCTTCTTCTTCCCCTCGCATGGATATCTGAAACGCACCAGACACCCGGCGCGGGAATACGCCATCCTCTTTGCGGGTAAAGGATTCTACCTCACCTACATGCTGATTTTGCCGGTCGTGTTATTGGGGAAATCGCCTCTGCTGGTCGTTTTGGCTTTCCTGCTGACCCATATGATTATCGGGTTGACGGTAGCGCTGGTATTCCAGACCACGCACACCGTCGAAAGAACTTACTTTCCCTCAAGCCGCGCCGAGTTTGACAACGGCGTGTATCACATCTTCGCGACAACCGCCGACTATGCGACGAGTAGCCCGCTCGTAGGTTGGCTTGCAGGCGGGCTAAATCATCACATAGCCCACCATCTGTGCCCCTTCGTATGCCACACTCACTACGCGTCGCTGACCCGGATTGTGAAGCAGACCGCCGAAGAGTTTGGCGTTCCCTATCGGCAGCATCCCACCATGACGCGGGCCATTTGGCATCATCTGATACTTTTGAAGCAACTGGGAAATGAAGACTGATCCCGAGCGCTTCATCCTTGTATCTATGCCTACTCGACCGCTTCCGGAAGACCACAGCATGAAACGCCCTGAAGTTCCGGTTCAGCGTTCGCGCGGCGAGGCCTGACGTTGCCGACACCCATACCCGCTGTCTCCAGATTTCGCTCCTTTGCCGATTCGCGCGCCATGGCCCGCAATCCCGTGCAGGTTTTGTCCCAGTACACCGAGGACTTCGGCGACACATTCCGCTTCTATCTCGGCGGGCTGAAGGAAGCCATTGTCACGACGAACCCCGCCGTCATTCAGCATGTGCTGAAGACCAACGCGGAGAATTACCAGAAATCCGAAATCCAGGTAAAGCGCATGGGCCACTTCCTGGGCAAAGGTCTTCTAACCACGCACGGAGAAGCCTGGCGCACGCAGCGGCGTCTCATCCAGAAGGGCTTCGACAGGAAGCAGCTTGAGGCACTGTCGGCGATCATGCAGGATTCGCTAGCCGAGTCGCTCCGGGATTTCGACAAACAGATTCAGGGCGGCCCCGTCGATATTTATCCCCACCTGATGAAAATGACCTTCGCCATGGTCGCCCGTTCGCTCTTCGGCGCGCGGCTCAAGGACGAAGACATCGATCTCGTGAGCCATACCATCTCGACCGTTCAGGAATTCATCGTTAAGCAGACCATTCAGCCCTACCTGAACCCATGGTTTGAGGTATCGGGCGAGCTGCGCCGACATGAAGCGATGCGCGCCCGCGCCGACAGTATCTTGATGGAATACATCAAGCAGCGCCGCGGACAGGAACCCGGCCACGATCTACTGCAAACCCTCATGGATGCGCGCTACGCGGACGGCGAAGGCATGAGCGATGAACTGGTGCTGAGCGAAAGTATGCAACTGCTGGTCGCGGGGCATGAAACATCGTCCAACAGTCTCTCGTGGATTTTGTATCTCCTGAGCTCGCGTCCGGATTGTCTTGAGAGGGTGCGGCAGGAGTTCGATTCCGCGCTGGGAGATGCGCCTCTCAGCCACGGTGCTCTGGGCAGACTCGAATACACTACGCAGGTCATTCAGGAGGCGCTGCGTCTCTACCCGCCGTTCTGGATGATCGACCGCATGGCCGTCGCGGATGACCGCATAGGCGAGATTGCGATACCGCGAGGCTCGATGGTGATTGTCTACGTGTATGGTGCGCACCATGCGCCGCGCTATTGGCCGGATACGGAGAGCTTCGACCCGGAGCGCTTCACCAAGACGAACGCGCAGCAGCAAGCGCCCTTCACCTATCTGCCCTTTGGAGGCGGACCACGGGGCTGTATCGGCGGCAACTACGCGATGCTGCAAATTCTCATGATTCTGAGCGACCTGCTGCGGAAATACGATTTCCAACTGGTCCCCGGCCAGACGATTGAAGCGCGCCCGATGGTGATTCTGCGGCCGAAGCACGGAATCCGCATGACCTTCACGCAGACAACCGCGCGCGACCATCATGCAGTAATGCAGCAATAGCGACCTTCCCATTCCAGAATTGGTCTTAATGGAGCGCCGATGAGCACAATTCTCGCCGACGCCTGGCTGATTACCATGAACAGCCGGCGCGAGATTCTCGACGAAGCCAGCGTTGCAGTCGATGGCGGTCGCATCGCCGCCATCGGCACACGGGCGCAGCTAGCCGGGCGCTACCCACAGGCCGAAGTGATTGACTGCCGTGGCCGCATCGTGATGCCGGGCATGGTGAATACGCACACGCACCTCTTTCAGACGCTGCTCAAAGGCCTGGGCGACGACATGGTGCTGAAGAAGTGGTTTACCTGCATGACCGGCCCCTCCGCCGTGCACCTGACGCCCGAAGACGCGCACGCCGCCGCGCTGCACGGCTGCGTCGAATCCATCCGCTCCGGCGTTACCACCGTTGTCGATTTCATGTACGCCCATCCGCGCCCCGGCATGATTCCCGCTGTCGTTTCCGCGTTTCAAGCTACGGGAATGCGCGGCTTTGTCTGTCGCGGATTTATCTCGATGGGCCGCGAGTACGGCGTCCCCGAGGCGCTGATTGAAGCGCCAGAGGCCGCGCTCGCCGACGCGCGCACGCACATCCGGAGCTACAACTCGCCCGGCGCTCGCGTACAGGTCGGCCTTGCGCCGAACATGATCTGGGCCGTGGATGAAAAGGGCTATCGCCTCACGCGGAAGCTTGCCGACGAGGAACATGCGCTCATCACGGCGCACGTTGCCGAGACCGACTTTGAAATTGAGACTGCGGCATCGCTTTACGGCCAGACCGACACTGAATTCCTCAGCGAGATCGGCTTCCTCGGCCCCGATGTGCTTGCCGTCCACTGCGTACAGTGCCAGTCGCACGACATCCGCATCCTGCGTCATCACGATGTGAAGGTCTCACACAATCCGTGCAGCAATCTTTATCTTGCCTCCGGCATTCCGCCCATTCCCGCGATGCAGCTTGCCGGCATCACCGTAGGTCTGGCCTCCGACGGGCCAGCCAGCAGCAACAACCACAATCTCTTTCAGGCGATGAAATTCGCCGCTCTCATGCACAAGGGCTTTCATCGCGACGCCACGATCATGACCGCCGAGAAGGTTCTCGAAATGGCAACGATCGACGGCGCCCGCGCCGTGGGCCTCGAAAACGAGATTGGCTCGATTGAGCCGGGCAAGAAGGCCGACCTCATCGTCCTCGACTTCAACAATCCCTTCATGACGCCGATTCACCACCCGGTCTCAGCGATTGTTTATTCGGCTCTCGGCCACGAAGTCACATCGGTAATGATCGATGGCGAGTTTGTAATGCGCGACGGGGTTGTGACGCACGTGAATGAGGTTGATGTTCGCCGCCAAGCGCAATTAGCCGCCGACGCACTCACCGCCCGCGCCGGCACTGACCGCTTCAAGCGCAGAGAGTGGCGGTCCACAGCAATCTAGAGCAGTTCTCCTATTGCTGTGGAGGGAGCTTTGTATCCCACCCTAGCCGGAAAAACAAAGACCCGGCGAGGGTGGGGCACCCGAGACTCTATACCGTCCCACCTCCGACACTCCATACCATCCCACCAGAGACTCTATACCAGCACGAGAAAGGCTCTAATCTCTGCTGTATGGCTGCATCAACGCAGCCGGTTTGCCGGCGCGGCCAAAGATTCCCGAGATTGCGAGAATCGTCACCAGATATGGCAATGCCAGCAACAGTTGCGGCGGCACGGAGCCGCTGGACAGTTGCAGCGAGAATTGCAGCGCGTCACAAGCGCCAAAGACCAGTGCCGCTCCGACGGCCTTCCATGGGCTCCAGCGGCCAAAAATCACAATGCCGAGCGCGATGAACCCCTGCCCCGCCACCATGCCTTCGCGGAAGAACCCCACCTGCGCCAGCACCATGTACGCGCCCGCCATTCCCGCCATTGCTCCGGAGACCAGCACGCCGAGGTAGCGCATTCGCTCGACGGAGATTCCCGCCGCGTCCGCCGCGCGCGGATTCTCTCCCGCTGCCCGCAGTGCCAGCCCGGTGCGCGTACGAAAGAGAAAGACATGCGCCCCGGCAGCCGCCAGCAGCGTGAGATAAAGAGGCGCGGTCTGCGCGAAGAAAACCGGCCCAATGATGGGCAGCGAGCTAAGCCACGGAATCGCAACCGGAGGAAAGGTGGGAATCGTCCGCTGCGCCGTCTCGCCGCCCAACGCGAGGCGGTAGATTGCGCTTGCCGCTCCCACTGCCAGAACGTTAAAGACAAGACCTGCGACCACCTGGCTGGCACGTACCGTCACGTACATCCACGCGAGGAAGAGATTCACCAGCACGCCCGCCGCAATCGCTGCAACGAGGCTCAGCGTGAGGCTCCCGGTCGCCTGTGCGGTGAGAAAGCTCGCCAGTGCGCCGAGCAGGATTGTACCCTCGATGCCGACATTCAGCACGCCGGCGCGCTCGCACACCAGCTCGCCTTCTGCCGCGGCCAGCACCGGCCCGGCCAGCCGCACGCTGGCTGCGAGCCATGTTACCCAGAAGGCTGTGTTCATCGCTTCGCCTCCTTGGCTTCGGTGGCTTCGCGCGAAAACGGCAGCCGCACGCGGTAGCGCCGCAGCAGCTCGGCGGCCAGCACGAAGAGCACAATCAGGCTTTCGAGAATCAGCGTGATGGAAGTGGGAACCGTCGTGCGCCGCTCGATCGCGTCCGCGCCGACGCTCATGCCCGCGTAAAGAATCGCCGTTGGCAAGACGGCTAGTGGATTGAGCCGCGCAAGCAGGGCCACGATCAGCCCCAGAAAGCCCACGCCGCCGCTGATGCCGTCCATGAGCCGATGCTGCGCGCCGAGCAGCTCCGTCATGCCGGCTACGCCGCCGAGACCGCCGCCGATCAGAGCGGCCGCGACCATTCTGCGACCCGCCGGAATCCCCGCATAGCGCGCGGCGCGGAGGTTCGCGCCCATTACCAGCATCTCGAAACCCAGCCGCGTCTTTTTCAGCAGCGCCCATACGGCAAGCGTGGCGGCAACGGCCAGCAGAATTCCAGCGTGAGCCCGCCCTCCATGCCAGAGGAATGGCAACCACGTGGCGCGCGGCATCTGCGCCGTCTCCGGCAGGCTCCCCGGCGCGCGCATCGGCCAGGAGACGAGATACTGCACGAAGAAAATTGCCACATAATTCGCCATCAGCGAGATGAGAACCTCGTTGCCTCCGGAGCGAACGCGGAGCAATGCCGTTGCCGCGGCCCAGATTCCGCCCGCCGCCGCGCTCGCAAAAATTGCCAGCGCAAGGAAGAATGGGAACGGCAGGCCGGCGAGCCATCCGCCCGGCGCTGCCGCAAGCGCCAGCCACGCCGAAGCTGCCGCGCCCAGCACAAAGCAGCCTTCAAAGCCGAGATACTCGAAGCCCGCCCGCCAGCAGACAATCGCGCCCAAGGCAATCAGGCTCAGCGGCGCGGCTCCGGCAAGCGTGTAGCCGAATCCGCGCAGTGTGCCGAATGGCTCGTGGAAAAGCTCGTAAAATGCGGCCAGCGGGTTGGCCCCGTAAGCAAGAAACAGCACGACCGTGACGGCCAGCGCTGCGGCAACGGCGAGAACGACCGATGCGGCGACGGCAGCGGGCGAGTCCGCCGGTTCCAAACGTTTTTCCAGCCATCGCGGTTTCAGCCGCTGAAGCAGCTCACCCATTCGCTTTCTCCGCTTGCGTGCCGCCCTTTTTCGCACCCGCCATGCTTAGCCCAATCTCCGTCCGCAGCGCGGCGATTTCATGGCCCTCGCCCGCGCCTTGCAACTCGCGCACAATCCGGCCCTCGTAGATCACCGCGATCCGGTCGGCCAGGTTCAGCAACTCTTCAAGCTCCGCCGAGATGAGCAGAATCGCCTTGCCCTCGGCGCGCGCCCGCAGCAGCTCGCGCCATATCGATTCGACCGCACCGGCATCGAGGCCGCGCGTGGGTTGTTCGACAATCAGGACCTTCGCTCCGACTGTCATTTCGCGGCCCAAAATCAGCTTCTGCAGGTTGCCGCCGGAGAGCTTGCCCGCTTGCTGGCCCAATCCGCTCACACGAATCCCAAAGCGCTCGATGAGTCCGCGCGCTGCGGCTTCCTCTGCGGTGCGGCTGCGGAAAAACCGCCTTCGCGCTGGCGCAATCAGGCTGGCGTTTTCGCTCACCGTCATCTCGGTCACAGAGCCAATACCGCGCCGATCCGCGGGAATGTATGCTGCGCCGGCAGCACGCAATTCCGCGACGCTCCTCCCGCGCAGATTGCGCACGGCTGTGCTTGCTTCGCTTACGCCAGTGCGAAGCCATATCTCTCCACTTTGCGCCGCGCGCAGCCCCATCAGCGCCTCGGCCAGCTCCTGCTGCCCGTTGCCGTCCACGCCAGCAATGCCGAGAATCTCGCCGGCATGAACCTTGAGGCTGATGCCGCGTATGGCGTTGCCGACCCGCAGGTTGCGGGCTTCGAGCAGCGGTTCACCCTGCGCCGCACCGCGCTCCGTTGTGGTTCGCTTTACCTCAAGATCCACCTCACGCCCGACCATCATCCGCGCCAGCTCGCGCTCGGAGACATCCTTCGCCGCAACCGTCGTCAGGGTGCGCCCGTCGCGCAGAATCGTGACCCGATCGGCCAACGCGATAATCTCGCTGAGCTTATGCGTCACGATGACAACCGTGTGGCCCTCTGCGCGCAGCCGGCGCAGCGCCGCGAACAACTGCTCCCGTTCGCCCGGAGTCAGCACCGCTGTTGGCTCGTCGAGAATCAGTAGCCGTGCATCGCGGTAGAGCAGCTTCAGGATTTCCACGCGCTGCTGCACGCCTACCGGCAGATTCTCGATGCGCGCGCCGGGATCGACCGCCATTCCGTAGCGCTCGCTCAAGGCGCGCACCCGCTCGGCCACGCCCGCCAATCCCAGCCACGGCCCTTTACCTTCGCGCAGAACTGGCTTCAGACCTAGCGCCACGTTTTCCGCCACAGTGAAGCGGCTCACCAGCAAGAACTCCTGATGCACCATCCCGATGCCGAGCCGGATCGCGTCCGCCGTGTTGCGAATCCGCACTGCGCTGCCATCCACGCGAATCTCGCCCGCGTCCATGCGGTGCAGCCCGTAGAGAATCTGCATTAGCGTGCTTTTGCCCGCGCCGTTTTCGCCCAGCAGCGCATGAATCTCACCCGCCTCAAGCGTGAGATCGGCGCGGTCGTTCGCCGTCACGCCGGGAAAGCGCTTCACGATGCCGCGCATTTCAAATGCCGGTGCTGTCACTCCGCGCCTCCCATCTCACTGGTGTCCTGTCTCTGAAATTCCTAGCATAATTGCGAAAGGCAAAAGCAGATCCTTCCCTCCGCCTGAAATACGGCTACGGTCAGGATGACACCGCATTGATGGTGCGGACTTTCTTGCCAGGGATAAATCCCCGGCCTACCAGCCGTGCCCTGTTACAAAACTGCTCGACAAGCGGTTCGTCAGACACTGCCTAGTCCCTAACTCGGCACTGCAATCTTCCTCGCCGCCAACTCTCGCCAAACGCGCTGAAAGCCGCTCCACGCCTCGGCGGAAACCAGCTTCGGATTGTGGTCTCCGTTCGCGCCCGCCCTCGGCAGCCACATCTCATCTACCGTCGGTTTCCACTCCCTGCCACCGGTAAAACTGCCCGCGGCAACCCACTTCGCTACCGTTTCGACCGCTCCCCTGATGTTCAGCTCAAAGCTCGTTGCCATGTTGCGCGGCGCAAGGCTTGTCTGGTCGCTGTAGCAGCCCATTACCTTTATCCCCGCCGCCGCCGCGCCCTCGATAGCGCCCAGCCCGGTCACATCCGCCCCATGCCAGATCACGTCCGCACCGTGGCCGACAAGCGTTGCCGCAGCCTCCCTGCCCCGAGCCGCATTGTCGTAGTCGCCGGTGATAATTCCCAGCCCGCGAATTCCGGGCACAGCGTATTGCGCCCCGGCAATGAAGCAGCGGCGGATGCGCTGCTGGTTCGGGTCGTCCTCGCCGCCCACAAAACCCACGGCGAACTTCTTTTCCGAGATCAGAGCCGCCAAGGCCCCCGCGCCAAATGCCGCCGCATAGTATTCGAGATCGATAAACAGAATGTTCGCCGGAACTGCCTCGTGCGGCTGATAGTTGGTGACGAAATACTTTTGTGCCGGGTAGTCGGGCGCCACGTCAATCAGCGCGCTCGCAAACTCGAAGCCGTGGCCGATAATAAGGTCGAAGCCGTCATCCGAGTAGCCCCGCGCCACCTGCTGCATCCGCGCCAGCGTAATGTTTTCCATGTAGGCGGTTTGGAAGCCCGGCGTCCGCGCCAGCCCGCGCAGCCCGCCGTAGGCCAGCGCGCTCCACCCGCCGTCCGTTATTACGCCGGAGAGCAGCAGCGCTACTTTTGTTACGCGGCCCTGAACTAAATGGCTCTGGCCCCACGCAAAGCCGCTGGCCAGCGTGCCGGTCGCCGCGCAGGCCGCCAGCCGGCAGAAGTCTCGCCTCGAAATGGAAGAGTCCACGGTCCGGTCAGTAGTAGTCACGCGTATTCGCATCATAACTTCCGGGCCTGAAATCCCTTTCCGCCGTGACAAAATCAGTTACGCGCCATGCCGCTTCTCACGCCGCAATCCATTCCATGCCGCGAGACACTTTCGCGCCGCGAAGCGCTCAAAAGAATCGGCGGATTCACTGCCCTTCTCAGCGGACAAATCGCCGGTGCGGCGGTCGCGCGCCCGCTTGTCAAGCCCCACGTTCTCAGGCCCCGCGCCAAACGCCTCATCCTTCTCGTAATGAACGGCGGCCTCTCGCAGATTGATAGCTTCGACTACAAGCCCGCGCTCGCCCGCTACCACGGCACGCCGATACCCGGTCTCAGCCCTGCCCGCCGATACACCACTGGCCCGCTGATGCAGTCGCCCTTCGCCTTCCGACGCTATGGCCCGAGCGGCGTTGCCATCAGTGAACTCTTTCCGGAGATCGGCTCCTGCGCCGGTGAAATCTGTTTCGTGCACTCGGTTTATACGGAGAGCGCCTGCCACGAATCCGCGCTGCGGCTGCTTACCAGCGGCTCAACCGCCTCCGATGCTTCTCCGCTTGGCGCATCGATTGCTGCTGCCCTCGACACAGGAAACACAAATCTGCCGGGCTTCATTCGCCTCTGCCCACAACCGTCCGCGATGGCCGCGAGCGAAACGACTCACCGCTTTCCAATCGACATTGCTGAATTCGCCGGCCACATCTTCGACCCGCGCCGCGAAAGCTCTGCGACGATACGCCTCTATGGCGAAGGCCCGCAGGCCCGCGCCTGCCTTGCTGCCGCACAGCTCATCGAGCGCGGCGTCCGCGTTGTCGAGCTGCATCAATCCACCGGCCACCCCTGGGACGCGCACCACGAGATCCGCTCCCATCGCCGCGCCGCGAGAGAAATCGACCTGCCTTTCGCCGCGCTCGTCCGGGATCTCAAATCCCGAGGCCTGCTCGACGAAACTGTGATTCTCTGCGCCTCGGAGTTTGGCCGCACGCCAACGGCGGAGCTAAGCGGCAGCGGACGCGACCACAATCCACGCGGCTTTACCATCTGGCTTGCCGGCAGCGGCATCCGCGACGGCTCCGCATACGGAGCAACGGACGAGCTGGGCCTCCGCGCCGTCGAAAACCCCGTGCATCTTCGCGACATCCACGCGACGATCCTTCATTTGCTCGGCATCGACCCTGCCCGCCATACAGGCAGCAGCCCCCTGAAGCCCGCCGCCCCTCCCAGCCGCGTCATCCACGAGATTCTTGCCTGATTCCAGCTACATGCGCTTCCATGCCGCGGCTTTTTGGAAGGCTTCTCGCACAAGGCTCCATTAGGCAGGCAAATGCGGCTGCACATCAACCTTGGGGCCGCTCTTTTGTTCAAAGAGAGTCCATAGGAACGCAAGCACACAAGGATGAAGAACGCCCATCAGGAAAAAGAGCGGGGTGTAGCCATGATGAGTGACAATCGCGCCAATCACCTCACTGGAAATCATTCCACCAAGGCCGCTGCCGGAGGCGATAAGGCCCGCCGCGGTGCCTACCTGCGGCGCGGGATATAGCTCAACGACAATTGCCGTGAGCGTTACAAGCCAGTTCATGTGAGCAAAGGCGATGATGGACGCGATGAGAATAGCCAGCGTGCTGTTGGATACAATCGCGGTGAGCGGGCTCACCGGCAGCATCACAGCGGCGACGAGCATGGTCCAGCGATAAGCGATGCAGACACGCATCCCGCGGCGAATAAGCAAGCCAGCGAACAGGCCGCCCGTAACCGCGCCAATTCCCGCGCCAAGATAGACGAACCAGGCAAAGTGCGCGACCCCATCAATCGTGAGGCTGCGCGAAGTCATAAGATACTTCGGAAACCAGAAGAGATAAAAGTACCAGACGGGATCGGTAAGGCCGCGCGCTGCCACCAGCTTCCAGGTTGTAGCCCTGGCAAGCACCGCGCGCAGGTTGGGCGCTATGCTGGACGCCGCTACGCGCGCATCATCCGGCCGGCCGGCTCGCCCGATGCCGCCGGCAGCTTCACGGCTGCGAAATCCCCAAAGCCAGAGCGGAATCCAGAGCAGGCCGGCCACTCCATCAATGAGGAAAACCGAGCGCCATGGAAGATGGCTAGTGAGAAAGACAATGGCCGGAAGAGCAACCACCGCGCCAAGCGAAGACCCCAGAGAATAGATACCGATGGCGAGCGCGCGCATCCGCTCGGTAAGAACCTCGCCAACCGCTTTTGGAGCGGCAACCCACAGACCGGGCTCGCCGAGTCCGAGACAAAAACGGGCAGCACTCAAAGACAGCGTGCTGGTAGCAAACGCCGTAGCCGCCTCCGCAAGCGACCATACGCTGACAAAGAGAGCCATCGAGCGCCGCGTTCCCAGCCAATCCGAGAGGAAGCCGGCAAGCGCATAGGCAATGGCGGAAGCCAGCAGGAAAAGGCTGACGACATGAGCGTAGTCCAGATCGCTCATGTGCAGCTCTGCCTGGAAGCGCGGAGCGACTACCGACAGGCTTTGTCGGTCGAAATAATTGATGAAGGCGACAAAAAAGAGCAGCACCACGAGCAGCAGTGGCCTGAACCTTGCCAGTCCGGTCGCTGCGTTTTTCATTGTGGCCATTTGCGGCAAATTCTTCGCTCCGACTATGCGTTTCTCAGATATGTTTTTCAGTGGGATTTCCAGAAGATGCGGAACCTGCCCGTGTATTTCGTTTCCATGCGCCGATGATTTGAGCCTGCGAAGACAGGCATTGCGCTAATGCACGGCTACAGGTTTACGGGCAATCCAGAATTCAAAGGATTGCGGCTGAACCATAATTGCTATGTCTTTGCCTCTGCGCTTTGTTCCAAGGGGCCGATCTAGCGCGGCAAGCGTATAGCTGTGGCCTGCCAGTTCCACATCCTCGGCGCTGTGCAGATGAAAGGTAAACGGCACAGCTCCGCGATTGGAAAGCGCAATTCCCAACACGCCATCCTTGCTCTTCCAAACAAGGATGCGCTGATCGTGGCGCACCACATCCTCATCGACCTGAAGACGCGTGGAATCCCAGGGCAAATACTTCACGAACCCGGCAATCGCATTCCAGTTTTGCGGATTGAACTCCCAGTGTCCGGCTTCGAGATTCGGCCTGAGATTCTGCTTAAGCTCTCCGTAGGGACGCCAGAAACCGAGCGCATAGTCGCCCGCTTCCATGTTCGTGACAGGCTTGAGCGCATGAAGCCAAAACCATGTCGGCGAGTTTTCAAACACCATCCAGTTCATAAGGCTCTGGCCGGTATTCATAAAGTAGGAATTGAATTTGGGCTTATCCCAGGGCTGGTATTCGAACTCGTTCTGATAGACAGGCTTTCCGCCGGCGCCATTAAGATACTGGTCTCTCTTGTCGATCTCGTCGTTGGAATCATGCCCGATCTGATGCCAGGTCCAGGCATTGATATTTTTCAGAAGCTCGGAGTCGCCTCGAATGGCCGCTGCAAATTCTCCTGCCGGCCCATCCCAGCTTGGCGCATGAATCTGCACATCGGGCAGCAGCGCGCGCACCTTTGGGGCTGTGACCTTGAGCGTTGCGGCATAAACCTCCGGCGTATAGTAACAGGCGCCATAGGATTGCTTTGCGCTGTCACTCGGCTTGCCGGCCGTTTGCCGCGGATGCCCGACGACGGGCTCGTTCTGCAAGCCCCACATGGCCACGCGCAGACCGTGCCCCCGCAGGTAGCGAAGATCCTGCACCATGGTATCGGAAAAATCATTCAGAAAAGCGGGATCGCTGCCGGCAATGGTGCCACCGTAGTAGGTTTTATTCTGTTTCCAGAATGGAGCCGGCGACCAATACTCCACATCGAATCCCTGGATTCCGGAGGCATCCTGCATCTCGCGCAGGTCGTCCATCTGGTGTGGATAACGCTCCACGATGTGCTTTTGATCGGCATCCGTGCCGCGCAGATAGAGGCCCATCGCCAGCCGCGCATAGCGAAAACCATGCAGCATCTGCGTGTAAAAGCGCGCGCGTTCCGAAGGAGTGAGGTCATGCGGAACCGCGACGACTTCATCCGGCATTCCGGCATTGCCGGAGCCGATGCTGTCGCTCTGTATCTCGAAGCCCAATCCCTGAATGACTTGTTGTGGACGATCGTAGCGGATGGTGTAACTGCCGCCGTCCTGCGCTGCCAGAGATGCGGCCGCAATCAGAATTGCAAAGAGCGTTGCGCGGCACACACAGTGCAAAGCGCCAGTGCGGAAATTCATTCGGTTCTGCCTCATCATTTATTCCCCCATGGCAGCGCAGTCCCGCGCTTGCGGCAATATGAATTGTTTCGCGGATTGAGCCGGGCGCTCAATAGACCCGCATCTCGTAGATGGCCGCGGAAGGATCGCCATTTGTCGCCAGCACCACTATGCGGATTCGCCGCGTCTGAACCGGCTGTTCGAGCCGGTGTTTCCGTTGGCGTTGATAGTTCTCGCGCACTGCAAGCAGTGTTTTCCAGCCGCCTTCGGCTTCGTACTTGATGTCGTAATCGCGCACGCACTGCGGGTCTCGATAGAACGGCGCATAGGCGTGATACTCGCGCAGCAGATGGCCGGCAAATGTGATCTCGACTGCATTGATCGATTCCGGAGCAGTCCATGCAAGCTCAAGCCACTGCGGCAGAGGCTCTTCCGGATCGGAGCGCCAGAGATTGGTTCCGTTGTGCGGACGGGTTTGCCCGCTCAGGACATTCTTTGCTGCAAAGCAATGTTGCGGCGGATCGACAAGCATGGACAACGTGACTCCGCTGGAATAACGCCTCATTTTCCCCGGCGCCATTTCAAAAGCGGAAACATGGCCTGGCTCGATCGCACCGGCAACGTGCCACAGAAGATCAGGATTTGCGTCGAGATCGATGCGTATATAGCCCTCGGAAGGAAGAAGCGCGTCCTGCGGCAAGGTCCACTCTACCCATTGGCGCTCGCCCGGAGCAACGTCCAGTTGCCCCTTGGCAAGCTCCATTGCTTCCTCCACGCGATAATCCCAGACGTGCAGCACCTGCATCACGCGCACGGCAACGCTCTGCACAGCGCCGCTGGTATTCGACAGGCAGAAGCGAACAAGCCGGACAGGCTCAGGCCCCACGGCAACCCACTGTCCGCGCCGCTGCAAGAGTTCTTCGCGAAGCGGCACGGCTTGATCGCGCCAGAAGCCGAGCCCCTCATGCACGCCGACGGATTCGGGAGTCAGGCCGCGGAAACGCGCCTCACTGGAAGCGGAAGCCTCCGCGCTTCTTGTCTTGTCCGCCTCATCGGCATTGCGAACATTCGGCAGAAAGCATCCGTCGCGAAGCAGCCGCTGCTGCACTGCACGATATTCCATACGGCAGACCTCGGCTGGCGGGATCGCCTTGGCCACGGCCATCCCGGCAGCAACGCCGGCAGCCTGGCCCATCAGCGCCGTGGTTGCCATCACGCGAACAGTTCCCAGAGCACAGTGCGTTGCGCTCACGTTGCGCCCGGCCATCATCAGGTTGTCGATGTCCCTGGATACAAGTATGCGAAGCGGAATGCCATACGGTCCGGCATAGGAGCGGGCAGCATATTCGCTGGTTTCCGAGTAGCCCTCCGCGCTTGCGGGCTCGCTTCTGTCGGCAAGCAGGCCACCGGGAGTGTGGATGTCGATGAACCAGCCGCCGAAGGCAATCTCATCTTCATGCGCAGTGCAGCGGAGGATGTCCCACTCGTTCATCAGATAGAGGCCCATCACGCGGCGGCTTTCGCGCTTGCCGGGAACCTGGCCAATCCAGTCGAGCGCGTAGTTTTCAGCCAGCTTCATGGTCTTCGGATCTTTGTTCTTGATCCAGTCCCAGACGCCGAGGGTATGCCGGGTGAGTTCGTGGCGAATAGACTCGGCCTGGTGAATGGTGTCATAGGGAACGCCGATTTCAATCCACCAATATCCGCCTCGCATATCTTTCGGCAGGCGGCCCTGATCGTAAAAATAGCGGCCATCCTTATGCTCAATGGCCCACGGCGGCAGCTTGAAGGGAGACGGCCTGCCCATGTCTCTCGTCTTGAAGTGAATGGAATTCCCCATGATGTCGCCGTTTGCCTTTTCCGGCGCATGCGGCTCATTAAACTCGTTCCTGCCTTCACTGCCCATTCTCCACTCGCATCCCGCCTCCGATGCGACAATGCCGTCACCGGTGCAGTCGATAAAGACCTTTGCCGAAAGCGAGAGGTTCACCTCCGCGTTCGACACGCGGCACTCCACGCTCTCGATGGCGCGCCCGCGCACTTTGACGCCAAGGATCGAAGTGTTGAGATAAAGAGTGAGATTCTCCGTGCGCTGCACGGCGTCATAGATAGTCATGTCCCATACCGAGTTCGTCCAGCCATTCTCGAATATGGTTTCGTGATTAGCCGCCCGCTCCTCGATAAGGAGCTCGGAGATGATTCCGGTCTCGCGCGCGTAGGCATGAAATGCGGCTGCTCCGTGCGGAGTAACGCGAATCTCCGACGAGCTGTTGCCGCCGAGCACGGGCCGATCCTGTACCAGACAGGTTCTTGCGCCGGATCGAGCCGCAGCAATGGCCGCGCTTACGCCTGCCAGTCCCCCACCACACACCGCTACGTCATACTCGCCGGAGATGTTTTTCATACGGATGCAGCTTCTCCCTGAAAGTTCGTCCGATGGTTATCTTGAAATGCGGCCGATTGCGTAATCCCAACGCCTGCGGAAGAAACTCGGGCAAAGAGAACTTCCTGCCCGAGTTTCCGACGCGCAGGAATCAAAAGTGAAGCTTCGCGCCAAGCTGAACGGTACGAGCGGCATTGGCTCCGGTGACTACGCCAAAGTTGGAGTTTGTGTTTGTGCCTCCTTCGGCATAGGGATTGGATGGGTCCGCAGGCGGGCCCGCAGTGAAGGACGTATTCGGATTCTGCAGGTTCGTCCTGTTCAATGCGTTGTATGCCTCGATGCGAAGCTCCAGCTTCGTGCGATCTTTGATATTCACAGTTCGAAAGAGCGACATGTCAAAGTTGGCCTGTGCCGGTCCACGGAGATGCGAGTAGGTGCGCGGCACATTGCCGAAGCTATAGTCCGGCGGATCAATGAAGGCCATAGGATTGAACCACTCGGCCTTGCTCTGATGTTCGGTCTTGATGCTGGCTTCAGGATTGAAGTTCGGGCGCGTCGCGATTCCCTGATTCGTGGCGCCGGTAATAAGAAGCGGACGTCCCGACTCCAAAGTCATAATCACGTTGTACTGCCAGCCGCCGGCGATAGCCGCGAGAACGCTGTTGTGGTTCAGGAAGCGCTCGCCTCTGCCAAAGGGCAGGTCGTAGAGAGCCGCAACGGTTGCCCGCTTGTTTACATCGAAGGTGTCCACGCTGTAATCGCCCCACAGATTGTAAGGATTCTGCGGACCGTTGGACGTGGACGCACCTCCGCCCGGCGCTGTGGAGAGATCGGTGAAGATGGGCAGGTCTTCCAGCCTGCCGTATGTGAAGGAGGCCGTCACCGCCAGTCCGTGAGCCGCACGGCGCTGTGCCGTGAGGTACAGATAGTTGCTGCTGAAAAAGCCATTGCGCGGGTAGCTTGGAAGCACGCTGGTGTAGTACGGATATGGCTTGAGCAGAGTGGCGTTGGTGAGCGTAGCCGCTCCCAGGCTGCCGGGCACGACTCCCGCGTATGGATTGGGCGCGGAAGCATTCAGGAACGCTGTTCCAAGATTGTAATAGCTTGGATTCAGAACATTTTCGTTGTACTCATTCAGCGTGTAATGACGCCCGATGTTACCGATGTAGGTTGCATCGACAACCCACTGGGCTGGAAACTCCCGCGAGAGCGTGAGCGTGAACTGCTGCGAGTTGGGGTCCTTCTGCGAGCGGTCAATCGTATAAACAGCTTGCCCGAGGAAGCCCGTCTGGCCAAGGGAGCGGCCTGCAACGGGCGCGATTGTTCCAGGCATGCCGCTGGAGAACTGCGAAAGTACGCCGTTTGAAGTGGAGGAAGTAAACGAGGTCGTCAGGCCGGTGAACCCATTTGGGTTTCCATCCGACTGCATGTACTCCTCGCCAGAGGTGGAAGCGTAATAAATCGCAGCACCGCCGCGGAGAACGGTGCGGTTATCCGGCGTAAGCGCGTAGGCGAATCCGATACGCGGGCCGAAATCGCCGAAGTTTTCCTTGGCAAAGTTTCTGCCGTAACCGTCGATGCCGGCAAATTGAACAAGCCCCATCAACGCGGGATTGGAACCATTCGGCTGGCTCAGGTCGACATTGTCGAACATATCCTGCTTGGCATACGCATTCGCCATGTAGTCATAGCGAAGACCGACATTAATCGTCAGCCTCGGCGTAGCCCGCCAGTCATCCTGCATATATCCGGCATACATCATGTGCCGCCACGCGGAACCTGCCACTGGAGTCGAGCTGGCGCTATTCACCGCGCCGATGAGATAGCTGGCATACGTGCTTCCCGTGCCCGATGTCACGGAAGTATTGTTCCCTGCCGCAGTAGTGCCGGCTATGAAATTAAAGACGCCCGACGAGCTGTTGTCCTGGTAGTTGTAGGTTTCCGTGAAGCGCGCGCTGGCGCCGATTGTAAGTGTGTGCTTGCCGTGGATCAGCGTTGCGTCATCGATAAGCTCTCCGATGGTATTGGCACGGAATCCTACAGTTGCGTAAGGCTCCGCCATGCCGTTGCCGATTTGCAGCGCGGTCAGGCCGCTGTCAAGAAAGGGCGGCATGCCGATAGCGCCTACATTGTCCTTGTTGGCCTGCGCGGAAGCGAAGAGAAAATCCGTACGCACCAGCCCGAACCGCACTTCATTCACCACAGTCGGAGAGAAAATGTGCGTCTCCGAGAGAAGCGCATTCTGTTGCTGGTCACTGTCGTTGCGGTTGAACTCCGCGCTGTATCCCTGCGCGTTATTCTGCGTGCTCTGGTAGTAGCCGTACCTGGCCACAATGCTGTCCGTTGAATTCAACCGGTAATCCACGCGCGCAATGCCCAGCTTGTCGCCCACAATCAGTTTCGGGCTTTCGACATAGTTATTCGCATGGGTGCATGGGTTGTAAGGGCCGGAGGTATTGTTCGGCTGAGGATAAAACAATTTCTGGTATGCCACCGCAGCCGAATCGAGACGGCTAGGCGGAATCACATTGTCAACGCCGTTGTAGCTGAATTGCGTTCTCGATCCGGTATTCGATGCAGTGGCCGGGTCGTAGATCGGCACCGGGGTACAGGCGCCGCCGCTGCTCACCACGCCAAGGTCGCTGAAGTCCCCCTGATATTCCTGCGCCGTGGGAACGGTCGTATAGGACGGCGTATCGGAGATGTATTTGTACTGCTCGTAGTTGACGAACAGGAAGAGATTTTTGGTGTGAGGAATGGGCCCACCGAAAGTTCCGCCGTAGTTGTTAAAGCGCGTCTCCGGCTTGCCGAAGGCAGGCTTCGGGAATGCGATCTCGGCATCGAGAGCGTCGTTGCGGAAGAACTCGTAGAGGCTACCGTGATATTTGTCGCCGCCGCCGCGCGTAATTACGTTCACGATGCCGCCGGAGGTGTAGCCGAACTGCGCCGGAATCACTCCGGACATGATGCGGTATTCCTGAATCGCATCCGAGGTAATGTTGATTCCTATTTCACTGGTAAAGGTTGTCACGTTTGTCACGCCGTCGATCATGTTATTGTTCAAGCCCATCACGCCGCCGGAGATGCGGATGGACGAGACGGCGGTTCCGCGGTTCGCGAAGCCTTCACTGACCGCGCCTACGCCGGAGGTTACGCCAGGGCTCAGCGTGGCCAAGGCAAGCACGCTTCGTCCATTGACCGGAAGCTGCTGCGCGTTACGGGTGTCAATGGTGCTGCCCACGGTAGCGTCCGTGGTGTTCAGCGCGGGCGGAATCGCCTGCACCGCGATGGTGGCAGTGGCAGCGCCAATCTGCAACGCAACATTTTCCGTCACGTGGGCCGCCGCATCCACCGTAACATTGGTTGCGCGCCACGGCTTGAAGCCGTCGACCGCAATCTCTACGGTGTATTCCCCTACCTGCAGCCGCTCAGCCTGGTAGTATCCGGTGCCATCCGTAACCACGTCCACGGCCAGCCCGTTGTTCTGGTTTGTGATGTGCACTTTCACGCCGGCGAGGCTGGCGCCGCTCGGGTCCGTCACTGTGCCCACGATGTAACCGACATCCTGCTGCGCCCATGCGACCATGCCGCCGGCGAAGACCATCAGCAGCAATGACGCAAAAAGCCGCGTAATTCCCGCGCGCAGCCCTCTCGATCTGAGTTGTAGCTTGACCACTGGACTAACCTCCAAATCAATTTCCATTTCCCTTGTCAGCCGCGTTTCCGCAGAAGATTTCCTGCCTCTCTGGCACACTCCAGCGAAAGCCGCAGCGCCACAACATCAGCCTGGCTCCGGGTATATTGTGTCGAGCTCCCGGTAGACATCGCTGCGCACGGGCAAAATGACATTGCAGCGAATCTATGCTCCATAAATAAGAGTTGCCATCTGCCGAAAGTCAGATTGGAAGAAAATTTTTGCGAAGGCATTTTCAGCCGGAAAGCAGGCGCAGAAATCCCAAAGCTCACACTCCAAAAGGCTCTTTTTCAGCAGGCTGAAGAATCGGGGATATAGGAAAAGCGCAACCTTGCGAGTGACTCACCGGCCTCACAAGATCATCCATCCGCTGCCGAAGATACGCCGAGGCGCAGTACGATTCGCGTGGTGAAGTGCTTTCTAGATATGGATCAGACCGCGCTGCAGCGCAGTAACCACCGCCTGCGTGCGATCACGGACGCTGAGACGATTGAGTATCACGCTGACGTGGCACTTTACCGTACCCTCGGTGATTCCCAGATCGCCGGCGATCTCCTGATTGGACCTGCCTTGTGCGACCAGCCGCAGAACATCGCACTCGCGCCTGCTGAGCGATGAGTCCGGGGCGCGGGATGCGAGAGTTTTGGAGACAGGAGAAGGCAGATAGCGCCCG
The DNA here is from genome assembly GCA_015655195.1 of Terriglobales bacterium. Classification (GTDB taxonomy): domain Bacteria; phylum Acidobacteriota; class Terriglobia; order Terriglobales; family Acidobacteriaceae; genus Telmatobacter. The sequence goes on from JAATFM010000217.1 coordinate 19,508, forward strand.
CCGGCATGAACTCGCCGAACAGCATCGAACAAAATCTCTTGCGGCATGTCTTTGATGAGATAACCGGAAGCGCCCGCCTCCATTGCCTGATAGATGTCCTCATCGCCGTCGTAAGTGGTGAGGACAATGAAGCGTGCCCGTGGGCTCTGATTGCGAATTCGCCGAATGGCTTCCACGCCGTTGATGCCGGGCAGCCTCAGGTCCATCAGCGTAACATCCGGCTGGCGCTGGAAATGCAGGATGACGGCCTCTTCTCCGTTCCTGGCCTGCGCCACAACATTCATTTCCTTGCTGGATGCGAAGAGGGCGCCGATCCCAACCAGAACGATGGGATGGTCATCGACGATAAGGATACGAATAGCAGGCATGGCAATGGATTATAGGGTGAGCCGCGCACCAGTGTCAGCCCTCGTCCGGATTCCTTCGATAGATCTCCCGTCCAGATCGCACATCAGGGAGCGATTGCATCGCGCGGAATCCTTACATCCACGCGCGTCCCCTGGTGCAGAGAGCTTTCAATCTCAAATTTTCCATGGAAGCGATGAATACGCTCCCTCATTCCACGCAGGCCGAAGTGTCCCTCCGCAAAGGCGTCGGAGGCATCAAAGCCAATGCCGCTGTCCTTCACCGTGAGCGATAGCATATCCACCAGATAGGCTATCTCGACTTCGATTTCATGCGCATGCCCATGAAGGATGGCATTGAAGACCGACTCTCTTGCGACCATCAACACTTCATGCGCGGCCTGCAGGCTGATCGGGAAGGGCTTTCCGCGCGAACGGTTATTTACTTTCAATCCGTGCTCATGGCTTATGCGCTCGGCCATGCGCTGCAAGGCCGTCAGCAGGTCCACGGACGCGCGCTCCTCGCCACGCAGATCCCAGACAGCCTGGCGCGCTTCATCAATAGTGGCGTGAATCTGCGTAGACGCGAAATCGATCATATGCAGCCGCGATTCCGGATCGCCGGCTTCCCCGCTTGAAGCAGCCTTGAGCAGTGCGGAGACCGCAATGCAGCCCTGAATCAGCGTGTCGTGCATCTCCCGCGCCAGCCGCGTGCGCTCAGCCAATACAGCCTTGAAGCTGCCTTTTACCTGCTGCATACGCACCTGGAAGGCAAACCAGGAGAGCAGCACCAGCCCAAGCGCGCAGAGCACAAGGAACCACGGCGTTTGATAAAAGTGGCGCAGCTTTACGACTTCAATGGAAGCGCGAACAATATGTTTCGGGTAAGCCGTCTGCCAGGCTTCGACAAGAAACGTGAACCTGCCGGGTGGGAGATTGGTATAGGTCGCGAGCCTCTGCTGCGCATTCGTATATGTCCAGCTTGTATCGAAGCCCTCAAGTTTATAGCGAAAGCCAAGGCCCTCCTGCTGCGTGAGCAGCACCGGCTGATAGGCGATGTCGACGCGGTTGCTGTCCGCATTGAGGCGCAGGTTTTTCACCAGGGACATCGGCTGGCCATCCACACTCATGGAATCGATGTTCAGGTTGAACAGAGCGGGACGCCCTGCCTCATCCGGACTGATATTCCATAATCCCTGGCTGGTGGGAAACCATGCGTCGCCGTTTGCGGTAAGCGCGCCGGCTGACTGTATGCCCCCAAGAACCTGCACCGAGACGTTACCCGTGCTTGCCTCGTAGTAGCGAAGCGAGAAAGGCGGACCTGAGTTTGGAACGTAGGCGATCAGCTCCGCGCGATTCAGCAGCATGACTCCGGATGGACTGCTGATCCATAGATGATTCTGTTTGTCGCTGAGAATGCAATAGATCGTGTTGCTGGTGAGGCCATCCGCCATGGTGTAGTGAGCAAGGCGGCCATCGCGATAGTAAAAGATGCCGTCTCCGCGGGTTCCTATCCAGATGCCTCCATCCACGTCGCGGTAAAGCGCCCATATCCGCTTGTCGCTCAGCGTTGCCGTAAGAGCGTCATCGACAAAGGTGCCGTTTCTATACCTGCCAAGACCTCGCTCCGAGCCAATCCAGATGGTTCCATCCCGATCTTCGAGCAACGAGCGAATGTAGTTGGCGGCCAGGCCGTTTTGCGTTCGTAAATTATGCAGGCCGGCGTGGTCGAGATGGCTCACTCCATAATTTGTTCCGATCCACATGGTGCCGTCGTGGGCTTCGAGAAGAGCCTGAACGAAGTTGCTGGACAAACCGGCCTGCGTGGTGAAGTGCTGGTTCTTGTTTGCGGAAAGGCGGTAGACACCGCCGCCGATCGTTCCAACCCAGAGAGAGCCGTCGCGGCCACGCAGCATATTGCGAACGCGCACGCTGCCTAATTCGGGGAAATGAACCGGCTGCGCAGAGTCGCCGCGGACGTGCATGAGTTGATTAGAAGCAAACCAGAGCGAACCATCCGTATCCAGTGCCGCCGTGCCGAAATCGGCCCCGGCGGCCTCGGGCAGCGCCAGCACACGCATCGTCGTCTGGCTCAGGCACATGATGCCGGTAAGGGTGCCGATCCAGAGGTTCCTCGCGGAGTCAATAAAGATGGAGTACACAGTGTTGCTGATAAGCGTGGACGGCGCCTGTATCCGCGTTACATCGTTGCCGCGAATCCTGAAGATGCCGGCCCCGATTGTGCCTGCCCACAGTTCGCCGCCAGGCACGACACGCAAAGTGCGAATGAGTCCGAAGACGCCGGGCATCGGCGTGAGACGATCCGCACCGGGAAGCAGACGATAGAGACCGCTCACCGTGCCGACCCAGATCGTGCCGTCTTCCGTTGCGGCCAGGGATTTCACCTGGTTGCGGTTATCGTTGCCCGGCAGAGGATATTCGCGAGGGCGTCCCTTTTCAAAAGAGTACAGATGAGAACCGCCTGCCCAGATGCGGCCTGTGCGATCTTCCAGCACGGCATGAGTGTCGGAAATGCTCGTTCCCAGCGCCTTATCGACATGTTCCAGACGACCGTCCCTTGCCCGGAACAATCCGCCATCGGTGGCGACCCATAACTGGCCGCCGCTATCCTGCGCCAGCGCCCTGACGTAAGCGACGCTCTGGCCTCTCTCCGTGGGGTAAGCGTGAAAGACGCCATTCTGCCATTCAATCAATCCTGCGCCGCTGGTGCCGATCCATAAACTTCCATTCCGAGCTGCGAGCAGGCTGAAGACATCGTCTTCCGCAAAGGCTGGCGTATTCACGTGGTTGAACAGGCGGAAATTCGCGCCATCGAAGCGCAGCAGGCCGCCGGTGGTACCAATCCAGAGATAGCCGTCGGGCGTCTGCGCGAAGGCCTGTATCGTCTCTTCCGGCAGGCCGTTTTGCAACTGCCAGGAGCGGATCATGTAGTTCAGCTTCCGGCCGTTTTCATCACGCGCCTGCACTGTAAGCTGCTGCGCGGAGAAGCTCACACCAGCCGCGGCATACAGCCACGCGAAAACAACCCATAGCAGAATTCTGCCGGTCCATCGTGAAGCCAGCCGCCGCAGCTTTCGATTTTCTCGAATGGAAACCAGGTTCAGGACCAACCTCCAACGCGAACTCATTTAAATACATTGCTCGTAGCCCTGTCAGCTATGGCTCGGAAGTCTGTGCGCCCCCGATTCTCCCGCGCTGAAGCCGGCCGGCGTAAAAAATAATTCGTCCAGTCTTACTTTCAGCAGATTTGTTCTCAGACTCAAGGAGCTTACGATCTATCTGCACAATCAGCAGTCTTGTGCCGATGGCTGGAAGCGCTCGGTCGCTACAAGGCGCATACTCCGCTCCCGCCGCATAAGCAATCACGGAAACATCCATGAAAGGGTGCCGATGCACAACAGATTTACACTTCCTTCTCATCGGTCCGTCTCCCGGCGCTCTGTGCTGGCAGCGCTCGCCGGCTCAGCCGGCTATGCATGCGCGCAGAGCCTTCTTCCAAAAGTTCCGAATGTGGGCCTGAAGGGCAACAGCGATCCGAACCGTACGGAGTGCGGCATTGGCGCGCTGATGCCTTGGGCGGACGGCCTCTATGCTGTCACTTACAACTCTTCCGGCACGGGCGGCAAAACCAGCGGCGCGCGCAGCGGCAGCGGGCTGGGTCTATACCGCATCGACGAGACGCTTCAAGCCACCATGCTCGATGAAGTGAATGGAGTCTTTGCCAACCGCTTCCTCCATCACCACTCCAATCAGTGCATCATCGGGCCATACATCGTTGACGCGGGCGGCAAATGGCGGCGCATCGAGGGGCTGCTGCCGTACCGTCTGACAGCCACCATGCCGCACCTGACCGATCCGGAAAATCGCGTCTATTTCCAGACCATGGAAGGACTCTTTCTGGAGATGGATGTTACCGACCTCAAGCCGCGGGTGCTGTTCAATCTGACCGAGGACATGCACATCACCGAGCAGCCACACTTCAAAGGCGGCTACACCGCGCAGAATCGCGTGGTCGTATCGAACAATGGATTCTTTGCCTACGGGCAGACGCAGGCCGGGCTGTTCGAGTGGGACGGCGGCGCAAAATGGCGGCGAATCTCGGATAAACCGCACATGGATGTTGCCGCCCGCCAGAACATGGGCAGTGTGCTGTTCACTACCGGCTGGGACGAGCGCTCCGTCCTGCTGGATGCGCTGGTGAACGGCGAATGGCAGCATTATCGTCTGCCGAAGGCGTCGCACGCATTTGAGCAGGGATGGCAAACGGAATGGATGCGCATCCGCGAGATTGAAACCGAACACTACATGATGGACATTCAGGGAATGTTCTACGAATTGCAGCCGATCGCTTTTGAGAACCATATCTGGGGCGTCAAACCCGTCTGCCAGCACTTGCGAACCATTCCCGACTACTGTAGCTTTCGCGGATTGCTCGCCCTGGCCGGCAACGAGACAACACCGAACGAAGACAACAACGCCGTCGTAGGGCAGCCGCAGAGCGGCATCTGGTTTGGCAAGTCGGACGATTTATGGAGTTGGGGCAAGCCTCAAGGCTGGGGCGGTCCGTGGCGCAACGATCCTGTCACCGCAGGCACACCTTCCGATCCTTTTCTCTTCACGGACTTTCGCCGCAAGATGCTGCATCTGGTCTCAGAAAAGGCCGCGGAAGTAGAGATTCAGGTGGACTTCCTTGGCAACGGAACCTGGGAGAAATATGAAACCGTCAAGCTGAATGGCGGCGAATACCGGCCAGTAATCTTTGAGAATGCGTTCAGCTCGCAATGGATTCGCCTGGTGCCGAGCGTTTCCTGCAGAATGACGGCAGAGTTCATGTTCACGTAAAGCATTTTGAACATAGTTTGCGGCTGGAGCCGGGCCAACCAGCGCGCCGGCATTGCCGATGCGTGCCAACGCGTCCGCCAGGCGCAGCGCTTTTATCGGGTAGCAGGTCATTCCGTCTCGGAATCTCAGAGCACGGCTGGTCCCTTAGTCCCCTGTTCCCCGTCCCTTACCCGTAACATCAATCTCTTGGTTGATCTTTTCATCATCCCTTCGGATGGAGACAATGGAATCGGGCATCCGAGAGAATGCCGCGAACAGGAAATCTTCCCTTTGTTGTGAGGTCATAATGAGCTTCCAGATTCGGAGAGCCGGTCTGCATCTGCTGGCAGCAGCCGGAGTTTTCTTGTTGCTGGGCGCTTCCGACGCCGCAACACAGGCCCAGAATCAGCAGCCCTCCCAGCCGCCGCTCTACGGCGGCAAAGGCCCCGCGGCCACCCAGCAGGGCGGCTCGGCCACGGCAGGCGTCTTTGCGCCGGTTCTCGACTCCGAAAAGCGCCCCATCACCGCCGGCGGCTTTGTGAAGAACGGGCCGGTTGTCTTTGCGGACATCTCCGAAAAGGCCGGGCTGACCACGTGGAAGCACAAGATGGGCACGCCCGAGAAGGCTTTCATCCTGGAGGCGATCGGCTCCGGCGTGGCGCTCATCGACTACGACAACGACGGCTGGTTAGACATCTACCTCGTCAACGGCTCTACAAAGGATGCCTTGAGCGGCAAGGAGACTCCGCCGCAAGCAGCGCTCTTCCACAACAATCACGACGGTACCTTTACCAACGTTGCCGATAAGGCCGGTGTGACGAACGACCGCTGGGGCTTTGGCGTGGCCGTCGGCGACTTTGACAACGACGGCTGGCCCGACCTGTATGTGGCGAATTTTGGCCATAACCGCCTGTACCATAACAATCACGACGGCACCTTTACCGATATCGGCGAGAAGGCCGGCGTAACGCTGGGCAACTGGTCCACCGGGCCCAGTTTTGGCGACTATGACGGCGATGGACGGCTGGACCTTTTCGTTCCCGGCTACGTGCATTTTGATCTCGATCACCTGCCTGTCACCGGCACGGCCGCGGTGGGCTATGCGAACTGCACCTTCCGCGGCACCACCACTTACTGCGGCCCTCGCGGCCTGCCGGGCGAACCCGATCACCTCTTTCACAACAACGGCGACGGCACCTTTACCGACGTAAGCGAGAAGGCGGGCGTGAACGACAAGCGCCATTACTACGGCTTCTCCTCCACCTTCGTCGACATTGACAACGATGGCAAAGTAGACTTGCTGGTCGCGGACGATTCTTCGCCCAACTACATGTACATCAACAAGGGCGACGGCACCTTCCAGGATTCGAGCTTCTTCTCCGGCTTCGCGCTCAATCAGGATGCGCGCGAGACGGCTTCGATGGGCCTGGCCGTGGGCGATTACGCAAACAACGGGCGCCTCGATTTGTATACGACCACCTTCTCCGACGATTACAAGACCCTCTACCGCAACGACGGCGAAGGCAACTTTGTCGACATCACGCCGCAGATGGGGATTGCCGAGGCGACCTATCCCTTTCTGAGCTGGGGAACGCAGTTTTTTGACTTCGACAACGACGGATGGAAGGACCTGATGTTTGTGAGCGGCCACGTTTACCCGCAGGTGGACGATCACAACTGGGGCACATCCTGGTCGGAGCGGCCGCTGCTCTTCCATAACGTGGGTCACGGCAAGAAGTTCGCGGTGATGCCGCCGGTCGAGGGCTCGGGGCTTGCCGATGTAATTCCGGCGCGCGGCGCAGCCTTCGGCGATCTCTTCAATGACGGCAAGATCGATGTGGTCATCAACTGCATCGACCACACGCCGGTGCTGCTACGCAATGTGAACGACGACCACAACCACTGGGTCGGCCTCCGGCTCATCGGCGGAGCAAAATCTCCACGCGATGCCATTGGAGCTAAGGTCTACGTGACCGCCGGAGGTCAACGCCAACGCGGCGACGTGATGAGCGGCGGCAGCTTCGAGTCCTCCAATGATTTCCGCCTGCACTTCGGCATCGGTGAAACGGCGAAGGTGGACAAAGTTGAAATCCAGTGGCCGGACGGCAACAAAGAGACCGTCACCCTGCCCGGCGTGGACCGCATCTACGCCGTGGAAGAGGGCAAGGGGCTGGTTCCCAGCGTTTACGACAAGATTGCCGCCGAGCAGGCCGCCGCGAACAAAAAGTAACAGGAAGCGCACTTCCTCGATCAGAAACGTACCAATGGGCAAGACACGCACAGCCTACAGAGGGACACGATGAAACCTGTCATCATGGCGCGAATGTTTTTCGCTACAGCGGCGCTGGCCAGTGCGCCGCTTACGATCCTGTTTTCGGCTCCGCTTTTGACCGCGCAGGCGCAGCAGAAGAGTGTGAACCCCGCCGACCCCGGTTCCAGCGAGCTTGCTCCACCGCCGGCTTACACGCCGCGTGCCAAGGACGCCCCGCCTGCCACGGACACGCAGGCGCAGATCGATGCGCGGGCTCGCGCCAAGGCCCGCGCTGAAGAAAAAGTCGCGGCGGATCGCAAGGCTTACAACGCGCTCGTGACGCCAGCCTACAACTTCCACTATGGGCAGAAGAATCCCTTCACGCCGGGCAACGTTCAGGCAGAAGGCGAAGGCTTCTTGCAGCCGGGCGCTTATCCCAGTGCGGAGTATTGCGGAACCTGCCACCAGGAGGCTTACACGCAGTGGCGGCAGGCGCTGCACTCAAATGCCTTCCGCACGCCGTTCTATCGCACCAGCGTCAACCTTCTCATCCGCGACAAGACGCGCGGCATCTCCTTTGCGCGCCACTGCGACAGTTGCCACAACCCCATCGGCGTGCTGGGCGCGGCGCTCACTGAAGACTCGAAAGTGGATCGCGCCAAGTTTGATTCCGACGGCCTGACCTGTATGACCTGCCACTCCGTCACCAGCATCGGCACCACGCAGGCCGGCGGCTCCCTCAACGGCAACGCCGCCGTTACGATAGGCGTTCCCGCCGTAATGGTCGATGAGAAAGGCAATCGCATTCCGGGACAGGTTCCGTTCGACGAGATTCTTCGCCACCCCGAACGCCACTCGCAGGCCGTGATGCACGACTTTCTGCACAAGCCGGAGTTCTGCTCCGCCTGCCACAAGGCCAATCTTCCCTCGCCGCTCAACGATTACAAGTTTCTGCGCGCCTTCACGGCTTATGACGAGTGGCAGCAATCGAAGTTCTCGCAGCGCAATCCGCTCACGTTTTATACCGCGGACTTTACCTCATGCCAGGGATGCCACATGAAGCGCAATCCCGTTTCGCTGCCCGAGTACGGCGCGAAAAACGGCACCTTTGCTTCGCATCGCTGGCTGGCCGGCAACACTGCCGTGCCTTTCTATTACGGCTTCACCGAGCAGCTCGACAAGACGATCGAGTTCCTCCGCACTGGCAACTACCTTAACGTTGACATCTTCGCGCTCAAGAAGAACAGCGACGAAAAACTCATCGCCCCGCTCGGCAAAGTTTCTTACTCGCTTGCGCCGAGCGATGTTGTCGAGGCGTGGGTCGTGGTGCAGAACAAAAACATCGGCCACTCACTCATCCCCGAGGTCCGCGACCTCTACGAAGCGTGGGTCGAGTTCACCGTCAAGGATGCAAACGGCAAGGAAATCTACCACTCCGGCTTCCTCAAACCGGATGGCATGATCGATCCCCGCGCCCACAGCTTTACCAACCGGCCTGTCACCGATGAAGGCGATTTCGTCGACAACCACAAAGTATGGACGATTCACTCGGTAGCTTACGACAACACCGTGTCAGCCGGCCGCTCGGTGCTGGTGCGCTACCAGTTCCGCCTGCACGCCGACGTGCAAGGTGCGGTCTCCGTTACGGCAAAGGTCAACTACCGCCATCTGCGCCAGAGCTATCTCAACAACATTTTCGGCAAGGACCACCCCGCCTATCCGGTCGTCGAAATCACCTCGCGCACCCGCACGCTTCACATCGGCAGCAACGGGCCTGAGACTCCCGAACCCAACGACAACGCGGATTGGATGCGATGGAACAACCTCGGCATCTCGCTCCTCGATGAGTTCCAGTACAAGGAGGCCGTCGACGCTTTCAATGAGGTCGTGAAGCTCCGCCCCGACTATGCCGACGGCTATACCAACATCGGACTCACCGAGATTGTCTGGGAGAAGTACGACTCGGCTCGCGCCGCCATTGACCGCGCACTGCGGATCGACCCTGCCAGCGCCCGCGCCCGCTACTACGACGGGCTGCTCCAGCGCCGCGCCGGCAACACGGACAAAGAAATCGCGGACTTCGAGTACGTTGTCGAGAAATTTCCGCAGTCGCGCGATGCACGGCGCGAGCTTGGCATTACCTACTATCAGCAGAAGATGGACGCCAAGGCCATCGAACAGTTCGAGGCGCTGCAGCAGATCGATCCCGACGATCTTGCGGCGCACTATAACCTTTCCATCCTTTACCGCCGCGAGGGCAAGCTCGAAGCGGCCCGCGACCAGCAAGCGCTGTTCGTCGATAAAAAGGTCGATCCCGGCGCGCCGACTTATTCGCTGAACTACCTGCGGGCGCATCCGGAGATTTCGACCGAAAGCATCCCCTGGCACATGCACTCCGACATGATGGAAGAAACAGGAGGCACACACAATGGCAGCAAATAATGGCTGGCTGACACGCCGGCTCCTCCGCGTTGCGCTGCAAATCATGCTGCTGCTGGCGCTGCCCGCTGCGGTCCGCGCCGCGAATAACTGCCCGTGGCTCACCGAAGCCACGGCGGGCGGTCTACTCGGTGGCACGGCTGTCGGCACATTTACCGCGGGTCAGCCCGGTCAGCCCTCAACGTGCAGTTTTGTCGATAAGGAATCCGGCGGCACGCGCGAGCTTACCATTACGGTCGAGATCAATCCCGACGCTCATACGCAACTCGCGGCTATGATGCACGACTGCGGCGCTTCTGGCTCGCTTCTTCAGGCTATCGGTAATGAGGCGGCTGTTTGCGCGATGGACTCGCGCCGCAAGTCGCTGGCCGAGCGCGTGGTCGGGCGAGTGCGCGACCAGATTTTTACCATTGCGATTATGACTTCGCTCAAGGATGATCCGGTTCTCGACCACTCCATGCTGATGACGAAGATTTACACCGCATCGGAGCAGGTTGCCGGCAATCTCTTCTAAAACTGGCGGCACAAATCTAAATTTGGAAATTCAGGAACATCCCTCGGGGGCTAAAGCCCTTGAAAATTGCGGCTCTTTACGGCACGGCTAAAGCCGTTCCCCTTCAAAACGTCCGGCTCTCTGCTGGAATCGCCGTCACGACTCAAAGGAGAGTTGCGCGCTGGCCCACGGCGAGGGCGGCTTCGGCTCCGAGGCCAGGTCGTAGACCAGCCGCTCCAGTACCAGCCGCTTATCGGGCGGCGAAGAGCGCAGCTCCAGATCGGCCCGCGCAATCAGCCGCAGCGACCGCGTCAGCTCGCGCTTGGATTTGTAACGCCGCGCCTGCTTAATCAAGTCGTCCGCCGCAAAGGGTGGAATCCGGAAGCCCTGCCACAGCGCCTGCCAGATTGCCCGCTGGTCGCGCACATTTTTTTCGAGAACCACCAGCATCTGCCGGAAAGTTCGCGCGAGCATATAGAGATGCCCGATGGCCGAGTCCTCGCCGCCATCCGACGTGTTCAGCAGTCCGTCAAGCAGCGCCAGCGCCCGCGAAGGCTGCTTGGCGCTGATGGCGTCGGTCAGTTCGTAAAGCGAGCGCTGCTTCGCGCCCAGCACCATGGTTTCCACATCGCCGAGCGTGATCTTTCCGCGCCCCAGCGTGTAAAGCAGCAGCTTTTCGATCTCGGAGGCAATCAGCATCATGTCCGCGCCCAGCGCGTCTACCAGTTGCCGCGCCGCTTCGGGCTCCAGCTTTGCTTTGCCGTCCTCCGCCGTTGCGACGGCCCAGCGCATCGCGTCCTCTTCGCTCACACGCGAAAGCTCCACCATGCCGCAGTGCTCGCCCAGCGTCTCGCGCAAGCGCTCGTAACGATTCTTGTCGTCCATCTCCATGCGCCGCGCGTCGGCCGGGATGCGGAGAAAGTCGGCGACGAAGATCAGCAGCGCCTGCGGGTTCGGCGAGGCAAAATAGCGGTTGAGTGCCGCGAACTCTTCCTTCTTTGCGCCGCGCGTGTAGAGCTGCCGCACATTGCGAATGAAAATTACCTGGAAGGGCGCCATCAGCGAGGGCGTCTGCGCCTGATCCAGCGCTTCAAAAATGTTGGTCGAAGCGAGGTCGATGTCGGAAAGGCAGAAATCGCGCAGCTCCGGCGGAACAAAGGCGCGCAGCACCGCCGCACGGCACTTTTCCTGGAGGAATATCTCATCCCCGGCCAGCACGTAGCCCGGCTTGAGCGGCGCGGCGGGCTGGGCAGAGTTTTGGGCCGCCTCCTCGATTTCGGAGACAAAACGGCCTGCAGCGGCAAATCCCGCACCCCAGCGCTGGCCGCTCAAAGGACGCGGCTCCGGATTGGCCTCATGGCTGGCATAGCATCCAGAATACCAATGATTTCAGTGGATTTGTGGGCCTGATCTTAACAGCGGTGCAGTTTGCGGCTGCCGCCCCACCCTAGCCGGAAAAACAAAGACACGACAAGGGGAACGGCGCGTAATTTGAAGCGAAAAGCATACCGCAGGGCCTAAAGGCCCGGCTCATCTGGCTGGACGGGTAGGCCGGGGATAAATCCCCGGCCTACCCAATCGGACACCTAACCTCTGCTCCCTGCATTTTACTCGTCTTCGTCTGCATCCACCGTGGCCGTAAACCTGTCCTCCGGCAGCTTGACGCGCAGCTTTTTCCCCACCGCCTCGCGCACTTTGCCGCCCGGCAACGGGTGCAGCTTGAAGAGAATCAGCACGTTCCGGTCCGGATCGTCGAAGGCCGGCCAGCTTCCCACCTGTTCCAGCGAAAAATGCGAGTGCAGGTCTTCGAGCGTTCCCGCGTCCACGCTGTTCCATGTGGCCCACCAGCCGGGCCGGTACGCACCCAGCTTTTCGGCCAGGTCCGCCGTTCCGAAGTCGTCGCACAGCGTGGGAAGGTGCGTTATCAACGTAATGTCGTCGCCGCTGATCGAGACCAGCAGCCGCTTGCCATTGGGATGCGCGTCAATGTAGCGCGTCAGATTCTGCGCCGCGTTTACCCACGTGTACTCCGGGTGCGCCGCGTAGGTGAGCGTGGTGGCCGCATTCGAGGCCGCGCTAATTACGGCAACCGCAACTGCCGCCGCTCCCAGCCGCGGCGCCCACTGCCCGCTGGCTTTTACGAGAGCCCCCGCGCCCTGCGCCAGCACGAAGATCGTGAACAGCGCTACCACCGTAAAGTAGCGCGGCTGCGGATGGTTCTGGTAGGTCATAAAGAGGATGAACCCAGCCGCCGAGAGCAACGACGCGCCGAAGACCGGATCGGCGAGCAACTTCCGCGCCCACTCCGCCCGCAGCGGAGACAGCCAATAGACGAGCACAAGCAGGAAGACGATTCCGGAGAGCGGCACGAGAATGTGGTCAATCCACAGTCCGCCGTGAAACGACCACCAGAAGCTCACCGCCGGCCAGTAAAACACCTTGGGCTTCTCCCATTTGTTCACGAGAAACAGGTAGCGGAAGTCGCCCAGCAGCCCGCGCGAGGCGACAAAGCCCATCCACAGCCCGAACGAAACCGCCGAGGCCGCGCCAGCCGCCAGCACAGCGCGAACCGCCTCGCGCGAGGGCGGCCAGAGCTTTGCTGGACTCGGCGTTTCTGTGCTGCCTGATTCGGGGTCGGCGCTTGCGAAAGCCGCCAGCATGGCCCAGATCAGGCCGGGAAGCAGGAACGCCGCACTGGTTTTGGTGAGCAGCATCAACGCAAAGAGCAGGCCAATGGCCGAGGCGGCCACCATGGGCCGCTTGAAGCGCGGCAGGCGAACGGCCAAGTTCAGCGCGGCAAGGAAGAAGGTTGTCAGCAGCGGCTCCAGAATCGCGAGCCGGCTGAAGGCGTAGAGAAACGGGCTTGTGCAGAGGAGCGTCAGCGCCAGCAGAGCCACCCAGCGGCCGCCGCGCCCCCGCAGCAGCAGATAGCTCAAAGCCAGATTCACCACAAAGATTGTCACCACCAACGCCCGCACCGCCACCACGCTCACGCCGGTAAAAAAGAAGAGCACCCATTCCAGAAACGGCCACACCGGCACCGCCGGCGCGGGGTTAAAGTCGCCCGGCATATACCAGTTTCCGAAGAGATGCGCGCGAATGGCGGCGTTGCCGTACCACCCCTCGTCGGTGTACTTGGCCCAGTCCGAATACCACTCCGTGTGGTTCGGGAAATCTGCGCCCAGATGCAGAAAGTGAACGAGGGCAAAACCGGCGATAAGGAAGATCCAGCCCGCCAGGGCCAAGCGCTTTATGGGTGCATTCAATCTAAATAAACTCCCGTTGCGGGATTAGGGGGATAAGGAAAGTATATAGGCGCGAGGAACGAAGGGCGAGGAAAAAGGGATAAAGAACGCAGTACGGCGTTTATGCCACCTTTAGACGGCTAATACGCGGACGCTTCTTCTGCTTTGCCTGCCACATATCGAACGAAGCCTGCATGTCGTACCAGAAGGACGGATGCGTGCCAAGCGCATCGCCGAGGCGCAGCGACATCTCCGCGCTGATGCCGGCCGATCCGTTGAGAATGCGGGAAAGCGTGACCCGCGAAATATGCAGGTGCTGAGCCATGGACGTAATATCCATATCTGCCATGTACTCTCGCAGGACCTTGCCGGGATGCGGAGGGTTGTACATTTCGCTCATCGCCGCCATCGTTACCTCCCGTGATAATCCTGATAGTCCGTTAAAATCACATCTTCGCCCTCAAAAGAAAATGTCACGCGCCAGTTTCCGTTTACTTTGATCGACCGGTGACCGGCGAGGTCGCCTTTCAAGAGATGCAGCTTCCAGCCGGGACGCGCCAAGTCAGAAGCGGATTTTGCATGGTCGAGTGCAAAGAGCTGCAAACTCAGCTTGTCGGCATGAGCCGGTTGAATGCCGGCCTTGCTCCCCGTCCGGTAGAACCTCTCCAGCTCGGCATGACGGAAGCTCTTAATCACCCGTAAAGCGTATCGTTATGCTTAACGCTGGTCAAATCCCGGCGGATACCGGCGCGATCCCAGGTCCGAAAATCCGGACCTGAGCACACGATTCAGTCTGATTTGCATCCCAGCTTGCTCCCTGCTCTATTCGTAAGCCAGGGCGTCGATGGGGTCTTTGCGGGCTGCCATCCATGCGGGGTAGAGCGCTCCGCAGAGAGCGCCGGCGAAGGCGATGAGCGCGCCCCGCACCGCCCACTCCGCCGTGATCTCAAAGTTCATGGTGGGAAAGAGGCGCGCCAGCAGCAGCTTGACGCCGAAAACGCCGAGAATGCCGAGAATAACTCCAGCTATGGCGAGGAGCGCGGTTTCACGCAGGACCACGGTCACGATGGTGGACTTGGAGGCGCCCATCGATTTCAGAATCCCGATCTCGCGGGTGCGCTCCAGCACAGCGGTGTACATGGCCTGGAAGATGACGAGGAAGCCGACGATGACAGCAATGCCCGTGACGGTGCCAAGGGCGATGTTGAAACCGGGAAGCTTATCGGGGGTCATCGTCGCCAGCCAGTCGTCAATGGTCTGGACCGGATAATCTTCGAGGCCTTTTGTGGCGTGAATCTCGCTGACGACGGTTTCAATGTTGGCCTTCTCGTCCACCTTGATGTAGAAGACGGAGGCTTTGCCGGTGGAACCGGTCAGATCGCCCATGGTGTCGATAGGAATGAGCTTGCGGCCGCCCTTACCCCGCAGCACGATGCCGCAGATGCGGAAGGGGTGGTCGAGAATCTGGAGGGTGTCGCCAACGTGATACCCCGGCTTGGAGTTGGCCAGAAGGTCGTCGATGATAACGTCGTTCGGCCCCTGAAACGGCCCGCCGGCGAGAAACGTGAACGGTTTGAGCGCGTTGAAGCTCGCATAATCGATTCCGTAGAGGACTTCGATCTTGACGTTCGTGGTGAGATGCGAGATGACGGGAGAAGCGGCCTCGACGTGGGGCAGCCTGCGCAGCACATCTGCAATTTTAACGGGCATCGGCGCGCCGCCGACGCCGTTCATCATGCTGGCCCCCGAGGGCCAGAGCATCAGGTCCGCGCCGGTGCCGTTGGTGCGCGTCTTCTGGTCGTTCAGCATTCCCATGAAGATGCCGGCGATCGAGAGAATCATCACCACCTCAATGGCGACAGCCAGAACGCTGATGATCGAGCGAAGCGGGCGGTGAAGCAGGTTGGCCAGGACGAGCTTGTTCATTGCTATCAGCGTATCAGGAAGCAGGGAACAAGGGACCGAGGGAACAAGGGTTTATAGATAAACGACAAGAGCTATAAAAAGCTCTAAATATCCCACCCTAGCCGGAAAGACAAAGACCCGGCGAGGATGGGGCACCCGATTCAGTCTGAGCTGCATCGCAGCTTGTTCCCTTGTTCCCTTGTTCCCTTGTTCCCTTGTTCCCTTGTTCCCTTGTTCCCTTGTTCCCTTGTTCCCTATCCCGTTAAAGAATATGAAAAATCTGCCGATGTATTTGGAAGAGAACTGGACCACGGTGTATCGTTGGGGGATAATCCTCATAGAGAGGCGGAAACCTCTGTAACCGGCGTTCGGGCTGACGTCATCCGGTCAGGATCGGTCCGGCCGCATAAGGGCCAGCAATGGGCAGCTTCGGTGAAGACCTGCGCATGGAGCGTGTGACACGCGGCATCGCGCTTGAGGACATCACGGCAGTGACCAAGATCAGCCAGCACCATCTGGTGGCGCTGGAGCAGGGGCGCTTTCGCCAACTTCCCGGCGGCATTCTCAATAAAGGCATCGTGCGCGGCTACGCGGGCGCCATCGGCCTGGACCAGAACGACTGGACCGACCGCTTTATGCAAGCCTACGCCGCCTCCGGACAGATTCTGGACGACGACCGCAACTGGACCGAGTTCGCCTCGAATGTGGGCAAGGCACGCGTGCAGCGCCACGCGTCCGACGAGGCCCGCATCCGCTGGATTGGCGCGGCGCTCTTGACCATCGCCGTTCTCGCCGGGGCTTTTCTTGCCGTCCGCTACTACGGCCTCCGCGCCGGCTGGTGGTCGAGCTTCATGCCCTTCTCCGCCCCGGCGCAATCCGCGCCGAACCAGTCTCCGGACCAGTCGCGTGTGCTGCTGCCCGCTGTGGAATCCGCCTCGACCCATTTGCCGCCCGATCCCGCTTAACCGCTTATCCTGCCTTTTCAACCCCGGCGAGCGTCCATTCGCTGGCAGCCTTTGGCTTCCCACGCCCTCTGCGATTACCATTAGAGAACGCACAACCGGCTCCTCGCCGGTGCGGGCTTTTGCCGGGCAGCCGTGTCCGTCGGAATCCCTGTAGTCGCAGGTCACTAGAATAATGCCCTTTACTGGGGAGGAATCTAAAATTGAGCGACCGTTTCCTGTTTACCTCTGAGTCCGTCACCGAAGGCCATCCCGACAAGATCGCCGACCAGGTCTCCGACGCGATTCTCGACGCCTGCCTGGAGCAGGACCCCTACAGCCGCGTCGCCGCCGAGACGCTGACCGCTACCGGCCTCGTTGTGATTGCCGGCGAAATCACCACCAAGGCTTACGTCGATTTCCAGTCGCTGGTGCGCGGTGTTGTGGCTTCTATCGGCTATGACAACGCCCTCTACGGCTTTGACTCGAATACCTGCGCCGTGATCTCGACGATCAACAAGCAGTCCGGCGACATCGCACAGGGTGTAGACACCGGCGGCGCCGGCGACCAAGGCATGATGTTCGGCTACGCCTCGAACGAGACGCCTGAGCTGATGCCCGCGCCCATCGCGCTGGCGCACAAACTGACGAAGCGGCTGACGGAAGTCCGCAAGAACGGCAAGCTGCCCTATCTGCGCCCCGACGGCAAGAGCCAGGTTTCGGTGGAATACGACGAGAACCGCAAGCCGGTCCGCATTGACGCGGTCGTCATCAGCACCCAGCACGCCGAGAGCGTCTCCAACGAGGAACTGCACGCCGACATTCTCAAGCACGTCATTCAGGCAGTGCTGCCAGCCGAGTGGCTCGACGAGCACACCAAGTACCACATCAACCCGACGGGCCGCTTCGTAATCGGCGGGCCGATGGGCGACACCGGCCTCACGGGCCGCAAAATCATCGTCGATACCTACGGCGGCGCGGGCCGTCACGGCGGCGGAGCGTTTTCGGGCAAGGACCCGACAAAGGTGGACCGCTCGGCGGCTTACCTGGCGCGCTACATTGCCAAGAACATCGTCGCTGCCGGCCTGGCCGACCGAGCCGAAGTCCAGCTCGCTTACGCTATCGGCGTGGCAGAGCCAGTTTCGGTTCTGGTCGACACCTTCGGCACCGGCAAGATCGGCGCGACCGAGTTGACGGCGCTTGTCCGCAAGAACTTCTCGCTCACGCCCAAGGGCATTATCGAGAGCCTGAACCTGCGCCGGCCGATTTACCAGAAGACGGCCGCCTACGGCCATTTTGGCCGCTCCGAGCCCGAGTTCACCTGGGAGGCAACTGACAAGGCCGCCGCGCTCAAGGAGCAGGCTGAGGCCATTGCCGCCGCGAAGTAAGCGGTTGGCGAGACGAAAGTAGAAAGGGAACTCCGAAATGAGTTCCCTTTTGCTTTTGCGAATAGTGTCTAAAGTTTGGCTTGTTTTGTATCAGGGCACGACTTCAGTCGTGCCCTGATACAAAACAATTCCCGAACCGGCCCGCTCCTCTAATCCCATTCCCCATCGTCTAAAATCTGACCTTGGTTTCAGTAAGGAGCACGTAATGCGTCTTTCGATTCTGGCCGTGGCAGCGGTCCTGTCCGTTACATCTATCGCAACGGCTCAAACTCCAGCCCAAACTCCAGCCCAGCCACCGTCCTCATCCGAGCCCAAGTGGGACTACGTCGGAAAATACGGCCCGGTCAACTGGGGCAGGCTGGACCCGTCGTACAAGGCATGCTCGGCGGGCAAGGAACAGTCGCCGATCGATATTCGCGGCGCGCATCTCAACAAGGCGCTCCAACCCATCGAATTTCACTACATGGCCGGCTCTATCACGCTTGAAAACAACGGCCACACGGTCGTGGCCCACGTGCGGCCGGGCAGCTACATTGTGGTGGATGGCACGCGCTACGAGCTTGAGCAGTTCCACTTCCACCACCCCGCCGAGGAAGCTGTGAAGGGCAGGATTTCCGACATGGTCGTGCATCTGCTGCACAAGAGCGCCGACGGCAAGCTCGCGGTCATCGCCGTCCGCTTCAACGAGGACCGCGGCAATCCGAACACAGTGCTTTCGGCGCTGTGGCCCAGTCTGCCCAAGGCCGGGCAAACCACCGAGATCAAGGACATGATCAACCCCGGCGGTTTGCTGCCCGCAGACAAGGGCTACTGGACCTATACCGGCTCTCTCACCGTGCCGCCCTGCACGGAAGGCGTGCGCTGGTTCGTCTTCGAGCAGGAACTGAGCCTCAGCCGCAACCAGTTGCGGACATTTGGCGTGCTCTTTCCCATGAACGCCCGCCCGCTGCAGGACACACATGGCCGCAAAGTCGAGGCAAATGAATAGAGCAGGAACATAGGAAATAGGAAAGAAATTTCCGTGCCCACCCTTGCGCCTTCTTTCCGGCGCAAGGATGGGATAGCACAAATGCCGGGTGCCCCAGTTCCAGTGCACTCTCTCTCCGCTTCCCTTACCGCAGCAGCGGCGCAAAGCTCAGTTCCAGCGCATTTGTCTCCGCCTTCACCCCAACCCCCGTCAGATCGCGGACCAGATAGCGCGCTGCCTTCAGGTCCTCGGCCTCATGCGAGAAGGTGGTTGCGATCACCGTGCAGCCGGCAGCCTCGCCCGCCAGCACGCCGGAGGCTGAGTCCTCGATCACGACACAGTCTGCCGGCGCAAAGCCGAGCAGCACGGCCCCGGCCAGATACGGTGCCGGATCGGGCTTGCCTTTTTCCACCGAGTCGGCGGTGATAATCCGCTCCGGCACCGGAACCCCGGCTCCGGACAGCCGTGCACGGGCCAGCTTTTCGGTGGCGGAGGTTACGACCGTCCAGCGGTGGGCGGGCAGGCTGCCAAGCAGTTCCAGCACGCCGGGCAGAACCTCGATTCCCTCTCCGTCGGCGACTTCGATCTCCTCTATCAGCTTGAGTTCTAGAGCCGAGTCCAGGTCGGGCCGGAGAAACGCCGCGCTCTCAATCGCCCGCCGCCCGTGAATGATGCTAAGCGCGTAGGCCGGATCGATACCGCGCATATTGGCCCACTTCGTCCAGCTCCGCTCCACCGAGCCGAGCGACGAGATGAGAATGCCGTCCATGTCGAAAAGCAGGCCCTGGCAGCGAACGAGAACGGGGGAGGAAGAAGTCGGGGAAGGCATAGCTCGATTTTAGCGGTGTTCGCGGAGTTAGCGGCGTGGTGAGGCGAGGGTAAATTTAGGCGCCGGATTCGATCCGGAATCGAAGCTGAGAGAACCCTCTGCCAGCGAGGCTTTCGAGCCGTGGCGTAGCCGGTTCTCGCCGAGCGTTACTTTGCCATCGCCTATTCTGGCTGAGGCAGTCCAGCGGTCGAAGCGCGTGAAAGCCGGGCCTTCGCCAGCAATCTCGCCGTGGCGCCAGTCGAGCTTTGCCTCGCCCTTGGCGCTCGCGGCCAAATCCGCCGCCGTGAATCCGGCGAGATCGAGCTTCAGGGAGCCGTCGAGCGGGCCGCCGCGGGCCTTGACTCCGGCAAGCTCGCCGGCCAAAGCGGGGTTGACGCCCGTAAACGCGGCCTCGATAGTGTAGGACGGCTTGCCGGCCTGGCTGTTCTGGCCCGCGGGCGCAGCGAGCGAGCCGGTACCGTGAATCCTGCCGCCTAGGAGCTGCGCCTCAAAGCTCGTGATTTTCGCGCCGGCGGACTTTACGGAAACATCTGCCGAGGCTGCGGCAAAGGTAAACGTCCCTGCCGTAAACGACCCCGCATCAATCGTTCCTTCGAGCGGCGGCCACTTTGGCGCGGGCGAGGAGCGAAAGCGGTCGAGAAGCGTGGAGAGCAGCGTTCCCCGTTCGCGTACTCCGAGCAGAGAGGCCTGGAGCGAGGCCGCGTCGAGCGCGGCAAAGTGCAGGGCAAAGTGTGCCGTGCAGGTGCCGGGCGGATCGCAGGACAGCGGCGTGGTAATCGCCGCCGTGCCTTTGACCGCGGCTGCTGCGGGGCTCAATGCGGCAGGGCTTGACGCGGCAGTTGGGGCGGGGCTCGATGAGGCGCCATAGCTGAAGCTCACCGGCTCCCAGCGCGCCTCGCCTCTGTCAAAACGCAGCGTGGCGGAGAGAATTTCTACCGGGCCGGCGAGGAAATCCGGCTTCCACGTTACATTGCGCAGGGCAATCGAGCCAGAGAGTTTCTTCGAAGCGTTGTCTGTCTCTGCGGCCGGTTCAAAGGCGCTGTCCGCGGGCGCAATCCACGGGCCTTCCACGCGGATGTCAACCGCAGCGGGCTCGCCGGAGAGTTGGCTCATCGCGCCGGCCTGCGCGATTCCCGCGGCGCGAGCCAGGTCGCGCAGCCGGGCCAGCGTGGCGGGACCACGAAGGCTTACATCAAAGCCGGCCAGGGCCAGATGCGCCGAGGCAGCAAGCGGCACGGGCGCGCCGGCAGGGACAGAGGCCGTGGCCGCTAGAGACGGAGGTTGATTGGCTTCCTGCGCCCCCGGCTCCAGGGTGAGTTTTGTGACGGTGACCGGCTCGGCAAGCCCTTCGCCCGAGATTTTCACGCTGTCGGCGGTAAAGCTGCCTGTAAGTGGGCCGGAAAGTGGCTTGGCAAGCGCGCCGTGAGTCTTCTCCGGACGCCGCGCTGGTTCCGCTGCCGCCTTCGTTGTCTCCGGCGCGTAAGTCATCCTGCCGCTCAGCGAGCCCTCCGCCGTGAGGCTCTGGTCGAGATTGCCGCGCAGCGTGCGGAGCAGGTCGAGAGGGGCCTGCGCCGGCACACGGTCGAGCCCGAGCGTAAGGTGCGGCTGCAGAGGCGCACCGGGCAGGTTTCCGGTGAGGCGCATCCGGCCCGGCCCGATCGGCGAGCCGCACTCGATGTTTTCGAGGCTCCGCGCCTTGTAGCGATAGAGAAAAGCACAGTTGGCGTCGAAGTCCAGCGCACCGACGGGCGGAAACTCGGCGCGGTGCACGCCGCTGGCACGCAGGCGAGCGGTGACTTTTGCCGCCTCGGCGGTGCCGTCCACGTGCATCTCGCCGGTCAGGTCGCCGCGCCAGTCCTCGTCGGAGCCGAGAATGAGCCGCGAGAGCTGCCCGAGCTGCGCCTCCCGCCAGTCCATGTCCAGATGAATTTGCATCTGGTCGAGCGGCATCTGGGTGAGCTCTGCCGCGGGGTGCGCCGTGGCTTCCAGGCGCACGATGCCGGTATCGGCCTGGTTGATGGGAATGTCGGTTCGCATCGGCTGCCCGCGCAGGCGCAGACGCCAGGCTCCGTTCTCCTGCCAGAGCGAAACATCCGCGGCGGTGATGGAAAAAGGCAGCTTCTCCGCGCCGTACTTGATGTTGATGCGGGAGTTGGTGGCTTCAAGATACGGCAGGGCGCGCTTTGCGCCGGAAGCCGCTCCGTTGGCCGTCACAGGCCCGGCGGTATGGAGCAAGGAATCGACATTCCAGAGCCCGGAGGGGATGCGGACCAAGTTGAAGCTGGCCTCGTCCACGCTGATGCGGTCGAGGGCCAGATTTCCGCGCCAGAGCGAGAGCAGGCGGATCGACGCAACGACGGTGTTGGCGTGCAGGATCGGCTCGCCGCCGAAGGCTGGATCTTCGTCAACGGTCAGGTCGGTGAGAACGAAGCCGGGGCGCGGAAGCAGCCGCAACTCGACGGACGAAAGCCGCGCCGGCCGTCCGAAGGAGGACGAGACCAGCTCCGTGATGTGCTTTTTGTACTGGCTGATGCCGATGAACGGCGGCACGACGATGAGCAGTAGAACCGCGGCCAGCCCGGCGAACGCCAGCACCAGCCGGTAGTGGCGCCGCAGCCACGGTTGCGTGGCTGGCTCCGAGTCTTGCACGGACTCAGGCTGGGAATCTGGCTTTGGTGCTGAGTTCATTCGTTTAATCGTACTTTAGCGGCGAGGGCTTTCTGGTCCCTGCCTTATCGCATTACTTTCAGAGTCCGGCCCCAGCGCGTATCGCTGAAGAAGTGCACCACGACGTGGCCGACCCACGAAACCGTGTTGCCGATGCCGGTCTGTTCGTATTGCCCGTCGGGCGCTTTGAAGGACCAGTAGTTGAAAACCGGTCTGCCCACGATGTTCTCACGGGGCACAAAACCCCAGAAACGCGAGTCCGCCGAGTCGTGCCGGTGGTCGCCCATCATGAAGTACTTGCCCGGAGGCACCACCAGCTCACCATTCACGATGTGCGAGGAAAATTCCTGGGCCCACTGCTCGGTCTTGTAGTTGCCTTCCTGGGGCACGGGCGGTACGGAGGGAAACTCGTCGAGAAAGACCTGTTCCATGGGGTCGGCGGGCGTGTCGGAGCCGGTCTTGGGAAACGGCTGCGCCACGCCGTTCACGTAGACCACGCCGTCGTGCAGGTGAATGTGGTCGCCGGGAACGCCGATGAGGCGCTTGACGAGATAGAGATACTGCGGCTGGTCCTGGCCTGGAACTTCGTCCGCTACGGGCTTGATGAAGACTACGATGTCGCCGCGCTTCGGCTCGCGGTAATGCACGAGCGGCATCCAGTGCGGCCCCGGCGCGAGCGTGATGCGGTCCACGAAGAGATGGTCGCCGACGAGCAGCGTATTTTCCATGGAGCCGGAGGGAATCACGAAGTTCTGGCCGATGAAGTTGAAGATGAACAGCCCGATGACGAAGACGGCCGCGTAGCTGGCAACGGCCTCAAAGAAGGTCTCTCCGGTCTGTTGTCCGGCCTGCTGCGGTGCGTCCTGCTCTGGCGTGTTCGTTTTCTTCATTCGTCGGGATTTATCGTTCGAATTCGTCGTCAGAAACTGCAATGGCAAAGGCTAGCGAACTATGCGGAAAATACGCTCCCAGCGGGCGAATCCAGCAGGCTTTGCCGTGAGTTCTCTGTTGTGTCCGAGTCTATCATCCATGCCCTGCCCGGCATCATCGCCGGAGGGCTGCAATACGGAGAAGTAAATCAACAGCGGTCGGGCGACGATCGCCCGGCGCGGAACGAAGCCCCAGAAGCGCGAATCGGCGGAGTGGTTGCGGTTATCGCCGAGGACGAAATACTGGCCCGGCGGCACGGTCAACTCGCCGCTTTTCACGAGCGACTGCATCGAATGCCACCAGTCGAGGTCGATGCCGGGGTCGGAGTAGATGGCGGCGGGAAAGTTGTCCCGCGCCGGGTTGGCCGCGGCGGGGTCGAAGACGGCATAGGGCTCGCTGAGCGGCGCGCCGTTCACCCAGGCGTGGCCGTCGCGGATGCGGATGCGGTCGCCGGGAAGGCCCACGATGCGTTTGACGAGAAGCGGCGGACGCGGATGGTGAAAGACGATGACGTCGCCGCGCCGGGGCTCGCGGTATGGCATCAACCAGCGCGTCAGATCGCCGGAGGGCGAAAAGACCTGCCGGTTAACGAGCAGAAAATCGCCGACAAGCAGAGTGCGCTCCATGCTTTCGGAGGGAATCAGATAGGTTTGCAGCACAAAGGTGAGCAGAAAGAGCGCGACGATGATGGTTCGCATCAGCGAGGCGAAGGCGTCGGGAACGGTGGGGAGATGCAGGCGGAGATGACCGGCATTGGCGTGGCTTGCGGGGCCAGCGCCAGTCTGGTTCGCGGCGCCGGGTCCGCTGTCGGACTCGATTCTGCTTTCGGCAGCCGCGTTCATACCTGCTCTCCCGCGCCGTTTGCGGCCAGTTTGGCAAGGGCGCGGCGGGCGGCATCCTGCTCGGCATGCTTCTTGGTGCTGCCCAGCCCGCGAGCCAGCGGCTTACCCGGTTCACTTGCGCCGGGCTCGCCCGCCGGGGGCTTGAGCCGCACTTCGACGAGGAATCGCTTACGGTGATCGGGGCCGCTCTCGCTCTTGACGCGATAGACCGGCGTACCGGCGTGGGCGGCTTGCAGGTGCTCCTGCAGCGCGGATTTGTAGTTGCCGAGCGCATCGCCGGAGCGCATCTCGCGGGCTAGCTGCTCGGCGGCTTCGCCCATCACGTGGCGCCGGATGAAGGCGCGCACCGGCTCCATGCCGCCATCGAGAAAGAGCGCTCCCAGCACGGCTTCCATCGCGTTCGAGAGCACGGTGCTCTTGAGACGCAGGCCGCTGCGGTCCTCCCCCTTGCTGAGCCGGATGTAGCTGCCGAGATCGATTTCCGCCGCCACCTGCGCGATATGCTGACGGCTCACGAGCTGCGCGCGCATCCGGGTCAGTTCGCCCTCGGACCATTCGGGATGCAGCAGAAAGAGCGCTTCGGCAACGACCAGGCCGAGCACTGCATCGCCGAGGAATTCGAGACGCTCGTTGTCGCCGGAGCTGCCTTCGCCGGGCTGCTCGCGTTGGGTTGTCGCCTGCGGAATGGCCGTTTCCGGAGGCACGGATTTCTCGTGCAGGAGGGAGCGATGGGTGAGCGCTCGCAAGAGTAGCGCGGGCCGCGAAAAACCATGCCCGAGCGCCGCTTCAAGACCGCTCACCTGTGTTGCCATGCGCTCTCCTCAACTCCGCGCTTGCCAGTGTACATTCCTTGACGTTTCCGGAATGCAGATAGCCTCACGGCGGTAGTAATGCAGTTTGCAATTGCCAACCCACCCTAGCCGCAAAAACAAAGACGCCGCGAGGGTGGGACACCCGGTCGGGAGGGTTGGGCTGCGGCATCTCACATCTCAAAAGCGAAATGTGGGGCAGCCGGAACCCGACACCCAGCTATCCCAGATCCCCGAATGCGAGGGACCTGAGGCACCCATGACAGTTGCCAGACCGATAACAGTTACCGCGGTTTGGGGGCGGGAGCTTTGGGATCGGCTTTCGGGTCGGCCTTAGGATCGGTGTCGTCGGCATCTTCATCCTGGCAGGTGTGGCCGTTCACGGCATACGCGGTCTTGACGCCACGCTCCGCCGCCAGCCGCGTGTCGAGCTGCCCGTCGCGGTTGGCAAGCGCCAGCTTGTACTGGTCCACGGCGTCGTCGCGCTTGCAGGCAAGGTCGTACATGCGGCCCATGTAGATGTGCGACCAAGCCAGCAGCCTCGGCTCCTTGCTGGTGTCAACCGTGCTCTGGAAGCGCTCCATCGCCTCGCTTGGATGACCGGTCATTACCGCCACGCGGGCCAGCACATAATTGGCGTGAGCGGCGTCGGAGGCGGCCTGAAGGCTGTTCGTGGTGTTTTCAGAGAGGAACGGACGCGCCAACGATGCTGCGCCGGCCGGGTCGCCGGTCCGCAAACGGGCCTCGGCCAGGTCCAGCCCTTCGAGCTTGCGCGGCTTTGAGCGGCTCAGCACATCCTCGTCGGCTTCCTTGTCGAATTCGAGATGCTTGGCGCGGTTTACCTGCTGGTCCACATCCATGCTGTAAACCATCTCGCCGATGTCGTCGCGCAGGCTGGCGGGGTCCTTTTCGAACTGGAGCAGCGACTCGTAGAAATACTGCGTCAGCACATAGCCCTGCGTCATGTCGTGGCGCACGGTGGCCAGGCGCACAGTCTCCTGCTTGACTTCCACCTGGTGGCGCTCACCCTCGTAACGCGGCAGCTCGGAGCGGTCCACGCCGGCGGGAATCTTGTAGTCGGGAATGCCGGTGTCCATGGTGCGCGCCTCAATGGCCTTGATGAGGCACTCGATGGTCAGTGCCACATCGTCGTTCCGGTAACGAAAATCAAGCGGCGCGTCGTGGATGACTTTGAGAATCGGCTGTGTGCGGTCGACGGCATTCGAGCGCGAAAGAAGCAGCGGCTCGATGATGTAGTGCAAGTAGGTGTGGCGCACGTCGTTGATGCGAATCTGGCCATTCACGGGCGCCAGCACCACAACGTAATCGGTGCCGTAGATGCGCGCATTGACCGTCCGCGGCGAGAGCATTGGCTCGATGACAACGACGAAGCGGCGGCCATCGTAGATCGCGGCGGGCATCTTGAGATAGAGGTCCGTATTGACGATCATCTTCGTGAGCGGATCGTGAACCTGCTCGATCTCGCTGTCGTAGGGGCGGCGAAGGGTGAGCCAGATGCCGTGCAGGTCAATGGCCGCGGCAAAATCCCGGAGCAGCGGCACGATTTCGACGACCTGGGTCGCGTCCGGCGGCATCTCGGTGAGCTCGACGGCGGTTTCGAGCTCCGGCGGGGGGGTGAGATAGAGAGCCAGCGAGATGTATTGCGAGATGTCGCGCTCGGTGCCCGTCAGGCGGTGCTGCGTGACGTAAAGGCAGACCGCGTCGCGCTTTTTGCGCGCGTCCTCGCTGGCGGCGAGCGTCTGGTTAATCTCTTCGCGGATTTTCTTGCGGATCGGCGAACTCTCGTCGAGCCCTTCGTCGTAGCCACAGGCGTTGAGCGCGGAGGCCATGAAGAAGACCTGCTCGGAGCTGATGAGCGAGATCGTCGGGCCGGCCGGATCGACCAGCGACGGCGCTTTTTCCCGCTGGAAGCCCGGACCGACGCCCGGTCCGGTGGAGGAAGAACTGCTGGACGATTGTTTCTGGGAGGAAGCTGGAGCCGCTGCGAGCGCCAGAAGCGCGCCAACCAGAGCGGCGGAAAACGAAAACGAACGCAATGACATGAACGGAACCCTGCCTTGAAGTCTAGTTAGACTGCCCGGCAGGGTCAAACGGAAGTTGGGAGGAAGACGGGCTTTTATCCGCGGACGGAGACGCCGGAGAAGGAAAGCACGGCGAGGCCGCGCACCGGCTGGCCGAAGAAGCGCGCCGGCGCGAATTTGCTCACCAGCAGCATATTTTGCACAATGGCGCGAGTTTGCGGGTCATTGGGGCCGGAGACGATGCGAAAGTCGTAGACCGCGCCCTGGCCGTTGATATAGGCTTCGACGACCACGGGGCTGGACAACGCGGCAATCTGGCTGTCGCCCGAGCCGCCGATGGAGTAGAGCAGCCGCGGCGCGGTGGAGTCGCCGAGCGGCTCGTCACCGGCCTGCGCCATGGGCGGGCTGCTTACGATTCCAACCATGACGGCCACCGTGCCGAGCAGCAACACGGCGCTGGCAAAGCCAGCCGAGGCTTGGAGCACAAACGGTCGCACCGAATTGCGCCAGGCAAGACGCAACGTCTGCGTGTTGCTTCTGCGGCTGCGGGCGCGTTCCTGGCTCACCGCCACGCGAATCCTGAGCAGCAGGTCCGCCGGCTCTTTGACGGGGCCAAGCGAGGCCATCGATGCCTGCGTCCTGCGCAGCTCCGTCCACTCGCCTGCGCACTCCCAGCACGCCTCAATGTGAGAGGCAATACGCTGCATCTCGGAACCGGTGAGCCGGCCGTCAAGATACTCGGAAAAAATTTTCTGCATTGCCGCGCAGCCGTTCATCGTGCCTCCTCCCCAAAACCAATCTCCAGCCTGCCAGCACCGGATTTCTTAGCGGCGGGCATCTTGTCGTGCCCGTCCGCCGTCAGTATCGTCTTGAGGCAGGCCCGCCCGCGGACCAGCCTCGACTTGACCGTTCCCAGGTTCACACCCTGGATCTCGGCAACTTCCTCGTAAACAAAACCCTCGATGTCGCGCAGGATCAGCGTTGTCCGATATGGCTCCGGTACCCGGGCCAACGCGGCTTCCACACGGACACGATTTTCGGCGTGCAGCGCAAGGTCAAAGGGCGACTCGGCAGGATCGACGAGCATTTCCCTGACCCGTATCGGCGTGGCGGAATTGCCTTCGCATATCTCCTGCTCGATCGGTACTTCCTGCTGCTTGTGGCGCATCCACCAGCGGCGCTGGTTCGAGGCTTCCCGCAACGCGATGCGGTAGATCCACGTTCGCAGCGACGACTCACCGTGAAAGCTCGAAACCCCGCGGAAGACCTTGACGAAGACCTCCTGCGTGAGGTCGGCGGCATCAGCACGGTCGTGCACTGTGCGCGCCAACAGAGAGTAGATGGGCTGGTGGTAGCGCGCGATCAGCCAGGCAAAAGCATCCTCCGAACCCGCCCGCAACTCCGCAATGAGAGCCACTTCGTCGGATTGGAGCGCCAGCGCGCTGGCCAGATTGCCCATGGTGAGGTCCGCCTGCAAAGTCAGTTTCCTCCACCTTATCGCAATCGGCGCGGAGACCGAAATCCCCGCGCTGCCATATCTATTAACGTTAGACACCGGAACCCATCCAAAGTGTTCCCGGAAATCTTTCGGGAAGGTTCTGGATCGGTGTGTTCGGTGGACGGCGTAACGGCTGCGAAAAGTGAAATTCGAATACCGTTAGAGCATGAAAACAATGCGTTTGCCTTTTTCGCCGCGACCCCACGCGGCTTCCACGTCCGAGAGCGGAACCGCATCCACGTCAATCGTCACCGCGCCCGCCGCCGCTGCCGCAAAGATCGAAGAGATGGCCGTAAAAATCCGCTCAATCGGCACGGCTCCAAAGCCGCTACCCAGCAGCTTGAGGTCGATGGCGCGTAGCGCGGCGCCGGGCAGGGTGATGTTTGGGCCGGCACTCGATCCCACTTCCACCCAGCGCGTCGAGGGCGACCGGTCGTGATGATAGTTCTTTGCCAGCGCCTCGATCAGCCACTCCGTGGGTCGGCCCCAGAGGTAATCGATCACAACGTCAACCCCCTGCACGGCTTCTTCCGCAAAGGCCTTGCGAAGCTCATCTTCCGACTCGGTGAGTGCGATGATGTTGTCCAGCCCCGCGCCCGCAAGCGCTTCCACATTCCGCCCAGCACCAACGATTCGCTTCGCGCCCAGGTGGCGCGCCAGTTGAATGGCAAGCTGGCCAGCAACGCCAGTGGCGCCGAGGATCAGGACGGTTTCGCCGGCGGCCAAGCCAGCGCGATCCTTGATGGAAGCCCACGCCGACATACCCGGATTGCCGATGGCGGCGGCGTGGGTCTCGTCGAGCCCTTCGGGAAGCGGAATCAGCGCAGAGCGCGGGACGGCGGCGAGTTCCGCCATGGTGCCCCATGGCTTGCGGACCAGCCCGAAGTAGACGCGCGTACCATCTTCGAGCGTGCCGACGCCATCCACGCCGGGAACGATAGGAACCTCGCCGGTGGAAGAATAGTGCGTGCCCGCGGCAACGGACCTTACCAGCGGATGCAGTCCCGCGGCACTCACATGGACGAGCACTTCATTTTCGCCGACAATGGGATCGGCAAACTCCTGATATTGCGGCGGTTGACCCAGGGTGTTGACGACTGCTGCTTTCATCGGAAAGGCCTCCTTAACTAAGTTAAGCACAGCTTAACATTGTTAAATCACCAATGCTACAATTATTTTGATGCCGCTTGATCGCCAGATCATTCTCCGCGATGCTTTTGCAGTGCTGAACGAGACCGGTCTTGAAGGGCTGACTTTGCGCCGGCTGGCGGCAAGGCTTGGAGTGCAGGCGCCGGCCATCTATTGGCACTTCAAAAATAAGCAGGAACTGCTGGATGAGATGGCAACGCACGTCCTTCGGGAGGCGCTGCAGGGCGGCACGGGATGGGATGCCGGGAGTAGTTGGCAGGAGTGGGCCTGCGGCTATTGCACGGGGCTGCGCAAGACACTGCTGCGCTACCGCGATGGGGCTAGGATGTTCAGTGGCACCTATCTGACCGATGCGGAGCTTTTCTCACCGATGGAAGCCTGTCTGCGTAAGCTTACCGGGGCAGGGTTCACACTGCGACAGGCCGTTGTGGGACTGGGCACACTCTACAGCTACACGGTTGGATTTGTGATTGAAGAGCAAGCGACGCAACTGGCTGTGAACCAGACTAATCCACACTACGATCTGGCTGTGCGCGAGCAGCGGGTGAACAAGGATATTCATCCGCTGGCAGCCGAGGCCGGAACCGTGATGTTCACAAACTACGATTCCCGATTTTCAGAGGGCGTGACGGTGATTGTGGCAGGACTGGCGGCGCTGCTGCCAAATGCAGACACGCAGCATTGACGAATCGGCCCGAAGCGGCGAAAATAGAAAAGTTGTATCCCGTCGCGATGTGGGCCTGTGGCGCAGCTGGGAGCGCGCTTCCATGGCATGGAAGAGGTCGTCGGTTCGATCCCGACCAGGTCCACCAAT